>JBEKDV010000248.1:0-11510 GCA_050014175.1 Candidatus Solibacter sp. | reverse complement strand
TTTCTGGCGGACCGATGTCGGCTGCCGGTATGGGTGAATCCCTCGACTATTTCACCTCGGAGCTGCACACCATCGAGGCGCAGCAGAAATTCGCGCCGATCCTGGGCGAGACGAACAAGCCTGTTGAGGGGGGCACGCTCATTTCCGACGACTGGTTCACTCCACTCAACAGTGGCCCGCTGAAGACCTCGACGAGCATTGATCAAATGCATGTGGAGCTGGCCAATATTCTTACGGCGGGCATGAACATGTACCTTGCAGTAACGCTGGGCCATGACGGCTCTGTGGATAAGGGGACAATGCAGTTGCTCGATTACTCCGGAGAGTGGCTGCGTGCGCGCAGGCCGTGGCTGGAAGAGGCGGAGGATGTGGCGGACGTCGCAGTCCTGCTGGGAACAGCAAATTCGAGGAACCTTGAGTGGCCGGGAGGAGCACCAGATTACGGCGTCGAGCTCGCACTGCTCGAGGCCAATCTGCGTGCTAACGGGTACCTGTCGCATCGGCTGATCAACTGCGCCGGATCGCGAAAATACGATGGCATACCGCAGACCGTCCGCACGGTGATCGTGCCGGACCGCGCCCAGTTGATGCCTTCCGATAGGGATATGCTCGACACATTCGTCCGCCGCGGAGGCAAAGTCCTGGCGATTGGGCGAGGGATTGGACTCGCTGGGACGGAGGAACCCAAGCCAGCCGCGTCGATGTTCGGACTTCACTACGTCGATTACGTGTTTCCGAGCTGGGTTGTTTCGCTTGATTTGAAGTGGAACAACGAGAGCCTATCCATGCAGAGACCGATCCTGGGCGTGACAGCAACCTCGGCGGAACCGCTGCTTTGGGCATCCGTGCCGACTGCCGGCGAGATGCCGGTGTTCACACGCAACCGCGTCGGAAACGGTGCGGCGTACGAGCTGACCGCGACGGAATCGGCACTGGCGGAGAAGCCCGATCTCTTGCGTTACCTCTGGGCGGAGACCATCGGGGAACCCATGTGGAAGGTTGAAATCAACCCCCAGCGGTACCTCGTCCGGATACGCCGGCAGAAGCAGCGGTACGTCTTGCACGTGATCGACAGCCTGACAACGAAGGAAGGTCCAATGTGCAAAGCCTGCAACACCCAACGCTACCGGCCGCTCTATACGAAGCTAACGATCAACAGCGAACGGATTCCGTTCCAGAAAGCAACGGTGGTGCCGGACAACCGCCCCCTGCGGATTTCCACCGATGGCATCTGGAAAACCATGGAGATTTATCCGGATCCGGAATTAACCATCGAGTTGGAATAGATGGGACGGGTTCAGTCCGGACGCCGAGCAGGTAACGCGGCATTATCGTTAAAGGCTTCGGCCTGCTGCACCGTCGGGAGCCAAAGCCGCGGGCTGGCCCAGACGGTCGCTTCTTAGCGTCTGCGATCTGCCAAAGGGACTCTCTTTGGGCAAGGCATTGCCGCGGATACACTCTTCGGCAGCATGCTGTTCTACAAGCCGACGGAGGTGAGCCGCGAGCTCCCACAAGTCCCTTCGGGAAATCGCCCCGACTCGTCGGGGCGCCAGCCAGGTGTGCCGAGTATGTTCGACAGCTTGGAGGGGAAAGTCCTCTACTCAACCAGATGGAGGTGAAGAGTTAGCGAAGCGCAAGGGCGTCGTCGTGAGGCGGGGTCTGAAGGAAGCGTGGAGCAAAGGAGCGAGACGGCACCTTTTAGCCGCGAACAAACCGTTATCAAGGATTTTTCGCGAACCGCGCCCCATTAGAAGAAGTTATCGGGCGAGGCGTATTGTCTGATAAGAGCTAGGACTGGAATTCTAATAGCTCCAGTAGGGGTGCCCGGTATTGACTGTTTGTAGCATGACCGAGAGACCGCCATCGCCGACATTGAAAAGGAGAGTCAAGATGTCTATAAACCGCAGAAGCTTCGTCGGTCGACTAATGATGGCACTTGGTGCCGGGAAAGTGCCGAGAACTCCGGTTCCGGAAGCGGCCATCGCACGTGTTAATCAGTTTGATTCGCCGCGGGATCCAACCCAGTCCAATACGGGTAGGGTTGCCGAGTTCCCCCCCTCGGGCGGCTACATTCGTCCCGGAACCATCGAAGTGATCCATCAGAAGTTCGACCTTGTGGTGGTAGGAGGCGGTATCGCCGGTACGTGTGCTGCGATCAGTGCGGCTCGTAACGGCGCCCGTGTCGCGCTGGTCCATGAACGTTCCATGCTGGGCGGTAATTCTTCGAGCGACGTCCGACTATTTCCGGAGGATACCTGCCGTCGCACCCCATGGATCAAAGAATCGGGCATCCTCGAAGAGATCCGCACTGAAGAACGAGTGCGCAATTGGGAGCCCTATGACGACCAAGGTATGATGAATTCGCATTGGGACCTTGTTCTGTACGAGTGGGCAGTTCGGGAAAAACAACTCACGCTGTTTCTCAACACGACCATGAGGGAGGTCAGCATGGTGGACCCCGAACACATCCAAGCTATTCGCGCTGCACAATTAGGAACCGAGAAAGAGTTCGTAATTTACGCTCCATTGTTTGTGGATGCCACGGGTGACGGAGTTCTGGGCTATCGCGCCGGTGCAGAGTTCCGTTGGGGGAAAGAGGCCCGCGAGGAATACCAGGAGTCGCTGGCTCCCGAGCTTGCGAGCAACGAAGGTATGGGGAACACGATATACTTTCGCGCACGGGATACTGGCAAGCCCGTAGAGTTTAGAAAACCTGACTGGGCTGCCAACTTTGATTCCGAAGCCGACTTGACTGAAAGATCCCATGAGTTTTTCGAATGCGGATATTGGTGGATCGAAGTCGGCTGGCCGCTCCATCCAATAAAAGACAGCGAAGAGATACGACACGAAGCACTCCGCCAGTTGTTGGGTGTATGGGACCATATCAAAAACAAGTGCAAGGATGATCATATTCGATCACGCGCAGAAAGCTATGCCCTCGAATTCGTCGGGTTCTGCCCCTATAAACGTGAGGCGCGCCGGATACTTGGGGACTACGTTCTCCGCGAACGAGATGTTCTCAACCCACAAGTACGGGACGATGATGTCGCCCACGGTGGCTGGGGGATTGACATTCACACTCCCGGGGGAATCTTGAAACGAACCGTTCCGCCCTACTCGGCATCAAACTCCGATTCGAACTTTGAAGAGCGCGGCACTATGCCCTATGGTATACCTCTTCGATGCTGTTATTCGCGCAACGTTCGCAACCTTTTCACCGCGGGACGCCCTATCAGCACCAGCTATGTAGCTTTCGGCTCCTCACGCGTCCTCACGACAGGGGCCGTCGTCGGACAGGCCGTGGGGGTGGCTGCGGCATTGTGTGGCAGATGGAGATGCCAGCCCAGAGACATTGTGAAAAATCACATGAAAGATCTGCAACAGTTACTCCTACGACAGGACGGCTTCATCCCCGGCGTTGAGAACTACGACCCTGGAGACCTAGCGCGGTCCGCAGAGGTGAGCGCCAGCAGTGAAGGTTCCTTAATATTTCCCTTATCGCAATCGTTTCATCCTGCAAGACTTCCTCTGGCGCAACTGTTTCCTGTGTCGACTGATCATCTCGAAACAATAGAGCTCCTGCTGAAATCGAGCCTCGCGGCCTCAACCGAGATAACACTTGGGTTGCGGAAAGCCGAGCACGTGTGGGACTTCCGTTCCTCCCGCGACTTAGTCAATTGCTCCGCAACAATCCAACCGGGATACCAAGGGTTTGTTCCGTTTGTTTTGAATGCCAGAACTGAACCAGGGAAGTTGTATTACATGCACATCGGCGCCCACGAGGGTGTAGCCTGGGCGCTGTATACCGACGCACCGGGTGAGCTGTCGAACGTACCTGCAGGGACAACGTCGGCAGACCTCCCCGGCCGGTCTCGATGGCGCCCGCTACCTGGAGGTAGTGCCTTCTGCGTCCGCTTCACGCCCCAGCAGCGGCCGTACTCACCAGGAAATGTCGTCCGTGGATCGAGTCGACCCGACCTCTGGACGAATTTCTATATGTCCGATCCGGCAAAATCCCTTCCCCAGTGGATTGAAGTGCGTTTACCTCGTCCAACACGATTCAACCAGGTTCAAATCACATTTGACACTGACCTCAACCGACAAGCCTATTTACCTCTCTTCCGGTACCCCGAATGTGTGAAGCGATATGACATCGCAATATGGACAGCACTAGGATGGAAGGTGGTTGCAGGCGAAGAGAAGAATTATTACCGCAGGAGAGTCCATTCCTTTGCTGCTATGGAGTCAGATCGAGTCCGAATCAATGTTTATGAAACGAACGGAGCAAAAGTCGCTCGGATCTATGAGGTCAGAATTTACCAGGAAGATCAGGCCTGACAAACTCTGGGGGGCACAACAAAGAAGCTGATTGACCTCTTGGCGCCGCAATTATTCCATCCGCGGGGAGTTCTCTCCGAGGCTGAGGGTGACCGGTCGGTGCAGGGAAACGAGAGATTCGGCGGGAGCCTTTGACACACCCCCAATGGCCGTCCGGCGGAATCCGGCTAATCCCAACGATCATAAAGCCTTGGGCTCTAGCCCGAGGAGGATCGGCGGGCGGATGCGAATTGAGGAGTTTCGGCGTGCAGTGGAAGCCAACGCGTGCCACGTCGGCGCCTTCCTTGAATGGGCGGGATTAGCAACCGGCCAGAGAAACCTCGGTGAAGCGTTGACCTCTCTTCAGCCGAGCATGCACCTTCTTTGATACAGATTAGATTGTAGCGAGAGGCAGTTATTCTTGATGGCGTCCGTCCACCTGTGTTTAACTGGCGCTCAAATCAAGCGCTTTACTAAAGCGCATCAGGATCTAATGTATGGTCAATGACTCGATGTCAATGCAATTAAATGCTCCCGTCGAATTTCTGGATGTTCTCACCGTGGCTGATATGTGCGTTGACCTAGTGTTAACAGGCGACGTCCGACCCCGATTCCATCAAATTGAACAAATCATCGAGAATTATGAATTGGAACTCGGGGGATCCGCAAATATCTTTGCCTGCCAACTCGTGAAGCTGGGAGCGAAAGCCGGAGTGATCGGCCGTGTGGGGCAGGATGCTTTTGGTGAATTCGTTCTTCAGAAACTGCGAACAATAGGAGTGGAGACATCGTGTGTGAGTCAACATCCTTCACTCAAGACTGGTCTCGGCGTGGCACTCGCAGATCCAAAAGACCGGGCGATTTTAACTTATCTCGGGACCATTGATGCCGTCCAACCGGAAGAGTTTCCCAAGGAGGTGTATGCGGTCTGCCATCACTGGCACATCGCGAGTTATTTCCTACTGCGCAGTCTACGTGGCCATTGGAGTGATTGGGTCCGTCGGTGCAAAGGCGCTGGGTTGACCGTTTCTCTCGATGTGAACTGGGACCCGGAGAACCGTTGGGAGGGAGTTACCGGGCTACTTCCGTTTGTGGACATCTTCTTCCCGAACGAGGCCGAGGCCATGTCTATTACCGGAGAGACTGCCGTGCTCAAGGCTGGGCAACGCCTCTCCAATTTTGGTCCATTGGTGGTTGTGAAGTGCGGAAAAGAGGGAGCGATAGCCTTAAAGGGGAACAAGAAGTGGGAAATTCACCCTTGCGAAGTAGATTCCAGACCTGTCACGGTGGTGGACAGCATTGGGGCGGGCGATAATTTCGACGCTGGTTTTATTCGGGCTTGGCTGCTGGGGCGCAGCATCGACGAGTGTCTAATGTTGGGGCACCGCTGCGCTGTAGCCAGCCTCGGCAGTGCGGGAGGCATTCGAGGGCAATTGCAAGAGAGCTTTCACTAGTGGGTGCCGAGGCTTACTGTTCTGCACCAGCTGCACACCAGAGAGGTGAACCAGCAATGACCAGGTTACTTCAGGATATCCACAGAGAGCCGGAGGTGCTCTCAAGGTCGCTTGCCTATTCCTTAGGCGAAGGCCGCCCGGCGTTAGAGACCGCCGCACAAATCATCACCGAAGCCAGCCACATCTATATCACGGGGATCGGAAGCAGCTGGCATGCGGGGATGGCAGTGCTGTCATTCTTCAGCGCCTGCGGGCGACCGGCCAGTTTACTGGATGCATCCGAAATGCTTCATTTCAGCGAAGTCGCCTCGAATTCTGTGGTGATTTTCCTGTCGAGAAGCGGAAAGAGTGTTGAGATTGTACAGTTACTTGGAAAGTTGCTGTCCCATCACTCGAAGATCATCGCCGTCACGAATACGGTGGATAGCCCTCTGTCGCAACAAGCCGATATGTGCTTGTGGCTGCATGCGAACTTCGACCACATAGTCTCAATCACGATGTATTCAGGCTTGGCCTTGGTAGGAAGCCTCCTGGCTAGTATGGCATTGGGAGTCCAGTCCGGCCATCTGGTGGAGGAGCTCAGAGCTTCGCTGGCCGCTGCCCAAGCAGCCATAGCGGGATGGCAAGATCAAGTCGAAACGCGTGATTGGTTTGAGTCCGGAACGCCTACATATTTTCTGGCTCGAGGAGGGAGTTTGTCGAGCTGCCATGAAGCTCGGCTACTATGGGAGGAGGCGGCCAAGGCTCCGGCTTCAGCCTTGCCGACCGGGAGTTTCCGCCACGGTCCACAGGAAGTGGTCCACCCAGGATTGAGAGTAGGAATGTGGGTGGACGGCGTGAAGATGCGATCCCAGGATTTGACCCTGGCGAAGGATCTCCGCCGCTTCGGCGCAAAGGTTCTGTTGATCGGCCAGGAGCTTGGATCGGATGCGGCCGACCTAGTGATGAACATTCCCACTATTCCTGCGTTATGGCAGTTTCTCATTGACATCATCCCCATTCAGCTCGCCGCTGAACGGCTCGCACGGCTCCGCGGCGAGGACTGCGATTCATTTCGCATCTGCCCTTACATCATCGAGGAAGAAGGGGGATTGGCTGCACCAGTAGGCAGATGACTTGAGAGCGCCTGCCGTTACGCCAGTCCAAGTCATGAAAAAATATCGGCAGGGAGAATCACGCGCGGCAAAAGTTGCGCCCGCTCTGGTTTACTCGATAGCTGCGGCATCCGGCACCACATGCTCTTCGTCTGCAAACACGAGGTTTTATCGAGAGAGTCTGACAAATCTTTCACCGCCATTGCCAACGCCCGGGCGAGGTGTGGTGGCCAGGATGGGTGATCAAATCCCGTGATCGGGCGCATGCAAACAAGGGGCCGGCCATGAAACATATGGTGGCTGCCCAGCCGCTTAGGGCTACGGCCGAGTAGTTGAGGCAGACAGCCCCAGCACGAAAAGCAAGCCTGGCACGGTGACGATCAAAAAACGGTTCATCCGATCCTCTTGCGGACGAGGCTGTGCCAATGAATGAGACAGGCTACAGGTCTAACGGGTCACGCGAGAAGTTAAGATGTACAAAAATGGTTACCGGGGGATTATTTCAGGGCTTTGACGGCCCTGAGCTCAGCACGAGTAGGCCCGAAATCCTCAGTTCCGGGATCTGAATCGCGGCTTGCTCGCTTACCCATTCCACGTTAAGCGGCCGCGCAGCCGGTTCGTCCAACGAAATCCAGTGCGCCGCGCAACCCGGTCGCAGGATGTCCTGCATATGTGTATTCCCCTTGCCTGCCAGCACGACACGCAAATCCTTCTGCGGATGGCTGGTGTCATAGTTCAGAAGATGGACTATCAGCCGATCCCCCTTCCGGTTTGGAATCGCGACCTGGTATCCGCTGCCGTTGAATGTGGCGAAGGGCGGTCGCGAAAGGACGCCGCACAACAGCACGGCAATCCGATCGGGCGAGGTTTCCAACTCCTGCTTGGTCACTAGGCGAACACCTGCGCTGCTCTCGTTCCATGGCGCCTGTTTCCGTGGGGTCAGAAAACTCGTGAACTGTCCGGTGTCGCGCGTGGCGATCAACTTTCCTCCCAGCGCCACGTAGCGATTCAGCAGCCGGATCTCTTCCTCACTCAGCGCGGCGCTCCCGGCCAGCACGATGAGTTGGTAATCGCGCGCGAGTCGCTCCGCACCGGTCTCTAGTGCTGCCTCGTCGTTCAGAATCCGAACCGGATAGCCAGCACGAAAGATTAGCTGCACCAGAGCCTGGCCGTCGCCGCTCTGCTTGAGAATCGACATCAGGATGCGGGTCGGCCCCGAGTTGTAAATCCCGATGTCTGCCGCTGGCGAGACGTCCTCAAACAATTCCTGGTGCGCCGCGATGAATCGCATCCCCCTGGCGATGCCCTCCCACGCGCGCTGGGCAGCCGGATCACCGTCCTCGTAACGTGTTGCAAAGGCGTAGCCGGCTAGCATCGTGAAGTTGCACTGGAAGCTGGTAGCCTCCGAGATGGTGATCTCGTAATACTCTGGCGGCTGCAGCTCCCAGTATTCATGCGGGGTCACCATAACCTGGGCGGACTTCTTCCCGCCCGCCGTCGCTTGGCACCACGCATAAACTCCCATCGGTGTCGTAAGCCGGCCCTGCTCGTCTATGCGCGCACCCTTAAGGGAGGCATCTTCGCTCCAGGTGATGTCAGTGACCCAATCGATGAAACGAAACTGGTGGGAGTTGGCGCTCAGCGTAACCTTGGGATTCAGGCTTTTCGCATACTTGTCCAGTTCGGCTAATGCGCGCGCTACCGCATAATGGCCATACTCCAAGAATAGGCCCCAAGCCGGATTCTCCGCTCCGCCGCCGGTTAGCGCTGGCTCATCGATGCCAAATTTCTGTTGCGTGTTCGAAACTGCAGGGACCTCGTATTTCCTTCCCAGCACCAGCCGCGAGTAGTCCCGGAAGCCCTTCCGGCACCAGGAGCAGTAGCAGCGGTTGAAGATGCTGTCATAGAAGATGTCGTCGGCGTCGTGCTCCACCGCCAGTCGGACGATCTTTTTCAAGTAATCGAGCCGGCCTGGCTTGTTCACGCAGGCCATCTGCCTTTCTGGAATGCCTTGATACGTCCCCGGCGAGCCGTCGGCATTTTCCTGGACCCAGTTCTTCGATTCAGGATCCTTGACGAACGCGCTGCGTGTGAAAATACTCGTGAGGGAAAAGTACGCCGTAATCCGAATGTCGCGGGCGTGGGCGAGCTTGATCAGCCGGTGCACCTGCTCGCGCTGCCGCGCCTCGTCCTCAAAGGCGTAGCCGAGCTGATAGCTTACCCAAACCCAGTTGTAGCCCGCCGATCGGATGCGATCAAGCTTTTCTTCGAGATCGTTGGCATAGAGATTCGTCAGCGTCCAGACAGCATTGATGATGCCCACGAAGCCGGGCGTTTTCGGGTTGAAGAGGTAGTCCCATTTCGATTCGAGCTGGCAGGCAGTAAACATGGGGCCGCCATCGAGGCGCACTTGTCGGCTGCGCCCCTGCCGAGCCCATTCCGGCAGTTGGTAGCTCCTTTTATATTCGGTGAAAGACCGGAGGAGGTCCGCCTGCAGGCGCGCATCCGGTCTCGGTGTTTCGAACGACGCAACAGCCGGAATGATTCCCGAGCAGGGAACGAGCATCAAGAAAGCCCTCCTACTCACAGTGAACATGCATCACATACTATCCCCGCTGCCGGAAAGTATCAATGATCTTTGAGACATGATTTTGAGGCTGTGGTCCGCAAAAAATGTGCGTTCCCGTTTTCGTGTCCAGCTTTCATGCAGCGAACCTCTCGAGTCCATATTCGTGATGCAAGCCGCCCAAGATTGGCTTGGCAAAGACGCTGCAATATTTGGGTGTGCGATATGGCAGGGATCCTCCCTGAGGCAAATCCAAGGGAGGATCCGGGATCCCAGGCCCCAAGCTAGAGTGAGGACGGCCCCTGTTGTAATGGTCTACCCACAGCTTGAGAATTAGCCGCAGGTGCTTCTCGTTCAGCGGAATCAAAAAGTCAAGGCATTCGCGCCGGATGCTTCCCACTAGCCTTTCGCAGTAGGCATTCGCTTGGGGCGCTCGGTCCGGCGTCTTCAAAATCCTCAGGCCCATCGCCTTGAGGGCTGAGTCCAGCTCCGGCGAGTAAATGCTGTCGCGGTCGTGGATCAGATAGCGATACGGTTCCTCTCCGGAGATTGCATCCCGGAACTGCTGCAGCGTCCATGCTCCCGTGGGGTGGGTGGTGACATTGAAGTGGGTGATTCGGCGGCATCCCACTTCCATGATCACGAAGACGTATAGCACCTGGAACCTGGCGGTCACTGCGACGAAGAAATCGCAGGCCAATATGGCTTGTGCATGGTTGCGAACAAACGTCCTCCAGCGCTGCGAGGAGGGCACGTATTGTCGGCCTGGGCGAGGAGGTGGCACGTAGCGCCTGACCGTCCGAGGTGAGACCCGAATGCCTAACTTGAGCAGAGGTTCCGCTGCGATTCGCTCCTCGCCCCAGGTCACATTGTTTGCTGCCATGTCCGCGATCAACTTCTGCAGGTCGGCGGGTATTCTGCCTTTCTACCCGCATTCTCCTCGCATCGACTCCTCTGTTGGGCAATACCCTTCGCCTCGGTTCTGGGGTTTCGCAAAAATCTCCTAATCACGGCATATTTAACTTGACAACGTATATACGCGCTCTATACTCCATATAGATAATACAAATCACCTAGGAGGTGGAGTATGGAACATTTTCGAATGATGGCAGCCGCCCATGGACAAGGAGGGGGAGGGGCTCCGTTCAAGCCCAAGACCCTTTCCGGCGTCCCCTACGACGAGTGCATCTCAGGACTTCAGAAGATGATTCGCCGGGGAAAAGAGAAAGAAGCGTTGATTCTGATGCAGGAGCTGTGCAGTTCGGGCTATCCGGCGGCCGTAGCGCGCCGGCTGATGATTACCGCCGTGGAAGATATTGGCTTGGCCAACCCGGAAGTCGTGGCGCAGGTCTACACGCTCTGCAAGGGGTATCTGGTTTTGAAGAAGGACATGGGAGCGAATCGCGACCCGGAACCTCTGGCCATTTATATGTCGGTCATGTTGCTGGCCCGGTCGCCGAAAAACCGCGAAACCGACGACGCACAGATCTGGATGCTGGCAGCGCGCGAGAAGAAGCTGCCGGAAGCCGACATCCAGAAAATCATCGACGACAACCCGTGCATTCCCGACCGTCACACCGACAGAGGCAAGACGCGCTTGCGCAATCTGGCCGCTGGCCGGGGAACGACGTTCACCGAAGAGGCCGACCGCGAGTTTCTGGAAGAAGGCTCGCTGTTGTATCCCCACGTGGAAGTGCAAGGAAACCAGTGGGGGCGGCTCGTGGGCCAGATGTACCACTACGATTATGAGCGCAATCTGCGTGGATTCCAGCCGGGTGAGGAGAAGCCGAAGCCTCTCAGCCCGGAAGAAACCGAGATCGTAGCGGAACTGGACAGCGCAGGCGAGTTCGCTTCCGGCGATTCCAGCGAAGCAGCCAGCAAAGGGGGCCGAGGATGACCGACCCCTGATCGCAGAAGTAAGGATCTGTGCTTGAGCCTCGAACTGAACGACGCAACCGGCGAGTGCGCCATGCGGTCAGGTTCAGTGAAGGAGAAGCGAGGGCGCGTATCTGTAGTGGCATCGTGGAGGGGCAACATTGGGATTGCCCCACCCCACCTGAACATAAGGTAGTTGCAGCC
>JBEKDV010000247.1:0-11554 GCA_050014175.1 Candidatus Solibacter sp. | reverse complement strand
CAGGTGCTCGTGAAGGCACCGGAGGGAGGGCTGGACGCTGATTCGGTGATTCTTGGATAGCAAGTGCGGGTACTCGACAAGAAGCGGCTGCTGCGCCGACGTGGGGATCTGGCGCCCGCGACAATGGCGCGACTTAATGAAGCGCTTCGCATTGCATTCGATCTTGACTGAACGTGTGTGTGCCTTCGCGCATACGGACACACCTCCGGCCCGGCAGGTCACAAAGGGAGGAATTCAGATCGTGATCGGAACCAGCCACGCAGAAGGGAATTGCGCGTGGCTCAGAGGATGGCGAGGAGGGTGCGGATGGGTTGGCCGAGGAGGGCGCCGCAAGTGACGCCGGCGCCGTTGGCGATGACGTCGCCGAGCTCGACGGCGCGGTCGGGGGAGAAATGCTGGCCTGCTTCCATGAGGACGCCCAGGAGGAACATCGAGAGGCCTGCCTTAAGGCCGTGGCGGCGGTCCTGGAAGCCGATCACGGGTAGAAGCGAAAGCGCCAAGTAGGCACAGAAGTGCATCACCTTGTCGTTGACGTGCAAACGGCCGATGCCCACCATCAGCGGAGAGGCAGCGGGCGACAGGGAGCCGATTATCACGCAGCAGATGAGTACGGCCCAGAAGGCCAGGATGAGTGTGCGCCGCGTCTGGGGAGCGAGGCGGAATCGCGGGGTGGATTTGTTTTGTGCTTGAGGCATGCTGCGATTCAATGACTGCCTATTTCGGTTGGGGGACATCCCGGCCAGCCGAAGGATGCGCACCAGCAAGCCGCGACCGATGTCCTCCGCGTGAGGATTGGATAGGGATTAGCCGTTGAGCGCAAACGCTTCGCCCCCCGCGGCCGGATAGTGACCGAACCAGGTTCCTGTTCGAGTTCCTGGCATTCTGACTGGATAACCAAAGTGATCATTGGAAACAGACGGCGTTCCTCTTAGATTAGAAATGCGTTGCAAAGGGTTCATCGGAAGTCGTGTTTTGGCCGATGAGGTGACATGAGATGACACAAATCTGCGTGTCTTGTGGATTCATCTTCGCGATGATCGGGCTTGTCTACGTCTTGGCCGCCAGGAACCGCGCCCGAGCAGCTGGCGAGTTGGCTGCTGCCTCTTCGGCCGATCAGCGATACGTGGACTATGATTGGGTGGTAACCCTATTCGATGCCCGTGGGCAGTTTCTGCAATTGCCGGCCAAGCGTTGGGCGAGGGCGCTGGGCACCGCGATGGCACATGGATGGCGACCCGCCGGGGCCACGCCTCCACCGCGTCACTGGGACCTGAACGTGCCGCCCCAGCCTCAGGAGCATTGGGACGGGCGCTACGAAGAACCGCTGGGACAGTGCGTCACCGCGCCCGATGCCCAACAGTTCGCGCAGGCTCTTGGCAGGGCGATGGAACGCGAGGGCAATGCGAAGCTCGCCCAGTTGGCCACATTCGCGAACACGGGAAGTTTTCTGGTGTGCCCACTCACGGCGGAACTGCGGGATGCGCTCGAAGCAATGCCGCAAACGGTGGCCGGGAGCTACCTGCAACTGTCGCCAGAAGAGCTAGGCCTGGACCTGGAGGACTTTCGGCGGCGCTTGGAAGGATTCAGCGCGGCAATTGAGAGCTGCGCAGACTCCGCCACTACGCGACGGCGGTGAGGACGGCTCAGATACCACGAATCGGGGAGGCCGCCGATCAGGAGATCGGCGTTCGTGGGGAGCGCGAAGTCAGGCGGGGCGGATGCGGTTGGGACAGGAGTAGCAGAGGGGACCCTGGTGAAGGAGGAAGCGCCGGCGGGCTTTTGTTTTTCGCCGGCGGGCGCTTTCAAGCTGGGCGGACGCGGACTGGGCCGGACCTGCGGCCGATCGGTTTTTGAGCTCGACCCAGGCATTGCCGGTCTCGATGTAGGCCTGTAACAGTTCCAGGCAGGCGGCGCATCGTTCTGTCATATAGCAAGGTCCGGGAAGCCAGATCAGGCGGAGGGAGAGTCGCACTGAGGCGAAGTTCTATTCCGGCGGCGTCGAAAAAGGTATCAGCGAAACCTGCTGGATGTGGAGGGTACCACCGATGCGATTGTCGAAGCGCTCGGAGGGACGGCGCTCGAGTTGAATTACCAAGGCCCCGGTTCCTGACGCCACCGTGAACTCCACAGTTATCCAAGACTTTCCCACCGTGCCCAAAATCGGCGCGCTCTCGGCATGGAGGCGGTCTGGGTTGGCGGGGTCGAAGATGCGGAAGAAGGGTCCCTGGTCGGTAGTAAGATTTTCCGACGAGACCTCGGCGGAAAGGCGGTATCGGCCTGGCGGCAGAACGGTGAACTGACGCACTCCGGAGAAGGCTACGTTTTCAGTTCCCGAGAAGCGGACGTCCAATCCATTCCCGCGCGTGACGGCAACCGCCGGGCTGGAGCCGAGCGCCCAGTCAAACGGAGTCTCGCGGGGCGCGGTGTCGAAACGGGTATTCGCCAGGAGCTGGGTTGCTCCGAGCCAGCTTGTCCAGAGCGTGTGGGCCGTCTGGTAGGATTTCCGGTTCCACAGCTCCCAGGCGACCTCAGCGGCCGATTTCTCATCCAGAAGGGCGTTGCGCTGCATCCAGGTCCAGGTGTCTTGGAGGTCCTGGTCCGATCCGTGAGCGCGCAGCCAGGTCATCCAGGATCGCGCGGGGCGAGACGTAGCCGGAATGGCGGTTCCGAGCAGCGTACCAGCCGGAACGTCCGCACGCTGCAGGTAGGAAAAAACGATCTCATCGAACGCGCTGGTTTGCGACAGGATTCGCGCCGAGAGAAGAAAGCCGTGTTCGCGCCGGCCGTGCGTGAAATCGAAATTGGCAACCCGCATCAGGACGGGTGACATTCCAGGGCCGAGGGAGACCGCATGATCAAAGGCGAATTGGGCCTGCTGTGTCTCGCCACGAACGCTTAGAACCTGGGCATATGTGCACCAGACCAGGGGGTTTGCGGGGTCCGCGTCGACGAGGGTGGCAACTGCATCGCGGCTGGCTCCGGCGGCATCGATCCCGGCAAAGATCTGGTCAAACCGGCAGCCGCCGTATCGGCACAGGCTCGAACCCGGCGACGGATGAATGACGTCAACCGCCAGGGATAATGCGGTAACGAGCAGCGATGCGACTGCAATGACAGCGCGCATATCAGACGCTCTTCGGTTCCAGGCTCGTGGCCACGCCGCTCAACCAAGCCAGAGCGAGCGCGTTGGCCGGTATGAATAAGTTGAACTCCGCCAGGCTGTGCAGGCCAAAGGTAAGGAGAGCTCCGAGAAGGCCGACCGCCAGTTCCCAGTTCGCCCCACCTCTCGTGGAGACGACCAGCGTCAGGGTCCGCTTCAAAATCCATCCTCCCAGGACGGCTACCAGCAGCATGCCGGGCAGGCCAAGTTCGGCCAGGATTTGCAGATAGTCGTTGTGCGCAAAATCGACGGTGTTGGTGGGAGCCACGGTCTTGAATCGGTAGAGGCCGTGTTCGTACGCTCCCAGGCCGCATCCGGTCGAGGGATAAGCTGCGATCACGCCTAACGTGTCGGACCAGATCTGCACGCGGGTATCCTTGGAGATCTCCGGGGTGGCTGTGAGCTCGGCAAACCGCAAGACCAGATCCCGATTGGACAGGCCTACGAGAAGGCATAGCGGGACGGCGACCGGAACGAGCCATAGCCAGCGGCGCCGGCGGTTCACTTCGCCCGGGCGCCGCGAACCGAGCGCCGCAAGGCCCGTGAGGGCGGCCGAGGCAAGCGTGGACACGACCCCCATTCGGGAAAGCGACAGGAAGACTCCCATCAGCAGGCATGCCGCGACCGTGAGCATGGCCGAAGTGCGCAACGCCGGGCCGGCCCCCTGGTGTTGGCGTGTAGTTCCTTTCCTCCAGGCGGAGACCGCCCCCATGACCGCCAGCGGAAAGGCCATCCCCAGCAGCCCCGCAAAGTGATCGTAGTTGACGTAGGTCCCGGATACCGATACCGCCGGGCCTCCAGCGATCCGCATTAGCGCGAACTGGACCATTCCCAACACGCTTTCCAGCCACGCGACGACGACAACCGGCGCCACCGCGACCCACGTCCGGCCCGCCCACCACCACACCATCTGCCGCGAGGCGACAAAGGCGGCCATGGCGGGGACGACATACAAAAGCCTTTCCAGGGTCGCAGGCGGAGCGACCGATAGGGCGACCCAAGCATGCAAATCCTGGCCGGTCGCCGAGCGCGCAGCCTGCACGGCATTCCATCGGTAGGGCGAAAGGAAGGCGACGAGGGCGGGCGGCAGCGGGACGAGTTGCAGCAGCATCCAGCCAAGGAGCAGAGCAAGGATCACCATTCCCCAAGTGGGCCGGGGAACGCGGCCCCGTTCGGTTCCGCGCGACAACGAAAGGCAGGCCGCAAGGGAGAGGCCGAGGGCGGTCCACTTCCACTGCGAGGCGACCACGCCGCCTTTCAGAAATGCGGCAGCGGCCAGCGAAACCGCCATCAGCGTGTACGCCGCGCGGCGCATCCGTGCGCCAGCCGCCGGGGAGGAGATTGTCCGGATCACAAGGCAGAAAGACTCAGTACGGTCCAGGTGAAGGCAGACCTTTCACGAACACGGATCGCCTTATTGACTCGGGCTGGCGGGCGTACCGGGGCTGGTGGCGTGGGAAATGCCAAAGGCCAGACCCGCGGCCGCAGCCGCCCCGCCCAATACGAGCACCGTGTGGCCGGTAGTCCACCAGCCGGCAGGCTTGTTACAACCAATGCTATAGACACCGGCGAGCTTTGACGGCGAGACCGGGTCGTTCAGTTTCACGGCCGACAAAGCCGTTAGGGAGTAACGGGCGGTACCGCATTCGAGCAGGAACGTGGGGGTCTGTCCTGAGATCGTTATCTTGGCGGACGATCCGGGCTCCAGGATGACGCTGGATCCATCGGCAAACGTGGCGACAAGCGGTGCGCTGCCGGCTTTGATGGTGTCGCCCGTCATGACGGGCCAGGACGGTACGCCCTGATCGGTCGTGACATTGGCGCCTCGCAGTTGGAACGGGGCGGTAGAGGTCACCGTGGCCACCTGGCCTTGGGCATACATCAGGGTGACCGCCGCGAGAAGCACGGCCAAAACACACACGAGTTTACGCACAGATACCTCCTTGGGAAACGATGCTGGGGATCATGATATACTTGCCGCAACAACGGCTGTCTTGACCGGCTTTGCTCGAACCGTTCCTTACCGTCTGAACATTTCGTTCCATTTTTATCGTTTTCAACCAGATGCCGACGAAATATTATACTGCCAGGACCCTCATTTACGCAAGTACGCAATCCAGGCTGACCAAAGGCAGTGTTGACGCCTGGCCGCGGGGCAAGTGAGAGTAGGAAATGGACGGCATGAATGCCGGCGCTTCCGCCTATATTGCTGGCGCGGATCACAGCCGATGTGTTTCTATATGAAGCTTCTGACCATTTCGCTTTTTGGATTCTCCCTGGCGGCGCAGGTGAACTCAACCGCGTCGGCTTCGTTCTTCCCGGTGAGCGGACCCCTTTCCGCGGCTCCGGACGCTACCATGGAGCGTTCGCTGCGGACGGTTGAACCACAGCGCACCGTTCCACCCGACCGCACGTTGTATCGCTGGTCGGTGGCCATCCTGGCTGCGTCGAGCGCCGCGGACGCCGGTTCCAGTTGGCGCCGTCCCGAAGCGAACCCGGTGATGGCTGGTTCGGGATCGACGTTTGGCGCCGGATCGGTAGCGATCAAGCTGGGGCTGGTGGGATCGTCCTTTCTGCTGGAGCGCGTCATACTTCGAAACCGCCCCGACCTCTATCGCCACGTCGCCTGGATGAATTTCGGCATTGCCGGAGCACAGGGAGCGATAGTGCAGCACAATATCAGCTTGCGGTGAGCGACCGCCCGCGGCGGCAGCCAAGGGCAGTGCGAAGCCGCGGCGGGACGCCAGTTTCTAACGCGCAGGGCTCCGCACCCGATGTGCCGGCACGCCACCGATGCGCGCACCGCCGCACCAACCTGTGGGGAGATGCAAGAGCAGGTGTTTGCAAGACGCTCACGAAGGCGGGCGAAAACAGCTCTCGACAGGGTGGAAAAAACACACCGATGAGTTGGCAGGCGGACCCAGAGGGTACCCCGCCTGCCCCACCTTGCCTGGTCCACCATTTTTCATGAAGTTTCGCGGGCGGAAGGCCCATTCAAACAGGGTGGAAAAAGCACACCGAAGAGTTGGCAGGCGGACCCAGAGGGTACCCCGCCTGCCCCACCTCAGGCATCTTCTCGACAGGCCAGGAGGCCTGTCCCAGTGTGTTCGGAAATGGGACTGGGTTCGTTTGGCACGGTGGCGGCACGCAGGAGAAGCATGTTGTAAAGCGTGCGCTGATAGTTGAGATGAAGGCGGGTCTGGTAACGGTGCATGAGGGCGAGGGAGGGTTTGGCGGCTAGATTATCGAAGGCGCCGGCGAGGCGATCGAGAGAGTCGGCGGACTTCTGGGCGGCGGCTTCATTTTCGAGCATGCGGGTTTCGATGGCCAAGGCGCGGCGGAGGCGCCAGTGGGAGGCGACCATTTCCTCCACCATGGCGAACTCCATGCCGTCGGCGGGCTGGAGGCGATCGAGGTGGTTATTCATGACCGCCTCGAAACCTTCGGGCGATTCATCTTGCATAACGATCTGGTGGGCGAGGAGGCCATGGCTGGTGGCATTTTGAGAAGAACGCCGCTTGCCCTCGGCGGTGACCGGACCGATGGAGCGAGCGCCGTTGGTCCGGGAAGAAAGAATGCGTCTGAGTGAAGACATAATGCCCCTCTGGCTTCAGGATAGAACGCGTGTCAAGTTGCGGGAGGCGGATAGGCGGATTGACAATCCGCCGGACCCAGGGGGTACCCCTGTCAACCTGCCGCACAAAGCGGCAAGGTGCAAACGGAAATGACACGGACGGTCTCCCGCGGAACAACGCGGCGGTGCGGAGGAAGAATGCCCCCACGAATGGGGGCAGCAGCCTAAAAGGCTACGCTACGGTGCGGGGCAAACCGGGGACAGACAGCGAATTTCCGGCAGAGTGCGCCGGAAAACCGGGGGCAAACCGGGGACAGACAGCGAATTTCCGGCAAAGTGCGCCGGAAAACCGGGGGCAAACCGGGGACGGGTTCGAAAAACCACACCGAAGAGTTGGCAGGCGGAAGCGCCTGCCCCACCTTGCCCCAACAGACAGCGAATTTCCAGCAAAGTGCGCCGGAAATTCATGTCTGTCCCCTAGTCACACGAACATTTAATAAATTCCGGCTATGTGGAAGCGATTGAAGGATATCGGGTTATTCCCCGACCAACGGCGATATAAAGAGAGATTGAGAGGCGATTGCCTGAAACGACTCGCTACGATGGAATCGTGACTTGGTTCATGAAGGAGAGTAACGAACGCCGCAGGCAACGGAGCGATGCGCCAGCGCCCCGTAACGAAGGGGCGGACGCGGCGGAGTGGGTGAGGGAGCGACTGGATCTGCCAGTGGATTCGCTGCAAGAGCGGGTGCTGCGGACGACCAGCAAGCGGGGGATCTTGAATTGCAGCCGGCAATGGGGAAAATCGACGATCACAGCGGCAAAAGCGGTACACCAGGCATATCATACGGCGGAGAGCCTGACGGTGGTGGTGAGCCCGAGCGGGCGGCAAAGCGGCGAATTTCTGCGGAAAGCGACGAAATTCGCGCGGATGCTGGGGATCCGGCCAAAGGGCGACGGAGACAACGAGATTTCGCTGGAATTGCCGAACGGGTCGCGGATTGTGGGGCTGCCGGGGACGGAAGCGACGGTTCGGGGGTTCTCGGCGGTCTCGCTGCTGCTGGTGGATGAAGCGGCGCGGTGCAGCGACGAGCTTTACCTGGCGATCCGGCCGATGCTGGCGGTGAGCGACGGGACGTTGTGGCTGATGAGCACGCCATTCGGCAAGCGGGGATTTTTTTACGAGACGTGGGCGAACGGCGGACCGGAATGGGAGCGATTCCGGGCGCCGGCCACGGAATGCGCGCGGATCCGGAAGGGAGTTCTGGACGAGGAGCGCGCCACGATGGGCGAGCGCTGGTTCCGGCAGGAGTACCTGTGCGAGTTCGAGGACATGGTGAGCGGGGTATTCGCGCGGGAGCTGGTGGAGAGCGCGATCACGGAGGAAATCAAGCCGCTGATGATTGGGTGAAGGTGGCGAAGAAGTCCGAGCTTCGCTCGGATTGACAGGCTCAAGCCTGCCCCACCACGGAAAGAGCACAAAGAGGACAAAGCATGACAGACCACGGATGCACAAGGCGGAGCCTTATGCCACGGGGGAGATAGGGGCGATGGACTGGTATTTCGTTGGGGTGGATTTTGGACAGAGCAGGGACTTCACGGCGATTGCGGTGGTGGAGCGGGCGGAGACTACGGGCGCGTGGGACGCGGCGATGTTCGCCTGGAGGAAGGTGGTGTCGCTGCAACTGCGGTACCTGGAACGGGTGGCGCGGGGGACGCCGTATACGGAGGTGGTGGAGCGGGTGGTCCAGGTGACGCGATGGCCCGAACTGGCAGGCCGGTGCCGGCTGGCGGTGGATGGCACGGGAGTAGGCAGGCCGGTGGTAGATCTGTTGCGGAGGGAGCGGCCTGGTTGCGTGGTCATGCCGGTGAACATCACGGGCGGCCTCATGCAAACGACGGAGGGCGGGTACTACGGGGTGCCGAAGCGCGACTTGATCCTGGGACTACAGGTGCTGCTGCAACGGGGGGTGCTGCGGATCGCGGCAGGATTGGAGTACGGCGCGGACCTGGTGAAGGAGATGGCGGCGATGCAGGTGAAGATCTCGCTCTCCGGGCACGAGCAGTACGCGGTGTGGCGGGAAGGGACGCACGACGACCTGGTGTTTGCGGTGGCGCTGGCATGCTGGAATGCGCAGAATGCGTACCCGAACGATCCGGCGGGCGGGGAGCAGTGGTGGACGAACCAGCACCAGGCGGATGCGGCGCGGATATTTCGGAAGAAGAAGGACTAAGCAAGGGCTCTGCCCTTGAAATCCCTGCGGGATTTGGGAGTCAGAAGTCGAGGAAGTCAGGGAAGTCAGAAGATAAGCTAAGAGTTTCTCGCAGAGGGGTCAAAAAAACAACTCTCGCAAAGGCGCTGAGACGCAAAGAAGAAAGCACTGAGAAATCATCAGGGGTTAGTTGACAGACGACGCTTCGCGATCGTCTGTCCCACCTGGCCCGGCTGGGGGAGAAGATAACACAGGAACGAAAAGGCTGAAGCCAGTGGGGACAGAAGCCACCAGAGGGAATCCGTGCTAGACTGCTCGATAAGGGCATGCAAAGGCAGTTCAAGATTATCGTGGAGAAGCACGCGGATGGCTACGTCGCGTACCCACTCGGTCTCAAAGGCGTCGTGGTGGGTGACGGCAACACATACGACGAAGCGGTCGCCGATGTGAAATCAGCGATACAGTTTCACATCGAGACTTTTGGCTCCGAGGTGCTGCCGGGGGACTCGACGGTTCTGGACGCTTTCATCGCGGAAGCGCCTGCTCCACCACGGGGCGTTGGCAGGCGGACCCAGAGGGTACCCCGCCTGCCCCACTACGGGGCGTTGGCAGGCGGAAGCGCCTGCCCCACTACGGGGCGTTTGGTGTGCTCGGACTGCCTGACCATGCCAAATCACCCGACGATCAAGGCCTCTACCCTACGCACCATCCTCAACCAAGCCGGCATCACGCGGGCCGAATTCCTGGACGCCTACGAGCAATCCTGATCGAGCTCTTCCAGCAGTTCGTATTTGGCCCCGCGCATCGCGGTTCGAAGGTATTTGGTAACCATGATCTTGTTCTACCAGATTTGCGCGGCCCGTGGGCACCGGTGGTCCGCTACAAATGGCCTGAAGCAAACGGAAGAGGGCGGGTACTACGGGGTTCCGAAGCGCGATTGGATTCCGGAATGCGCAGAATGCGTACCCGAACGATCCGGCGGGCGGGGAGCAGTGGTGGACGAACCAGCACCAGGCGGACGCGGCGCGGATATTTCGGAAGAAGAAGGACTAAGGGCTCTGCCCTTGAAATCCCCGCGGGATTTGGGAGTCAGAAGTCGAGGAAGTCAGGAGCCAGAAGTATCAGGGGTTGGTTGACAGACGACGCTTCGCGATCGTCTGTCCCACGATACGACGTGCGGTAGAATGACGGATGATGATCAGGCGGGCGGAGAACTTCGCTACCCTCGCGGCAAATTCCACTCAGCGAGTGGTACGCATTATTCATGACAACACGGTTTATGCTTTGCGCGCGCCGATCAACCTTGATGTGCGCGAAGAGGGCCCGTATTGCCTGGTGGAGTATGAACCCCTTGGGCTGCAAGGCCGTGGGCGGGATCAGGAGGAGGCCCTGGAGTCCTTCGCCGATCAATTCCGAGGCATGTGGGAATGGATTGCGTCGGCGGACGACCCCAAACTCACGCAGGACGCCCGGCGATTGAAGCGCAAGATGCGGAGCCTGGTCAGGTCCGTCACGCCTGCCGCATGACGGAGACGCTGGCATCGCTACTCATCAATGTTCTGTTGAGGAAGGGTTTTGAGAAGGTCGAGACCCACCACACAATGTTGTGGTTGGTGGTCGAGGGTCGGCGTACGAGTATTCACACTTGGGTCAGCCATGGGCAAAGGAAACTGGACGATCGGCTGTGGCGACTCGTGGCCAGAGAGCTTCATCTTTCCAGGGCGGAGTTGTTGAAGTTCGTGGAATGCGAGATGAGCTACGAGGACTACGTCCGCCGGATGGTTGACAGAGGCCACTTGCGGGCGTAGCACTTTGCGGACACTCGAGAAAAGCTAAGAGTTTCTCGCAGAGTAGGAGAGAGGGCGATACCTTGCGGTGCGACCCACTCTCCCCTCGTCGAACCGGACAAGCGGATTTCCCGAGACTTCAGACAAGTTCCAGCCACAATCGTAAAGCATTGTCTATCTCTTTAAGCGGGCCCGCGGCAAGCGCCCCGGCACGCCCCGTGATTTTGTTCCTCGGGATCGCGATGACCTTGTCAACCATCACCTGCGACTCCAGTTTCAGACCGGTCATTCTCCCGGCAGGCACAGGAATGCGAAAAAGAGGAGCGTCCTCCAGATGGGTGGTAATCAGGCACACCGCCACGCTCGAGTGAGTGCCGTTGAACAGGTCGGATTGCACAACGACAGCCGGCCTCGGCTTGCCGTAGTCTCCAGGCGCCGCACAAATGACGACATCGCCGCGCTTTATCTCCATCCCGATGTGTCCGCCAGTCCGTACCAGCCGGCGTCATGCTCGTTCCTGGAAACAAGCTCGGATTGACGTCGCGCCTCCCCGGCAAGCGATTCTCGCTCCATGGCGCGCAGGTACTTCAGCAACGCCTCAATGATAATTGCGTTCTTCCCCTTGCCGGTGCGCTCAGCCGCGTCAGATAGCTCTCGCTGGAGCTCCTTGCTCATTCGAAAACTGGATGTCACGGAGGGCATTGGTAGATTATGGCGCGGTATCAGCGTTTACGCCAACCCGTTTCCATCAACCCCCTTTCAAACCGTGCTTGCGGTTTTCCCGCACACGGCTTAACGATGATCTTCTTGATGTGGCGTG
>JBEKDV010000246.1:0-11627 GCA_050014175.1 Candidatus Solibacter sp. | reverse complement strand
CGTGCGCCTGGAATTTCACGTGCCCTCGCGCGGCCTGATCGGACTGCGCAGCGAAATCCTCACCGATACGCGCGGCACCGCCATCATGAATTCGCTCTTCCACGGCTACATCGAGTGGCAGGGCGATATCTCCTCGCGTCCCACCGGCTCGCTGGTGGCCGACCGCGCCGGCAGAACCACCGGCTACGCCATCTTCAACCTCCAGGAACGCGGCGAGATTTTCGTTTCCCCCGGAACCGAGGTCTACGAAGGCATGATCGTCGGCGAAAACGCCCGCGATGCCGATCTCGACGTCAACATCGTCAAGGAAAAGAAGCTCACCAACATGCGCGCTTCCACCTCCGACGAAGGCATCCGCCTGGTGCCGCCACGCATTCTCAACCTCGAGCAGGCCATCGAATTCATCCGCGACGACGAGTTCGTCGAAGTCACGCCCACCAGCATCCGCCTGCGCAAGAAAACTCTGAAATCCAATCAGAGGTAGGACGGGGTCGAAAAACCACCCGACTAATCGCTGTCCCAGCGGCGCCGCTGGTGGGGCAGGCTTGCTTACGCCTGCCAACCGGGGGTTCGATTGGGAGTTGGCAGGCGAAAGCGCCTGCCCCACCTTGACTGGCAGAGGTGGCGCAGGCGGTTTCGCCGGCGCGGCACGTCCTACCTGGCGCCGGCCAACTTCAAGACGTACGCCTGCCGCACCGGCAAACCGGCCGACACCGCGTCGGGGATGCGGATCCGCAATTGCCTGCCCTGGCGTGAGGACTCCAGTTGCCGGCCGCCTTCGAGCAGCGTGACGCGCACGCCCGAAGGGGCATCGATATCGTCCAGCACCACGTCGCCGATCGGGCGGCGCGGCAGAATCGCGTAGACCGCGTCGTTCTTCGCCGTGTAGAAGGCCTCCACGCGCGCATATCCGGCAGGCGGCGTATCCACCAGCTTGGTGATGTCGTAGTCCGACATGAACTCCTTTTCTTCCAGCTTGGGGATGGCGCCCTGGCTCCACTGCCGTGCCGAGGGGCGCGCGTGCGTGCCGTAAATGGCCTCGCCGTTGGGGCGCAGGAAGTCGCCGATCTGGATCAGGCGCTCCTCCATGACCACCGGAATGCGGCCGTCGGCGGTGGGCCCGATATCGAGCAGGAGGTTGCCGCCGCGCGCCACGATATCGAGTAGCATCATCAGCAGTTCGCGGTCGCTGTGGTAATCGGCCAGCGTCTCCATGCGGTTGTACCCGTAGGAGTAACCCATGCCGCGGCTTTCCTCCCAGGGGTGCGCCGCCTGCTGCATGCCGCTGGTGTACTCGGTGGTGTAGTAGCCGCCGTGCTTGTGCCGTGTGTCCTTGCCCCAGCGGTCGTCGATGGCCACCTCATCGCGCACGGGGGATTCGTTGAACAGCCAGGCGAGCAGTTCGGGCGACCGCCATTCGGCGCTGGTGAGGTCCCACTCGCCGTCGGAGAAGACGATGCTCGGCTTGAGATGCGTGACGGCGTCTTTGAACTGCGGAAACATGTGCTCGGCCACGTAGCGGCTCTTGTCGGAGAGATACAGCGGGTTGTACCACTCGTAGAGCGAGTAGTAGATGCCCATGTGCAGGCCGCGGCGCCGTCCGGCCTCCATGAGGTCGAGCGCGATGTCGCGTTTGGGGCCGGTATCCACGGCGTTCCAGGGGCGTCCCCAGGTCTTGTTGGCCTGCTCGTTGCGCCAGAGCGTGAAGCCTTCGTGGTGCTTCGAAGTCAGCGCCACGTACCTGGCGCCGGAGCGTTGGAAGACGTCGGCCCAGTGGTCGGGATTGTAGAGTTCGGCGCGGAACAGCGGCGCGAAATCGAAGTAGGGGAAGCCAGCGCCGTAATTGCGGTCGTGGAATTTGCGGGTGGAGGAATTCGCCTTGTTGAGCGAGTTCCAATACCACTCGGCGTACATAGTCTCGCCCTTGGAATTGACGGGGGCATATGCCGGCACCGAGTAGACGCCCCAGTGAATGAAGATGCCGAATTTGGAATCGGTATACCAGGCCGGGCTGGGGCGCGCATCGATGGATTCCCAGGTGGGCTGGTAGCGATTCTGGCCGAAGGCGCGGCGGCCGGCGGCAAGCGCGAGCGGAGCGGCCGCGCAGGTACGGAGTAGGTCACGACGTCGCATGGTTTCGCACGGTTATGGTATCAGGTTATTGGGAAAGCGGGTGGCGCGGGTTCCCGCGGGGCGTCACGCCCCAACGCGCCGGCGAAATGATAGAGTGTTTCCCAAGGAGCAGGATGATGTCTCTAACCACCCGACGCGATTTCCTGGCCGCCACTTTCGGCGCCGCCGCTCTTTCCCGGCTCGGCGCGCAACCCGCCAGGAGACTGGCCACCGACTGGGTCACCCTCGGCAAGAGCAATGTGAAGGTCACCCGCCTCGCCTTGGCTGGACCTCGCTCTGCTGCGCATGAACCACGACGGCGCCCGCATGGATACGCCCGACCAGCGCGATGTGGATGCGCCCGGCAACGTGGACGAGGTGACCGCGCACGCTAAGAAAATCCACTCCCAGGGGATGGGCGTGCTGGGCATGAAACTGTGCGGCGAGGGCCGTTTCACCAACGCTAAAGACCGCGAAGCCGCCATGAAGTACGTCATGAACCTGGGCGCGGTGGATGCGGTGACCATCGGTTTCAAGAGCCCGGCGGAGATCGATGAAGCCATCGACCGCATGAATCGCGTGATGAACGGGTAGATGGAAAACTAGAACGTGAAGCCCACCAGGAATTCGGCCTGATTCTGCTGGCTGTTGAACATGCCCGCCGGGTCGATGAATTGCTTCGCGCCCCAGCGCGTGAAACGCAGCTCCGGCGTGATGTGGATCACCAGCGCTTTCACGTCCACACCCCCGCCCAGCACGAAGCCGCGCGTGGTGCTATTGGCGAGTTCGGCCGGGCTGCTCGTGCTGGAGGTTTTGGTGACGCTGTTGACCACGCTCGTCACCGTCTGCGTCAGCCCGCTCAGTTTGTCCCACGCCACGCCGGCATCCACGAACGGGTGCACGATTTTCCCCTTGAAACGATACTTGGCGAGAATCGGAAACTCCCACGAGCCGGCCGTGGTGTCCATATTCGTCAGGTTCGAGGTGAGGTTGCCGGCCCCACTGCTCGAGTTGTAGCTGAAGTGGCGATAGAGTACGTCCATCTCCACGCCCAGTCCGAAGGGCAGCCGGAGTTCCCCGGTCACGCCCACAATATAGCGATTGGTCGTCGTGCTGGCATTGATATTCTGCGCGCGCACCGCGTCCACAAAGTCCGTCATGGGCATGCCGCCCTTGACGCCGTAGGAAAATGGCTGGGAAAACGCTGCCGCGGCCGCAAAAAACAACAGGCACAGTGGTCTCATGATCTTAGTTACGGGTACCGGGACCCCGTGGTTTCAGTATCACACGCGCAGCGTAAAGCTCTCCCCCAGGTACACCCGCCGCACCTCCGGGTCGCGCGCCAGCGCTTCCGGACTCCCCGCGCGGAAAATGCGCCCTTCGTTGATGATGTAGGCGCGGTCCGTCACCGCCAGCGTCTCGCTGACGTTGTGGTCCGTCACCAGGATTCCGATGCCGCTTCGCTTCAGGTCGAAGATGATGCGCTGCAATTCCAGCACCTGGATCGGGTCGATGCCGCTGAACGGCTCGTCCAACAGCAGAAAGCTCGGATTGATGACCAGCGAGCGGGCGATTTCCACCCGCCGCCGCTCGCCGCCACTGAGCATGTAGCCCCGGCTGCGGCGCACCGTTTCCAGCCCCAACTGGTCCAGCAGGCGCTCCATGGTCTCGCGCCGCTCCCGCGCCCGGATGGGCAGCGTCTCCAGAATGGCGAGCAGGTTCTCTTCCACCGTCAGCTTGCGGAAAACGCTCGCCTCCTGCGGCAGATAGCTGATCCCGCGGCGCGCCCGCTGGTACATCGGCAGATCGGTGATGTCCGTGTCGTCCACCAGGATGCGCCCCGAATCGGGCGAAATCAGACCCACGATCATGTAGAACGACGTCGTCTTCCCCGCGCCGTTGGGGCCGAGCAACCCCACCACTTCGCCCTGCTGGACGAACACCGTGACGTCGTCCACCACGCGGCGGCCACGGTAGGTCTTGGAAATTTGCCTGGTTTCGAGTTTGCTCATGCCGTTGGGACGCGAGATCCTATTTCCCCTTCTTCCGGTTGATGCGGCTGTTGCCGGGCTTCTCCGGCTCCCCCGTCATCAACAGCCTATCATCGTTAGCGAAATAGGTGGCTTCCTTGCCTTCCGTGGTGCTGGGCTGCGGACGGTCGAACAGCTTCTCCACCATGCGCACCCAGGAGCCGCGCAGGATCACTTTCTGGTCCGCCGTGTAGTACTCGGCGTGGTCGCCGGTGCCCGTGCGCGTGCGGTCCTTGCCGGTGGAAAAGATTTCCACCGCGCCATCGGCGTAAGCCTTCTCCAGCCGCGAATCGGCGCCCGATTCGCTCAGGAACGCGCGCAATTCCTGGCCCTTCACCCGCAGTCCCGGACGGCTCAATAGCACCCCGCCCGTGTAGTGCGTCAGACGGTTGGCTTCCGTGTAGACCATGTGCGCGGCGTGCACTTCGGTGAGCACCGGGTTCGCCGCCTTTTTCGCTTTTGCGTCCTTCGCTTTATCGTCCTTCGCCTTGTCGTCCTTGGGCTCATCCCAAAGGTTGGTCACCACGTGCCCGTCGGCCACCAGGGAGCGTTTCTCGGCATCCAGATTGCGGTCCACGTCCACCACGTCGGCCTGGATGCGGTTAGCCCCCTGCCACATGTGGACCCCGCCTTCGTAGTGAATCTGCCGGTTGCGATTGCGCGAGTCCATCTTGCGCGCCGTGGCCTGCAACGGGTCGTCGCCGGAGAGCATTTCCGAATTCTTTTTCTGGTCCTGCTCGGGCAGCCGGCTGGACGTGACGTTGCCCTCGGCCACGAAATCGCCCGTCCGCTGGTCCAGCCGGATGCGTTCCGCCGCGGTCGATCCGGTGGCGTCCCACACCCGCGCGCCAGTGTCCAGCACGATCACGTTCTGGCCGGAATCCATGGTCGCTTTGGCGGCGCGCGCCTTGCGGTCGCCTTCCTCATAAGCGAAATCGCCCGATTGCTGCATGCTCGCCATTTGGCTGGTCTTCGCGTCGAACCGCGCCACCAGATCCCGGCTGGCCGTCGTGCTCGCCACCCGATTGCGCCGCCGTTCCTCCGCCGTCGGGTCGGTCCGCGTCTTCACGTTGTTGGCGCGGAAGCTCTCCACCCGGTTCTCGGGGCCGTAGGCAATCACAAAATCCTTGCCATCCAGCAGACGATGATGCTGCGCCGCCTGATTCGGCAGGAATTCCAGTGTGCCGGGCGCCTTGGCCACCACCGATTCCATTTCCCGCCCGCCAGGCCTCATCTTCATTTCCAGCGTCTGGCTGCGCAGCACGTGAGTCTCGCTCAACTGGCGTCCCGGCGCCGGCAGCGGTTTCGAGGTCACCACGCCGTTGCCGGTGGCCGCCACCTGGGTCAACACGCTCTCCCGCCCGTCCGGCTCGAAATCCAGGTCCACGCGGTCGGCCGTCACCGTAGTCTCCGAAGCGTCCGTGGTCGATACCAGGCTGGCGTTCCGGTTGCCGTTGATCTTCCGCGCCAGGCCGTCGTCGTCGAAATCCATGGCCAGCTCGTCGGCCGCGTAGCGCAGTTTGCGGTTGGGATAGTCGTCGTTGCCGTGGGCCTGGATCGCCGTGATGTTGCGGATCACCTTGTCCTGCAGCTTGACCACCACCTCGTTGCCTTCCACGATCGTGTTTTCCCGCGTCATGCGGCCCCACGGCTTCAGCCAGATCTCGCTGGTGGTTTCGTGATAGGCCAGCGTGGTGGCCTCGATCTTCATGGGCTTGGCGTTGTTCCCCGGCGGATGCCAATGGATCTCCACGGCGCTTTTCATCAGCAGCTCGTGGCTGACCGGATCGTAGGTGGCGCCCGTCGCCTTGCCGTCGCCCTTTTCGAACACGAAGCTCGACGGCTGGTCGGTATCCACGCGCCCCGTTTCGCTGTCGCAGGTCAGCCCGAAAGTCTTGATGACGGTCGGTTGTTTGGGCGGCTCCCCTTCCACCGGCAGATTGAGCGTGATTTCCACGTCGCCCTGCGAATAGAGAGTCTTCGCCTCGGTGTTGAAGGCCGCGGCGGCGCTCTTCACCAGGTCGTAGGTGGTGCCGTCCTTCCCGTAGATCTTCATGGTCACGTTCTTCAGATCCACCCGCGACGCGTCCTTCACCTGCTCCATGCTTTCCGCGTCGATGTCCGATTTGACGCGGCCGGTTTTCAGGTCTTTGTCGCGATAATGCCAGTGTTGGGATGTGGCGCTCAGGTCCGTCGAAAGCGGCGCGGGAGCAACCGGCGCGTTCCGTGCCAATAATCTTTTTTGTGCCCGATATTGGTAGACCACGCCGCCGAGGATCGCGGCTATTGCCACCAGCAGGAGCCAGCGCATGCCTCGCATGGGGATGCTTTCAATATAGCGCGCGGGGGACAGACATGAATTTCCGGCGCACTCTGCCGGAAATTCGCTGTCTGTCCCCGGTTTGCCTTATGCTGGCTTCAGACCCGACCATGCAGCCCATCCGCATCCTCGTCACCGGCGGCACCTTCGACAAGGAATACAACGAACTTACCGGCGAGCTGTTTTTCCAGCGCACCCACGCCGGCGATATGCTCCGCCTCGGCCGCTGCCTGCTGAAAGTGGAGATCGAAACTCTCATGATGATCGACAGCCTGCATATGACCGATGCCGGCCGCCACCTCATCCTGGAACGCTGCCGCGGGGTCCCGGAGAACCGCATCGTGATTACTCACGGCACCGACACCATGCCGGAAACCGCCGCCGTGCTCGGTCCCGAGCTGAAGGGCAAGACCGTCGTCCTCACCGGCGCCATGGTACCCTACACCTTCGGCAGTTCCGACGGATTGTTCAACCTGGGCACCGCCCTGGCTTTCGTGCAGACCCTGCCCGAGGGAGTGTACGTGGCCATGAACGGACGCTGTTTCTCCTGGCACTCGGTGCGTAAGGATAAGAAAAGGGGCATCTTCGAGGCTGTGCCGCGCTCACGGTGACCCCTCATTCACTTCGGCAGATTATCTTAGCGTAATAGTGTCAAGTATTTTAACAGTATTGTTTTTAATGATTTACAGTAAAATCTTGTCACTCGACCCCGAAGTGTGCTAATAATATGCATGGAACTCAGCAATTCCGCATGAGTACCCTCGTAGATCAAATACCCGAAATTCTTGAAAGCAGGAGGTTGTTCATCCATGAAGATTCGTCCGCTCTATGACCGCATCGTGGTCAAACGGATTGAGGAGAAGGAACAGATGCAGGGCGGTCTGTACATCCCCGATACCGCGAAAGAGAAACCCCAGGAAGGTGAAGTAGCAGCCGTAGGCAAAGGCAAGCGCCTGGAAGACGGCAAGATTGTGGCCCTCGACGTTCAGGTCGGCGACCGCATCCTGTTCGGCAAGTATTCCGGCAGCGACATCAAGCTGGATGGAGAAGAGTACCTGATTATGCGTGAGGACGAAGTCCTCGGAATTCTGGACGCACAGCCGGTAGCGGCAAAGAAAGCGAGCTAAGGAACTTAAGACTATGGCGAAACAAATTGTATATTCCGATGCCTCCCGGCAGGCGATCCTGCGCGGCGTGAACCAACTGGCCGACGCGGTCAAAGTAACCCTCGGCCCCAAGGGCCGCAACGTGATCCTCGAAAAGAAGTTCGGCGGACCCACCATCACCAAGGACGGTGTCACGGTCGCCAAGGAGATCGAACTCAAGGATCCGCTGGAGAACATGGGCGCCCAGATGGTGCGCGAAGTGGCCTCCAAGACCAGCGATGAGGCCGGCGACGGCACCACTACCGCCACCATTCTGGCGCAGAGCATCTACCGCGAAGGCGTCAAGGCCGTGGCCGCCGGCGCCAACCCGATGGCCCTCAAGCGCGGCATCGATAAGTCCGTCGAAGTGGTCATCGAGGAAGTCAAGAAGCTCTCCACGCCCGTGTCCCCCGACATGATCGCCCAGGTGGGCACCATTTCGGCCAACAGCGACAACACCATCGGTAACATCATCGCCCAAGCCATGAAGAAGGTCGGCAAAGACGGCGTCATCACCGTCGAAGAGTCCAAAACCATGGTCACCGAGCTCGATACCGTCGAAGGTATGCAGTTCGACCGCGGCTATCTCTCCCCCTACTTCGTGACCGATGCCGAGCGCATGGAAGTGGTTCTGGAAGAGCCCTACATCCTGATCCACGAGAAGAAGATCAGCAACATGAAGGATCTCTTGCCCCTGCTCGAGCAGATTGCCCGCTCCGGCAAGCCGCTATTGATCGTCGCCGAGGAAGTCGAAGGCGAAGCCCTCGCCACCCTCGTCGTCAACAAGCTCCGCGGCACCCTGAACGCTTGCGCCGTGAAGGCCCCCGGCTTCGGCGACCGCCGCAAGGCGATGCTGGAAGACATCGGCATCCTCACCGGCGGCAAGCCGATCATGGAAGATATCGGCGTGAAGCTGGAAGGCGTCCGCCTCGAGGACCTCGGCAAAGCCAAGCGCGTCACCGTGGACAAGGATAACACCACCATCGTGGACGGCGCCGGCGAGTCGAAGACCATCGCGGGGCGCATCAAGCAGCTCCGTTCGCAGATCGAAGAGACCACCAGCGATTACGACCGCGAGAAGCTCCAGGAACGCCTGGCCAAGCTCGCCGGCGGCGTCGCGGTGATCAAGGTCGGCGCGGCCACCGAAACCGAAATGAAGGAAAAGAAGGCCCGCGTGGAAGATGCTCTGCATGCCACCCGCGCCGCGGTTGAGGAAGGTATCGTCCCCGGCGGCGGCGTCGCCCTCTTGCGCGCAGCCAAGGCCCTGGCCACCTACAAGATCGATGGCGACGAGCAGATCGGCGTCACCATCGTCAAGCGCGCCTGCGAAGAGCCCATCCGCCAGATCGTCTCCAACTCCGGCACCGAAGGCGCCATCGTCGTCGATAAGGTCCGCGAGAACGAAAACCCCAACTTCGGCTACAATGCACAGACCGACGCCTACGAAGACCTCGTAGCCGCGGGCGTCATCGATCCCACCAAGGTAACCCGCTCGGCCCTGCAATACGCGGCGTCCATCGCCGGCCTCATGCTGACTACCGAAGCCATGATCGCCGAGATCCCCGAGAAGAAGTCGGCCCCGGCCGGCGGTCCCGGCGGACACGGCCCCGAGATGGATTACTAAGCACCTCTTTTTCAGTGAAACTTCGCCGCGCTCCCCAAAAGGGGGCGCGGCTTTTTTTGTGTTCTGCTACACAATAGGAAGAGTGATCCCGCCGCCGCAGCTCCAATTGCCGCTAGTTGCCACCGAAGCCCTTGCCGGTCTCCTGGACGGTCTCTATCGCCGCCAACTGGAACAGCTCCCCCAGGATCCTTACCTGCGCGCCCACAGCGACCCCGCGTTCCAGCGCGGCAGCATGGCCGTGTACCGCTGCTACGAGCCGTGGCTGCCGCCGCAGGGACGCATCCTCGATTGGGGCTGCCGCCACGCTCCCGATGCCTGCCTCATCCGCGCCCGCTTCGGCTCCCGCTTCACCCTGGATGGCTGCGATGTCTTCGATAGCGCCCCCTACCCGGTCTTCTTCGAATACGCCGGATTGCGTTATCAGCCCCTGTCCGATGCCGTGCGCCTGCCCTACCCCGATGGCAGCTTCGATGGCGTCATCGCTTCCGGCGTCCTGGAGCATGTCCCTATGGACTACGAGTCGCTCAAGGAACTCTACCGCGTGCTCAAACCAGGCGCCCGCCTGATCGTGTCCTACCTGCCCAACGCCGCATCCGTCGAAGAGTGGAGGCTCCGCCACCGCGGGCGCGGCGCCTTTCACCGCCGCCTGTACTCCCCCGCGCAACTCCGCGCCCTGCTGACGCGTAGCGGATTCTGGCCGCTCCTCATCGCCTACCAGACCCAACTCGATGCCCTGCCGGCCGATCGCAGATCCGTGCAATGGCTACGCCCCCTGGCGCGCGCCGCGCAACTCCACCGCATCACCTCCTGCCTCTGCGCCGTCGCCGAGAAGATCACTAACTTCTGAGCGAGGAGAACAGGGTAACCCTATCTTCCAAGCACGATGTCGATTCCCGTGAAAAGCAGTGCCACCTTCGCGCGCGGAAGCTTGCCGACGCACTCCGTGAAGAGGTCTCTATCCAGAGTCACAACCTGAGAGACATTCGCCACGGAATCCTTCGGCAGTCCGGTAAGGCGGGCCGGGAGCGGGACGTTCCCGGGTGCGTTCGCCCAACGAAGATTGCTGGTCAGCGGCACGCACAGGACGGTAGCGATCCGGCTGCGGTTCAAGGCGTCCCCCTGCACCACGACGACCGGCCGTCTGAACCCCGGACCCGATCCCACCGGATCCGGCACATCGGCCCACCAGACCTCGCCTTGCGAGATCACCATTCGCTTCGCTCTAAAATGCGATAGGCGGCCGATGCGGCGAACTCATCCTTGGGATTCCCCAATTCGGCACAGACTCGATCCATGGCATCCGTAACTTCCTCCGACGCGTGGCGCGCCACGTACTCCTGGACCGCATCGCTGAACAACTGGCTCCGCGATTTCTTGGTTCGCCGCGCCAGCCGCTCGGCGCCTTCAAAGACATCGTCTGGAATGGAAACCGCCGTCTTCATACCATTAGTATAACTACAGCGGCTTGGCGTCCCCCGAAAAAGGGGCACGGTTTTTTCTATGCGTGGCGCCGCTTCCCCAGCGTCATCGCCGACCACGTCGCATCCACCGAGCACACTTTGTAGTCCACCAGGCCGAATGCCGACGCCATCTGGCGAATCCGCACCATGGTCAGATCGCCAGGCGCCCCCGATGCCTTCTTCGGCCACAGCACCCACACCCGCCTGCCCTTGCGCATCATGCCCGCCAGCCCGGGCAGTTCGCGGCTCAGTTCCGCGGAATTGCGAAAGAACATCATGACCACATCGGCTTCGCCCACCTGCTTCCCGGTTCGCACCCCCGGCAGTTCGAATCCCTCCGGAGCGTGCCGCACCGCCACGCGCGACGATTGGCCGATGCCCAGCTTGGTCAATAGCGGCGGGCCGGGATCGCGCGGCGGCGTGGCTTCCCGCGGCGTCTGGCGGATCGCCCTGGGGATCGCCGCCGCGACCTTCGCCCAGGTGGTGAACACCGCATCCGGCAGCACGGCGCGCACCTGCGCGGCTTTATCCGGATCGCCTTCCACAAACACCAGCGGGATCGCGCCCAGCGCTTTCTGCTGGCGCAGCAGGACTCCCATGGCCTTGCCGTAGGATGGCAGCCGGGTCAGGTCGATGAGGATGGCCTGCGGCGGGTCCTGGCGGATGCCGCGGAACCCTCTGGCCCCGAGGCTCAGGTACGCGGCCGCTTCGAAACCCAGCGCGCGCAGCCGCGACGCCCACGCTACAGCCTCGTCGATGTCTCGGTGAATCACCAGGACGCGGGCCACACATCCTCCGTGCCGCTTAACGCGAACAAAAAACACTGGGCCGGTAGAGTAGGACAGTGAGCGACGGTCCTCGCGACCCACTGTCCCCTCGTCGAACCGGACGTGCAGATTTCCCGCATCCGGCTCTCCTGAAAACCCTCGTCAGCGG
>JBEKDV010000245.1:0-18497 GCA_050014175.1 Candidatus Solibacter sp. | reverse complement strand
CCGACCTCATCGACTGGCGCAGCGAGGTGGTGGGCATCGACGAGGCCAACTTCATGGGGCCGCAACTGGTGGAGGTGGCACAGCGGCTCGCCGATAGCGGCAAGCAGGTCATTATCTCCGGCCTCGATACCGACTACCTGGGACGCCCGTTCGCCCCCATCCCGGATCTCTTGGCCCACGCCGAATCCATCACCAAGACGCTCGCCATCTGCGTGCGCTGCGGCAATCCCGCTAAACACACCCAGCGCCTGCGCGGGTCGGAGGACCTGATCGTGGTGGGCGCCGCCGATATGTATGAAGCGCGCTGCCGCAGGTGCTTCGAGCCCGGTATTCCGAAGCAGACCGAACTGGAATTCGTCAAAGCCAAACGCCAACCGGAAAAGAGCTAAAGGTCACGCCAGCCGCGTCGGTTGCAACTCGTTGACTTTACGCAATTCGGGAAATAAGCGGGTCCACAATGCCACAATCAGGATCGTTCCCACGCCGCCCGCCACCACCGCCGGAACCGTCCCCAGCCACGCCGCCGTGACGCCCGATTCGAATTGTCCCACCTCGTTCGATGTCCCGATGAACATCATGTTGACCGCGCTCACCCGCCCGCGCATCTCGTCCGGCGTGGAAATCTGTACCAGGGTGTGCCGCACCACCACGCTGACCATGTCGCAGGCGCCCAGCACCACCAGCGCCGCCACCGAAAGCGCGACATTCCGCGACAGCCCGAACACCACCGTTAACGCGCCGAACCCCGCGACGCAGCACAACATGATGGCGCCCGCGTGCCGTTTGAGCGGCCACACAGCCAGCACCGTCGCCATGATCACCGCGCCCGTTCCGGGAGAGCCGCGTAATATCCCCAATCCCGTGGCGCCGACTCCCAGAATGTCCCTGGCGTACACCGGCATGAGTGCTACCGCCCCGCCCAGCAGCACCGCGAACATATCCAGCGAGACCGCGCCCAGCGTCATTTTGGCGCGCCAGAGATAGCGGAGCCCATCCAACAGCACCCCCGGCCGCGCGATCCCCCGCGGCCGCTGCACCGCCTGCACGCGCACGCGCCCCATCAACACCATGGCGCACAGACACGCCGCCACCGACCCGGCATACACCGGCGCCGGACTCCCCGTGAACCCGTAAACCAGCCCGCCCACCATCGGCCCCACCACCATCGCCCCCTGGAACACGCCGGATCCCAACGCCACCGCGCTGGGAAACACTTCTTCCGGCACCACCAGGGGCAGGAACGCCTGCGCCGCCGGACCGTTGAAGGCGCGCACCACGCCGTTCACCAACAGCGCCCCGTACACCGGCCAAACCGTCGTCAGGCCGTGCAGGGTCAAGCCGAGAAGCAGGGCCGACACTCCCGCGAATGCCACATAGCAGCACTGCAAAATGCGCTGCCGCGGGAAACGGTCTGCCGTCTGCCCCGCCACCAGAAACAGCAGGATCCCCGGCAGGAATTGCGCCAGCCCCACCAGTCCCAGATCGAGCACGCGATGCGTCAGGGCGTAGATTTGCCAGCCCACCGCCACCGCCTGCATCTCGCTGGCCATGGTGGCCAGCATGCGCGCCGTCAGGTAGTAGCGGAAATTGGGGTACCGGAACGCTAGTGGCATAAGGCTCCGCCTTGTGCAAAGTGGGGCAGGCGTTTTCGCCTGCCAACTGCCCGCTCGACAAAGAATTGGCAGGCGAAAGCGCCTGCCCCACCCAAACCGATCGTCTGTCCCACGATTACTGGTAGTGCGGCTGGTCGCTGCGGAACGGACTCGCCGGCAGACCCGCCTGATTCACCAGGTTGCACACCGGGTCGTCGGCCCACGCATAGCGCACCGCCGCCGGATTCGCCACCTGCGCGCTCGTCACCACCAGCGTGTTGCCGTCCACCTTCACTTCGCCCGGCAGATAGTCTCCGTCCGCGCCCGCGATCTCGAAGCCCGTGATGGCTCCGCCGCCGCGCGCCTGCATGCCGTCCGAGTGCGTCAGATACACCCGTATCGCGCCGTTCTCCGCGGTCGCCGTCCGGAACATCGGTCCCGAGTACTCGATCGGCTGCTGGTAGGTGAGCGCGCGCGCCCCTAGCGCCAGGCGCAGTCCCACGTCCTGTTTGTTCGTCGGGTGAATGTTCTTCGACTCGCCGATGTCGATGATCACCGCCATCCCGGTATTGGCCAGGCGCAGCGTCTCGGTCTGCGATTCGCGCAGCACCGGCCAGTACACGTTGCTTTTGTAGTTGGCCAGTTGCACGAACAGGAACGGGAAATCGCCTTGCCCCCAACGATTGCGCCAGTCCTCGATCATGGCCCCGAACAGCCGCCGGTATATGTAAGCCTCGCGCTCGCTGGCGTTGCTCTCGCCCTGATACCAGATGGCCCCGCGGATGGCGTACCCTACCAGTGGCGCGATCATGCCGTTGTACAGCCCGGCCGGCGTGTTGGGATGCCCCGGCCCCTGCGGCGCGCCCGGCCGGTTGGGCGGCGTTTTTCCCGCGGCCTTGGCTTCTTCCACCGCTTTATTCCACGCCGGCAGCGTCGTGTTGTCGTACTTGTCCTTGGCCGCCGGATAGTCGGCCAAGACCTTCTCCCAAATGTCGTTCACGTACTTCAGCGCCGCGTCGGACGCGATTGCCTCTTTCGAGGTCCACGCTTGCGCCAGCGTCCCGCCCCAATCGCTTTCGATCAGCCCCATGGGCACGTGCAGGTTCTGCTGCAAATCCCGCCCGAAGAAGTACTCCACCGCCGAGAACCCTTTGGCGGAGTCCGGCGAGCACACCTGCCACGTCCCCACCACGTCCTCTACCGGCTGATCGGCCACCGCGCGCTTCACCTGAAACAGGTGGATCATCGGATAGTCGGCGTGCGCGATCTCTTCGTCGTGATTGGCCGCCGTTTGCAGGCGGAACTCCATGTTCGATTGGCCCGACCCCAGCCACACTTCGCCCACCAGAACGTCTTTGATGGCCGCTGTGTTGACGGTCATCTCCAGCGGACCCGCCGCCACCAGCGGCTTCAGCCACACAGTCCACTTCCCGTTTTCGGCGGCTCTGACCGTCACGCTCTGCCCCTGGAAATCCACCTTCACGCTCTCGCCAGGGTCGGCCGACCCCCAGATGCGCACCGGCATCCCCTGCTGGAGCACCATGTGATCCGAGATGATCGCCGGCAATTTGACCGCCGCATGCAGCGCGCCAGCCAGCGTCAACAGCCCAAGCAGTCTTTCGATTCGCAACATCCGTACCTCCGTGAGTAACTTCCGATTCTATCGCGCTTATAGCGCTACCATGATCTGCATGAACCGCGACCGCCGTTCGTTCCTCCTGTCCGGTGTGGCTGCGCCCTTCGTGCAGACCGCCAAGCGCTCTACCGCGCGTCCCAACGTCGTCCTCTTTATGACCGACGATCACGGCGCCTGGGCCACCGGTGCCTACGGCGCGCGCGGCGTCCTCACCCCGCACATCGACCGCCTGGCCGCCACCGGCGCCCGCTTCACGCGGGCTTTCGCCGCCACGCCCGTCTGCTCGCCCAGCCGCATGACCTGGATGACCGGCTGCCTCCCCGCAACCCACCGCGTCGAAGACTGGCTGCTCCCCGAGGATTCCTTCGGCCCCAAGTCGCGCGACTGGCTCGACGGCCTGCTCACCTGGCCGGACGTGCTCAAGGCGCACGGCTACACCATGGCCATGTGCGGCAAGTGGCACATGGGCCGCGACGACCAGGCGCAGCGCGGCTTCACCGAATGGGCCACCGTTCCCGGCGGTAGCGGCCCCTACCGCAATCCCGCCTTCGTGCACAACGGCCGCCCGCAGCCCATCCAGGGATTCAAGGAAGACGCCCTCGGCGATTTCGCCCTCGACTTCCTCAACCAGCAGAAGAATGGCCACAATTTCGCCCTCCTCATGCCGTTCTACGCGCCCCACACCCCCTTCGATTTCACGCCCGACCGGTACCACGATCCCTACCGCGACTCCACCTTTCCCGATTTTCCCGATACGCCCGAGCACCCGGCGCAGAATCCGCAATTGCATTCCATGCACGCCAATCGCAGCGCCAAACTCGGCTACTCTTCGCTGGTCACCGCCGCCGACGCCAACATCGGCCGCGTGCTCGAACGTCTGGAGGAACTCGGCCTGCGCGACCGCACGCTGGTGATCTTCTCCGCCGACCAGGGCTGGTGCGCCGGCCACCATGGCGTGTGGGGCAAAGGCAACGGCACCGTGCCTTACAACATGTACGAGGAGTCGATCCGCGTCCCGTTGATCTGGAACCACCCGCGCGCCATCGAGGCCGCCGCGCCCACGCCGATGGTCTCATCCTACGATTTCTTCCCCACGCTGCTGGAGTATCTTGGGATCGATGCGCCGCCGCCCAATGCCAAACGCGTGGGACGCAGTTACGCCGGCTTCCTGCGCGGCGCTCCGCCGCGGCAGTGGACCAATCGCCTGTTCTTCGAATACTCCTACGTGCGCGCCCTGCGCACCCAGACCTTGAAGTATGTGGAGCGCGGCGAAGGCTGGCCCAGCGAACTCTTCGATCTGGAGGCCGACCCCGGCGAATCCACCAACGTGATCGATGTTCCCGCCTACCGCGCCCAGCGCGAGGCGCTGCGCCGCGAATTGGATGCGCGCTTCAAGAAACTCGGAGCCCCGCCCGTCGACGAATGGCGCACCATCTCGCCGCAGATTCCCCCCGCCGAATCGCACGGCCCGGTCAAGGTGCCGTAAGGCGCTCCGCCTGGTGACCACACTGTGGTCACGTCTTTTTGCGGATCTCCCGTGGAATCAATGACTTCCGCCGCGGCGATGACCACACCGTGGTCACCGGCCCGTGTCGGGGGGTTCCGGTGTCACCGAGAAAACCGCCCTCACCTCGGCGCTCACAGCGGTCGGCTTGCCCGTCACCGCGTCGATGGGGCACCACACGGTGCGCGCCTTGGCCAGCAACGTCCCGTCGCTCGACCGTCTGATCTCCGTGTGCCGTCCGAACTGGAGCCGCGTGGCGGTGCCGACCCACGTCTGTGCCACGATTCGGTCGCCCAAGCGCGCTGCCTGCTTGTAATCGATCTCGTGGCGCAGTACCACCCACCGCAGCTTCTCTTGCTCCGCGGGCGGCGCCGCCGCCCTCCAGTGCGCCACCGCGACATCCTGCACCCAGCGCAAATACACCACGTTGTTGACGTGCCCCAGCACATCGATATCCGCCGGGTCCACTGCTACCGTCATCTGGAAAAGTTCACTCAACCCACACCGCCACGCCGCCCGGCGGCACAGAGTGCGTTCCCAAGAGCAACGGCGTTCCCGCGCGCGCCGGAATCGCCTGCGCCGTGGAAGTGAAGTTGGTGGCCACCCAGAAGCCGTCGCGCCAATCCACCAGGAAGTCCGCCTTCAAACTCGCCGGCGCCGCGCCCGCGCTCGCGTACACCTTGCGCATCAGCGCCATTTCCAGGTCGCCGTTCAGCGTATCCACGCCGATGTAGGTCACCGTCCCCTTGCCCAGCTTGTGCGTCACCGCCGCCGCCTTGCCGGCATAGAATTGGTCCGCGTAAGTGGCCAGCGTAGTGGTGCCCGCCGCTGGCTCCAGCACGTCGCCCCACGATCCCCACGCATAGCGCGCGCCATCGGCCGTGACGTGCCCCTCGATCGTCCCCGGCAGCAGGTCGTAAATCGGCAGCTTGGCGCCAATCAAGCCGTACAGCCGCTCCACCCACAGCGTCTCGGGGAAATGTCCGCGCCGATCCTTTTGGCCCGACCGCGCCGTCAGCACCAGGTTCCCGCCGTTCTCCGCATATGCCGTCCACTTGGCGATCAGCGCGTCGTCCACCAGTTGGTAGGCGGGCGCCACTACGAACGGATAAGGGCTCAGGTCGCGATCTTCGGTCACCACGTCCACCGGCGCCATCATGCTCTTCAGCGCGCGGTAGTACTTCATCCAATGCTCCAAAGTGTCCCAGCGCGTGGTCTGCTTATGGTCTTCGATGTCCCAGCGATTGTCGAAGTTGATGAGGAACGCGGTGCGGCGCTTGGCGTAGGCGGACGGCTCCTTGGCGTCGGCACGATATTTGGCGCGCAGACTGATGACGTCGCGCATCGCCTCGGCATACTCGCGGCCGCTCGGCGACGGGGTCACGCCGTCGGTCTCCACCAGGCCCTTGTGATACTGTTCGCTGCCGAAGAGCGGCTGCCGGTACCGGTAGGTGCACACCATACGCGCGCCCGCGCCGAACGCCCGCATGATCCACATGTGGATGGCGCCCGGCTGCGGCCACGGGTTGACCACGCCCCAGTTGACCTGCCCCGGCTGCAACTCCATCAGCCCCGAGAGGCCGTTGATGGGCCGCATCAAATCGTGCATGAAGCTCTGCACCGCGCCGCTTCCCAGCCGGAATCCCAGCGGCCCGTTCTCGGGGAACACGTCGCCATGCACCGGGTAGTGCGTCCAACTGAAGACGTCCAGATCCTTGGCGGAAAGCGTCGGATCGACATCGCCATGCATCGCCATGAAGTTGGTGGTGATCCACTGATCGGTCCCGTACTGCCGCAAGATGCCGGCCTGCATGCGCAGGTATCCGGCCGTCTCCCGGGCGAACCAGCGGGCGAAATCGAGCTGCGCGTGCGGATTCGGCAGGCCGGGGTGCTCCAGTTGGTTGGGAATCTCGATCTGGTCGAAATTCTGGTAGACCATCGACCAGAAGGCCGTACCCCAATCGGTGTTCAGCCGGCCGATGCTGCCGTATTTCTCACGCAGCCAGTCGCGGAACCGCGCGGTGGCCGCGGGCGAATAGGAGTACTGCTTGTCGTAGTGGCTGAGTTCGTTGTCGAGCTGCCAGCCCCACACGCGCTTATCGTGCCCGAAGCGCTTGGCCAGTTCGGTGATGATCTTGGCGGTGTACTCGCGATACACCGGCGAGCTCCAGTCGCCCTGCTGCCGCCCGCCGTGAGTCATGCGGCGCCCGGCGGCATCCACCATCAGGATCTCGGGATGCTTGCGCGCCAGCCACACAGGAGGCGTCGCCGTCGGCGTGCACAGAATCACCTTCATGCCGTTCTGTGCGGCCAGGGCGACGTTTTTCTCCAGCCAGTCGAACTCGTACTTGCCCTCCTCGGGCTCCATGAAAGCCCAGGCGAACTCGCCCATGTGGACGTACTCCATGCCGAGCTTGCGCATGTTGGCCATGTCGCGCGCCCACTGGCTCTCCGGCCACGCCTCGGGATAGTAGTAGGCGCCGATGGTCATCAGATCGGCGCGGGGAAACCAATCGGGCGCGGCGGCCCCGGTGAGGCAGGGAAGCAAAAAGGCGAGCGCCAACGAGGCGCACAAGGATCTCATGCCATTGATTGTCCGTGGTCTCATGCACCGGTGCAAGGGGACGCCAGGGGACAGACCAGACTGTCCCTTGAGTCTCCACATTCCCCTGCCTGATCCTGGCCTTGGTGGGGCAGGCGCTTCCGCAGTTTGTCCACGGTATCGGGTGGCACGCCCTTCGAGCTGTTTTCCGTATAGAGCCGCTTCAGGCCCTTGTGGGCGAAGTTCCGTATTTTCATCGGCCAGACTGTAGCCTGTAGCTTAAGACTTATCAGATGGACTTAGCCACCTCCGCTCGGCCGGCGTCGATGCCTGCCGGTATTCGCACGGGGGCAACGAGCGTCCGCTCCGCAAAATCGCAAAATCCGTCAAGCGGATCGTGCACGCTTGTCTTACACTTCTTGCGTGGAGGCAAGCATGATCCTTTGGAAACGCGCCGCATTCCTCGGTTTCCTGAGCTGGCTCATTCCGTTCGCCGTCTCGTTCATCCTATTTCCCTTGAAGAAATCCAACGCGCCGCTATTCGGTACGCTGATGAACCTCGTGGTTCTCCTGGCGGCGGGCGCCTTGCTCGCGCGCTACTTTCGAAACCGGACGGTGTCGGTTCGCGAAGCGGTGTTCGTTGGAGCGCTGTGGCTGGTTACCAACCTGGTGTTCGATTACCCGATGTTTGCCTACGGTCCCATGCAGATGACCGCGCCGCGCTACTATTCGGAGATCGGCCTGGCCTACCTGGCGTTCCCCGCCTTCGCGTTCTGGGCGGCGAGGCTGGTGAAGGCATGAAGCCGTCCACCGAACACGATTACCACGAGCGGATCGTCCGAACGCTCGTCTACATTCAGGAGCACCTGGACGATCCGCTGGATCGGGAGCAGGTCGCCGCCGTGGCCGCCTTTTCCAGCTTCCATTTTCATCGCATTTTCCGCGGACTCGTCGGCGAAACGCTGAAGGAGTACGTTCGCCGACTGCGTCTGGAGCGCGCCGCGCGAAACCTGAAGCAGCTCGACGAACCCATTATCGATGTTGCGCTGCAAGCCGGATTCGAAACTCACGAATCCTTCACGAGGGCCTTTGGAGACATGTTTGGAATATCCCCTTCCGCATACCGGACCGCGCACAAGCCCGCGCCGGAATCCGTGTCCGGCACTCACCTGGACGACGTTTCGGGTTATCATCCGCCGGATTACGGAGACCTTCCCCCGGTGGAGGTGAAAGATCTTCCGCCCATGCGGCTGGTTTTTCTTCGCCACGTGGGCCCGTACGATCAAGTTGGCGCCACCTGGGGCCGGCTGATGGCCTGGGCGGGCATGCACGGCCTGCTCGGCCCGAACATGAAATGGATCGGCATCGTCCACGACGATCCCGACGTGACCCCGCCCGATAAGGTTCGTTACGACGCCGCCGTGGCCGTGAACCGTCCGGTTCAGCCGGAAGGCGAATTCGGCGTGATGGAAGTCGCCGCGGGCAGCTACGCGGTGGTCCTGCACAAAGGGCCTTACGAAGGGCTGGGCAAGACCTACCAGCGGATCTACGGCGGCTGGCTTCCCCAGAGCGGGTATCGTTTGCGCGACGTACCGGCTTTCGACCAGTACCTCAATTCGCCACGCGACACGAAGCCCGAAGATTTGCTCACCCTGATTCACGTGCCGCTCGAAGCGTGAGGCGGCGAACCGGCGCCCTCAATCGTCATCGGCCGGCGGCGCATTTCAGCCCGGCGTCAGGTGTATTTCTCACATCACACAGTCTAGTGATGAGTTATGAAAATGTCATGAAAATCAGCGTTTTGCTCGCGAATCCGGGAGTGAACCGCCGGTCCACGTCTTCCCCCCTTGCCGCCGCGCGGCCTCTTTGCCATATTGGGCACGGTGAGAACTCTTCCCGTCTTCCTGTTCGCCGCGCTCGCCGTAGCGCCCCTCTGCGCCGCCGATGCCGCGCGCATCGCCCTCCAGGGCACCTGGAACATCCAGTTGGACCCCGCCGGCGCCGGCCACTCCGAGCGCTGGTTCGAACGCCGCTTCCAGGGCGACACCATGTTCCTTCCCGGCAGTACCGACCAGGGTGGTTACGGCACCAAGACCATCACTCCCGATAAAGGCTGGCTCACCCGTCCCTATAAATACTCGGGCGCGGCCTGGTATCAGAAGGAAGTCGTCATCCCCGATTCCTGGCGCGGGCGCCACATCACCCTCTTCCTCGAACGTCCTCACTGGCAGACTGAACTCTGGGTGGACGGCCGCCCGCTCGGCATGCGCAACAGCCTCTCCACGCCCCACGAGTACGATCTCTCCGCCCTCCTCGGCCCCGGTCCGCACCGCCTCACCCTCTGCGTGGACAACAGTTACATAATCGATGTCGGTCACGACGCGCACTCCGTGGGCGAGCACACGCAGACCAACTGGAACGGCATCGTGGGCGTGCTCGAACTGCGCGCCGGCGCACCCGCGTGGATCGACGATCTCGCCATCCACACCGACCCCGCCGCGCGCCGTCTGCGCGTTACCGGCATCATCCGCGCCCTACCCGGCTCGCCCGCCGCCGGCGAATTGCGCGCGATCGTTCCCGGGCTCGCGGGCGCATCCGCCACGTTGAAGATCGCTCGCGAAGGCGCCTTCGAACTCGCCGTCCCCGTCCCCGGTGCGCGCCTCTGGGACGAGTACGAGCCCTCGCTCTACACCCTCGCGCTCGATTTCTCTGGCGACCATCGCGAGGTGACCTTCGGCCTGCGCCAGATCTCCACCCGCGGCACCCAGTTCCTGCTCAACGGTCGCCCCATCTTCCTGCGCGGCACGCTCGAGTGCAACATTTTCCCGCTCACCGGATACCCGCCCACCGACGTCGAAAGCTGGGCGCGCCTCTTCCGCATCGCCCGCTCCTACGGGCTGAACGCCTTCCGCTTCCACTCCTACACTCCGCCCGAAGCCGCCTTCATCGCCGCCGACCGCGCCGGCTTCCTGCTGCACGTCGAGCTTCCCGTGTGGAGCAACAAGGTGGGCAAGGACCCCGCGCTCAGCGACTACATGCGCGCCGAGGGCTACCGCATCCTCCAGGCCTACGGCAACCACCCCTCCTTCACCATGCTCTGCCTGGGCAACGAACTGGTGGGCGACGACGCGTTCATGGATGGCCTCGTCGCCGAATTCAAGGCCGCCGACCCGCGCCGCCTATACACCTTCTCCGCCGACCATCGTCGCCGCGCCCCCGGTCCCACGTCCGATTACTATGTGACGCAGCAGCCCTCCGTGGGCCGCCTGCGCATCAACGGCACCCGCTTCGGCTCCTCCGAGGGCGGCACCGATCTCGATTTCTCCGCCAGCATGCGCGCCGTCCCCATGCCCCTTGTGGCGCACGAGCTCGGACAGTGGGCCGTCTACCCCAGCTACGACGAAATCGCCAGTTACACCGGCGTGCTCAAGGCGCGCAATCTCGAAGTCTTCCGCGATCGGCTCGCCGCCCGCGGCATGCTCGATCAGGCCCTCGATTTCCAGCACGCCTCCGGCAAATTTTCCTGGTCCATCTACAAAGAGGATATGGAGGCGGCCCTGCGCACGCCCAGCTTCGGCGGCTTCTTCCTGCTCCAGTTACAGGATTTTCCGGGACAAGGCGAGGCACTCGTCGGTCTGCTCGATTCTTTCTGGAATTCCAAAGGCATTCTCACGCCCGAGGAATTCCGCCGCTTCAACAGCCAGACCGTGCCGCTCATACGCATGAAGAAGTTCGTCTGGACCGCCGCCGAAACCTTCACTGCACAGGCCGAAATCGCCCACTACGGCCGCGTAGTCATGCCCAACGCCGCCGCCACCTGGTCCATGACCGATGACGCCGGCCGCGTGCTCCACCATGGCGATTTCCCGCGCGCCACCCTTGCCCTCGGCAGCGTCACGCCCCTCGGCGAGATCCGCCTCCCGCTCGCCGAATTCAAGAACGCGACGCACCTGAAACTCGCCGTCGCCGTGCTTGGTACGGAAGCTGCCAACGATTGGGATGTTTGGGTGTACCCCGCCGCCGTCGATACCCAACCGCCGCCCGATCTCCTCGTGACCACGGCGCTCGACGCCGCCGCCCGCGCCCGCCTCGCTCAGGGAGGCCGCGTCCTGCTCCACACCCCGAAATCCGCCGGTCTGCTGCCCATGCGCTTCCTCCCCATCTTCTGGTCGAAAGCCTGGGGCAGCGGCAGTTTCACCACCCAGCCCGCCGCCATGGGAATCCTCTGCGACCCCCCCCCCCCCCCCCGATGTACAGCCAGTGGCAATGGTGGGAACTCACCGAGTCGTCACACGCTGTAATCCTTGACGACACGCCCGCCGCCTTCCGCCCCATCGTGCAACTGATCGACGATTTCCACCGCAATCACAAACTCGGCGCCGTCTTCGAGGCGACGGTAGGCAAAGGCAGCCTGCTCGTCACCTCCTTCGACCTCTCCACCAATCTGGACACCCGCCCCGTCGCCCGCCAGCTTCTCTACAGCCTCCAGGAATACGCGCGCGGCGATAAGTTCCACCCCGCGCAGGCGCTGTCTCTAGAGGAGTTGGACAAGCTGTTGCAGTAAGCGCTCTTGCAACCGCACGAGGACCAGGGTCAAGGCGTGACCCAGAGCGTCTGAGAAACGGTGGGGCCGGTCGAAGAGGGGCCGGCCACAGTCAGGTTGAACGCGTATATGCCTCCAGTGGCAGAGAAGGCGCCGAGCTGGACATTAAATTGAGTAACTCCAGCGACCATGCCTGGGGCGGCGCCTCCATACAATACTGTGGCGGGGAGAACATACTGGCTGCTAAAAGGGATCGGAACTGTACCAGCAGCCGCCCGGCAAGCCCCGAGGCAGGCGTCTTGCGCTACCGTTGCGACCTGGCCGTCGGCGAGCGGAGAAAAAGTCGATTGCCAGCCAGTGGCGTAGAACGTCACGATGGAGCCGGATTTCGCGGGATTGGTCTGCGAATTGATGGTGCCGTCCTGATTTAACAGTGGTGCAAACGCCTGGGGCGCGGAGGCGACGATCCAGACTGGATAATCGGGGCTTACGGTTGTTCCGTTGGTCACGCGGACGGTTGCGGCGGTATCGCTTGCCAGCTCCATCGGGGCGACGGCGTTGATCTGGTTGGCAGAGACGTAGAGCAGGGGAATATTCGCGCCGTTGATGGCGACCTGCACGCCAGCGAGGGTCGTCGGATAGAAGCCGTTGGCGGGCGTGGCCGTCGCCGCCGTCGCGGGGCCGATGCCGGGGCCATAAATGGCGATCACCTCGGCTGGCGAAATCCGCGCCGACACGCTGCCACCGGCAGCGTTTTGAAAGTCGAAGATCTTCATTGCCGGTGCGGTGGTTGGCGCGATGGCGGAGACGAATCCGTTTACTCCCGCGACGTGCACGAGGCCGGAGGGATCGAGGGCGACGGACTGCGCGACGGTGCCCGTGGGATAGAGCGCCGAGTAAGTCAATTGAGAGCCCGTGGCATTCACCTCGGCCAGAAACTCGGGACCGGTAGACCATCCGTTGGAGTTGGGAAACGTGGAATAAGAGGTTGTGCCGGTGGCCCATACGTTTCCGCCGGCGTCGATGGCAATGGACTGCGGAGCCTGGAAATAGGTGGCCCAGACCATGGCGCTGCCGTCTGGCTTGAGCTTGCCGAGAAACCCGCTGGTTCCGTTGACCGATATGTTGGTGGGCTGAAGGGAGCCAGCAGTCGCAGCGAAGTTCGGATCGAAGGTCTGTCCAGCCAGGTACGCATTGCCGGCCGCGTCGACGGCGATGGCGTAGAGAATGTTCTCGGGAGCGAGGTAAGGGCTGTTGCCGATTTGTCCGGAGCCAATGTAGGTAAGATAGCTCAGCCCCGTGCCGCCTGCATTGACCTTCGCCACAAATGCGCCGATGCCGTTTGGCGAGAGAACACCCGCCGTGGTGGGAAGGTTGGTGGCGCTCCCGTCGTTGCCCGCGATGTAAGCGTTTCCTGCCGCGTCGACCGCAATCCCGACGCCTTCCCACATGATCCCGTTATTGATACAGGAGCTGTCGTCCAGGGTGCAAGGCGTGGTCATCGGGATCGCGCCGGAATATAGGATTTTGTCGCCGGCCGCGGAGATCGACGCGATAATCGCGCCGGGCGATGCGGGGCGCTGAGTTATTTTGCCGAATGGCATTCCGGTGGTGTGCGGGAAGTCGGCGGCTTGGGTGTAGCCGGTGAGATAGAGATTGCCTTTCGAGTCGGTGGCCAGTGAGGTGATTGAACTTTGCCCCAGCGTGCCGCCGAAATAAGTGGAGTAAAGGATGGTGGCGCCGTCGTTAGTTAGCTTCACGATGAAGCCGCTTCCGGGGCCGCTTGGGAAGATCTGCGTTTGCAGTGCACGGCTGAGGGGAAAGTCGGGTGAGGTTGTGGCGCCCGCGATGTAAATGTTTCCCGATGGGTCGACGGCGATTGCTGCTCCCAAGTCGACGCCTTTGCCGGCGAAGGTGTCGGTAAATAGGACGCTGCCCTTGGGGTCGAGCTTGGTGAGGAAGACGTCAGAGTTAGCCTGCTCGACGAAGGAATTTACGAATGCGGGGGTGCCGGGGAGTTGGCGGCTACCTACGACGTATGTGTTGCCTGCCGAATCTGTGGTGATGGCGGAGACGAGGTGTGGATAGGCACCGCCGATTGAGGTGGTGAATTCGCCGGCCATTGCCAGGGTCGTGGCGATGAGGAAGAGGCCGAATCGCATGCCCTCATGATAGCTCTCGGGCAAGTTTGAAAACGTCGCGCGGCACCTCCTCCCCCGCCCCCACATACTCGCAATCCGCTATCCTCATCCTTATGCGTCCCATTCTCCTTCTCCTCCTCGCCGCCATGCCCCTGTTGGCCGACGACAAGAGCGCGCTCCTCCAAACCATGGACGCGCGCGCCGCCCATTATGGCGACGTCTCGCGCAAAATCTGGGAGTTCGCCGAGCTCGGTTTCAAGGAAAACCGGAGCGCCGCCCTGCTCCAGAGCGAACTGCGCGCGGCGGGATTCTCCGTCGTCGCTAACCTCGCCGGCATGCCCACGGCGTTCACCGCTACCTGGGGCCAGGGCAAACCCGTGATCGGCATCATGGGCGAGTACGATGCCTTGCCCGGCCTCTCCCAGGCCGACACGCCGGAGCGCAAGCCGCTCGTCTCGGGCGGTCCCGGACATGGCTGCGGTCATAACTTGCTCGGCACCGCATCCCTCTTCGCCGCTGTCACCATCAAGGAATGGCTCGCTGCCAACAAAATCGCCGGCACCATCCGCTTCTACGGCACGCCCGCCGAGGAAGGCGGCGACGGCAAGCTGTACATGATTCGCGCCGGCCTGTTCAAGGATGTGGACACCGTGCTGAGCTGGCATCCGGCCGATCAGAACGGCGCGTCGCTCAAGAGTTCGCTGGCCATCATTGCCGCCAAGTTCCGCTTCTACGGAAAAGCCGCGCACGCCGCCGCCGCGCCGGAGGCCGGCCGCTCCGCCCTCGATGGCCTCATGATCATGGCCAACGCCCTCGAATTCATGCGCGAGCACGTGCCCGATTCCACCCGCATTCACTACATCGTCACCAACGGCGGTTCGGCGCCCAACATCGTCCCCGACTATTCCGAGCTGTTCCTCTACGCCCGCCACCCCAGCATGCCCACGCTCGATGGCATATGGGAGCGCGTTATCAAGTGCGCGCAGGCCGGCGCCCTGGCCAGCGAAACCCGCATGGAGATGGAACTCATCAATAGCTCCTACAACACCCTGCCCAACGACGCACTGGCCGCGCTCGTGGACAAGAACATGCGCCTGGTGGGCGGCGTCACCTACACTCGCGAAGAGCAGGCGTTCGCCGAAACCATCCGCAAAACCCTGCCCGACCGCACACGCCCCATCGGCAGCCAGGAGACCATCGAGCCTCCCACCGAAGGCAAGGGCGAGGCATCCACCGATGCCGGAGACGTCAGTTGGACCGTGCCCATGGCCGAGATGGTGGCGGCCACGTTCGTTCCCGGCGTGCCCGCGCACAGTTGGCAATCGGCCGCCTGCGCCGGCATGAGTATCGGCCGCAAAGGCATGTTGGTGGCCGCCAAATCGCTCGTCTTGACCGCGGTCGATCTCTTCACCGACCCCAAACAGGTGGCGGCGGCCAAGGCCAGCTTCGAGAAACGCCGCGCCGGATTCGAGTACCGTTCGCGCATTCCAGCCGATCAGAAGCCGCCGCTCAACTACCGCGACAACAAACCATGAAAGGCTACAACGCGCGTTACGTCTGGATGATTTCCGCGGTGGCCGCGCTGGGCGGGTTGCTCTTCGGCTACGACTGGGTGGTGATCGGCGGCGCCAAGCCGTTCTATGAGCGCTCGTTCCAACTCACCAGCGAGCACCTCGTGGGCTGGGCCAACAGTTGCGCCCTGCTCGGCTGCCTGCTCGGCAGCGTGGCGGCGGGCGGCCTCAGCGAACGCCTCGGCCGCAAGAAACTCCTCATCTTGTCGGCGTTTCTGTTCGCCATCTCCAGCGTGCTGACCGGATGGGCGCCCGTGTTCACCTGGTTCGTAGTGTGGCGCATCGTGGGCGGCGTGGCCATCGGCATGGCTTCCAATGTTTCCCCTATGTACATCGCGGAGATCAGCCCCGCGGCATGGCGCGGGCGGCTGGTATCGCTCAACCAGTTGACCATCGTGGTGGGGATTCTGGGCGCGCAGATCGTCAACTGGCTGATCGCGCAGCCGGTTCCTGACGGAGCCACCGACCGGATGATCCGCGAATCCTGGAACGGTCAACTTGGCTGGCGCTGGATGTTCACCGCCGTCGCTGTCCCCTCCGTGGTCTTCTTCGTGAGCGCGTTCTTCGTGCCCGAAAGCCCTCGCTGGCTGGTCAAAAAGGGACGCACCGCGGGCGCCCGCCGCGTGCTGGCGCGCATTGGCGGCGCTGCGTATGCCGATTCCGCCGTGGCCGAAATCTCCGGCAGTATCGGCGCCGAAGCGCGCGTTCGGTTTGCCGAGCTGCTCACACCAGGCATGCTGCGCATTCTCGCCATCGGCGTCGGTCTCGCCGTGCTCCAGCAGTGGAGCGGCATCAACGTGATCTTCAACTATGCCGAGGAGATCTATCGCGGCGCGGGCTACAGCGTCTCCGGCATTCTGTTCAACATCGTGATCACCGGCGCCATCAATATGGCGTTCACCTTCGTCGCGCTCGGCTTCGTCGACCGCGTGGGCCGCCGCGCGCTCATGTTGGCGGGCTGCGCTGGAATCGGCGTGTCGCACACCCTGCTCGGACTGGCGTATCGCTTCGGTCTGAAGGGCATGCCGGTGCTGGTGCTCACGCTCTGCACCATCGGCTGCTACGCCATGTCGCTGGCGCCCGTGACCTGGGTGTTGATCTCGGAGATCTTCCCCAACCGCGTGCGCGGTCTCGCGGTTTCCATCGCGGTGTCGGCGCTGTGGATCGCCTGCTTCGTGCTGACCTTCACCTTCCCGGTGCTCAATCGGGCGCTGGGAGCGTCCGGCACCTTCTGGCTTTACGCCGCCATCTGCTTCGCCGGTTTCGCCTTCGTCCAGCGATGCGTTCCCGAGACCAAGGGCCGCAGCCTGGAAGAGATCGAGCAGGATCTCACCGCACCCACGTTACGCTGTTGATTCTTGCGACTTCAGCGTGCGGAGAAATGTCAGACTCTGACAAATCCGGCCGCTTTTCCACGAGCAATTTATCTAGTTTCAATAACTTGGATTTTCTTGGGTGGGACATCATGTCCCGCTTGGCGGCGATCCTGGCGGCGATCCACGCCCCAGGCGCCGGAATGATGTACAATTTCGCCGATGCCTCTCCACGAATCGCAACTTCCCGCGCGCCTGGCGCGGCGTTCTTTTCTCTCGCTCGCCGCCGCTGTCCCCGCGCTGGCGCAGACCCAACCCCGCGATTGGACCAACCAACAGACGACGCGCTATCCCGACCCCGACATCGTCGCGCTCGACAAGAGCTTCGCCAAATACCAGCTCTTTAATGCCGTCATCTATCGCCACTACGTCGGCACGAAATGGGCCGAGGGGCCGGCGTGGTGCGCGCAGGGACAGTACCTCGTGTGGAGCGATATCCCCAACAACCGGCAGATGCGCATCACCGAAGAAGACGGCCACGTCGGCGTTTTCCGCAGCCCCTCGGGCTACAGCAACGGGAACACCTTCGATTTCGAAGGCCGCCAACTCTCCTGCGAGCACGCCGGGCGCCGCGTGGTGCGCTACGAGCACGATGGCGGCGTCACCGTGATCGCCGACAAGTACAACGGCAAGCCCCTCAATTCGCCCAACGATATCGTGGTGCATCCCGATGGCGGTATTTGGTTCACCGACCCGCCCTACGGAATCATGGGCCTCTATGAAGGGTTTCCGGCGCGGCAGGAGAACAAGGAGGCGGTCTACCGCGTGGATCCGAAGACGGCGCGCATCGAGATGGTGACCGATGGGTTCGACAAGCCCAACGGCCTGTGTTTTTCGCCCGATTACAAGAAGCTGTACATAGTGGATACCGGCGCGCCAAGTAACATACAGGTCTTCGACCTGGCAGCTAACAAGCTGACTGGCGGCCGGCAGTTCACCGACATGAAGCTCAACGGAAGAAAGGGCGGGTCGGACGGGATCCGCGCCGACGTGGACGGCAACATCTGGTCGGGAGCCAACGGCGGTGCGGGCTACGACGGGGTGCACGTGTTTTCGCCGCAGGGGCAGCGCATCGGAATGATCCTGCTGCCGGAGATCTGCGCCAACCTCTGCTTCGGCGGCCCCAAGCGCAACCGCCTCTACATGGCGGCCAGCCAGTCTCTCTACTCGGTGTTCGTGGGGACGCGCGGCGCGCACGTCGCGTAGGGCCGGCGGGTTCAATCGGCAGCGGGGCACGTCGGGGCATGGCCTACCGGGATGAGGCTAGCGAAAATGCTAGGATCGGGTAAGCCGCCAAAAGGAGAGAGGAATGTCCGATTCACCCTCTAGACTTTCGATCAGTCACAAGTGGAAAGAGATCTCGGATCTTCCGGAAGATCTCGACTCGCTGCGAGACCGCGAGTTTGAGTCACTCTGCGAAGTGTGGGCCAAAGAAAAGGAAAGCATCGGAGACGACAAAAGAGTCAGGGACTTCAATGCTGAACTCGCGCGGGAATGGGCGATCGAAACAGGTATCGTCGAGGGCGTCTACACTCTTGATCGTGGAATTACCCAAACGCTGATCGAGCGCGGAATTGATTCGGCGTACATTCCGC
>JBEKDV010000244.1:0-11716 GCA_050014175.1 Candidatus Solibacter sp. | reverse complement strand
ACCGGCACAACGGCACGCCTTCGGCGTGGATGATGACGCCGTCACCCCCGGCTCAAATGCCGTTCCCGGCCTGGGTCACTCCAATCGAGCGCTACTGGGTCAATTCTCGTGAGCACCGAAGTGCTGCCCGTTGCCGGTCATCTTTTCGGCCCTGCTTTCCTCGGACAACAGTGGCCAAAATGACGGTGACTGTCGAAACCATGCGTTTGGCGAAGGGAGGCCAGAGGCAAGACCCCTACCGACCCACAGGCAGACGCAGGAGGCCAGCAATTGTAGTTTGACGACTTGGGATTGTTGGCCTTTTGTTTTTAGTATGATAGGGATATAATAAAAAACGAATATCTTTGGGTTAGCCGAGGGTGCTTGTCGATATAATTTATTTATGATAACCTCATGAGGGAATGGCGAACCCCAATTCGCTGCTATGTCCCACGAGTAGGAAACAACAAGATCGCAGACTGGCATGCGGATCTCTCCCTTCGGGAAAAGGCGGATGCAGATGAGTTCCTGCGAATCATGCGCAAGATGGAAGGCTGGCAGATGCCGAACTATCGGCCTCAGTTACGCCCCGTCAAAGGCGTGAAGGCATCGCAGGTGCGGGGTTTGGGAGAGATTCGTTGGATCTCAGGGAAGAAGCAGCATCGCCTCTTAGGGTTCTTTGGAGACAATGTTTGGTACGCGGTGCTCGGATGCACGCACAAACAGAATATCTACGATCCAGCGGATGCACTTGCGACGGCAGTCAAACGTAAGAACGAGATTCAAAAGGCAGAGGTAAAGACTGTTGAATACGATCTCTAAACTGGCCGGAAAGCTACGCGATACGGAGTATCGAAAAGCATTCGTGGCTTCCCAAATCAATATCGGGATTCCGTTTCAGATCCGAGCGATGCTGAAAAACCGGCATGGCTGGACGCAGGAGACCATTGCCCAACGAGCCCACATGCTACAACCGCGAATCTCCGGGCTGATGACTCCGGGAAAGACGCGCCCTAACATCGAAACCCTTCGTCGGATAGCGGAAGCCTTCGACTGCGGGTTAATCGTGCGCTTTGCGCCGTTCAGCGAGTTGGCCAAGTGGTCGGAGGAGTTTGATCCAGAGTCGTTCAGTGTCCCTAGCTTTGATGATGATACCGGCTTCATTGAGCGCAAGCCTCAGCAGGTTGCCTCTATCTTCTTGGGTACTGGACAACCAGAACTGGTAAACCGCCAATTAGCGGCTACTCCATCCCCGCTTGAACAGGCTCAACGCAAGGGCAATCTGCTCGTCATGCCTGCGCCTACGCAGGCTGTGGCTGAACAAACCTTGCAGGGATTGGGCGGCTACGCAGGTCTACAAAGATGAAGCTACTATCAGTCGGATTAGCGAGAGCCTTGTGGTTCATGGATGTAAACGAACTGAATCCAGGCGGCAAGGACCTACATACGCATTTGTTCCCATCACTCCTTGAAGATTACAAATTCAGAACGTACCCAAAGCAAGGGGATGACCTCGTTGAGGGAATGAAGTTCACGCTCGGCGAGTGGGTCAGGGACGATGGCACTGTCCTCCCACTCAACGTCACGATCTTTAAGGACGGTATCGCTGCCGATACTTGGTCTTCCACGAAGGATTCAGAGGAGTTCCTCGAGGCCGTGCTTGGTGAACTTCCAGGACTAGGGTTTGCTTACGACCCGGAAATGGTTCGCCGGAAAGCGTATCTAAGCCAGCTTAATGTGAAATGCTCCAAGCAGTTACATGCACTCAATCCTGGATTGGCAGAGTTTGCTGGACACGTCTCCTCTGTCGTTGATGGAACAGCGTTTGACCTGGCCGCAATTGAACTGTGGCCAGATCAAGCACACGTGCTAAAGCCCGCTAACTTTTCATTTCAGCGGAAGATCGGAGAGCCTCTCGACAGCGACCGTTACTGGTCGCAAGCGCCCGTTCCGACCGATACGCACCTAGAACTCCTTGAACATCTGGAAAGTCTTCTGTCCGGGCAACCGGCCTAGCAGTCTCAGCCTCCCGTCCACGCTGAAGCGTCTCTATCGGTACGGCCACATATTCTTGGGGCTCGACCTTCGAATCAGAAAGTGGCGAAGCTCGGTCACCGCCTCCGCACTTCGATTACAATACCCTCATCATGTTTCACCCGCGACATTTCCTGCGAGTGCCCGCCTGCCTCCTGGCCGCGGCGGTGCTGCTTCCGGTGTCGTTTGCGCAAAACCAGCGGCCCCTCAACCATGGCGATTACGACGGATGGCGGTCCATCGTCGGCCAGCGGCTTTCCAACGACGGGAAGTTTCTCGTCTACGGACTCTTCCCGCAAGAAGGCGATGGCGAGGTGGTCATCCGCAACCTGGTGACCGGCAAGGAGCAGCGCGAACCCGCTGGTCTACGTCCCGCACCCACGCCGCCCACGCCGGGCGAAGAAGGACCGGCGCCCGAGGCTCGCGGCGCGACTCTCGCCTTCTCGGCCGACAGCAAGACCGTGGTGTTCTCCACCTTCCCTCCCAAGGCGGAGAGCGACAAAGCCAAAAAGGATAAGAAACCGGCGCCCAAGGATGGCATGGTGATTGTCGATCTCGCCAGCGGGAAGGCGGCGCGCGTGGACCGCGTGAAGCGCTTCGCCATGCCCGAGAAGGCGTCGGGAGTGCTGGTGTACCTGAAGGAAGGGCCGGACACTCCGGCGGGCGGCGCGGGGACCTCTCCGGCAGCCGCGCCCAAGCCCGAAGGCGATCAGCAGGGTGGCCGCGGCGGGCGCGGCGGCGCGGCGGCGGGCGCCGCTTCGAATGCCGCCGGCCGCGGCCCGCGCCCGGAGTTCGGCACCGACATGGTGGTCCGCAACCTCGCCGATTCCTCCGAGCGCACCATCGCCGACGTGGTGGAGTTCACCCTCACCGACGATGGCCGGCAGGTGGTCTACGCGGTTTCGGCGCGCGACTCCGCCAGGAACGGCGTTTTTGCCCTGAAGTCCGCCAGCGCCGATCCCCCAGCCGCGCTGGCCGAAGGCAAGGGCAAATACGCCAAGCTGACCTGGGACGAAAACCAGACCCAAGTGGTCTTCCTCAGCGACCGCGATGACCCCGCCGCCAAACAGCCGAAATGGAAGCTCTACCGCTGGGACCGGCAATCCCCCGCCGCCACCGTGCTGGCATCCGCCGGCATGCCCGGCTTCCGCAAAGAATTCGTCATCAGCGACAAAGGCACCCTCGCCTTTTCCAAGGACGGCACCCGCGTCTTCTTCGCCTGCGCCCCGCCCGCGCCGGAAAAGAAGGACGACGCGGCCGATGCCCCGGCCGACGATACCAAGGCCGTGGTCGACCTGTGGAGCTACAAAGACGACTACATACAGCCCATCCAGAAAGTGCGCGCCGAGCGCGACCGCAATCGCACCTTCACCGCCGCCTACCTGATTCCCGAACACAAAATCGTGCAGCTTGCCGATTCCGCGGTGGAGACCGTGACGCCTTCGGAGAGCCCCCAATGGGTGATGGGCAGCGACGACCGCGAATACCGTCCGCTGGCCGATTACGACGAACACTACGCCGACGCCTACCTCATCGATGCCGTCACCGGCGCGCGCACCCTGCTCGCCAAAAAGCAGCGCGGCAGCATGACGTGGTCGCCATCCGGCCGCTATCTTCTCTATTTCGACGGCAAAGATTGGAATACCGTGTCCGTGCCCGATGGCAAAAAGGCCAACCTCACTGCCAGCCTCGGCGTGAAGTTTTTCAACGAGGATATCGACACCCCCAGCACCCCCGGCGCCTATGGCAACGCGGGCTGGACCAAGGACGGCAAGAGCCTGCTCATTTACGACCGCTACGACATCTGGCGCGTCTCGCCGGACGGCACGGGCGCGAAGAACATCACCGCCGGCTACGGCCGCGCCCACGACCTGCGCTTGCGCTACGTCCGCACCGAGGCCGACAACCCGCGCGAGCGCTGGATCGACGGCGCCAGGCCGCTCCTGCTGCAAGCCGAGAACCTCAAGACATTCGATACCGGATTTTTCCGCGCTTCTATCGAGGGCGGCGAGCCCCGGCAACTCCTCATGGCGCCCAAGTACCTCACCGCGCCGGTGAAGGCCAAGGATGCCGACGTCTACCTGCTGACCGCGCAGACGTTCAGCGAGTTCCCCGATCTGGTGGTCACCGACGCGAGTTTCAAGGAATTGCGCAAGGTGAGCGACGCCAATCCGCAAAAGGCCAACCTGCTTTGGGGAACCTCCGAAGTGGTGCAGTATAAGAACGCCGATGGCGTACCGCTCACCGGCGCGCTCTACAAGCCGGCGAATTTCGACCCCAAAAAGAAGTACCCGATGATGGTCTACATCTACGAGCGATTGACGCAGAATGTCAACCGCTTCGTGGACCCCCGCCCCAGCCACAATATCAACCTGAGCTACTACACCAGCAACGGCTATCTGGTCTTCACACCGGACATCGTGTACACCACCGGATTCCCGGGGCAGAGCGCCATGAAATGCGTCTTGCCCGGGGTGCAGGCGATTGTGGACAAGGGCTTCGTGAAGGAAGATGCCATCGGCATTCAGGGGCACAGTTGGGGCGGCTACCAGATCGCCTACATGGTGACGCAGACCAACCGTTTCCGCGCCGTGGCCGCCGGCGCCCCGGTGGCCAACATGATCAGCGCCTACGACGGCATCCGCTGGGGCACCGGCATCCCGCGGCAGTTCCAGTATGAGCGCACGCAGAGCCGCATCGGCGGATCCATCTGGCAGTATCCCACCCGCTTCATCGAAAACTCCCCCATCTTCTGGGCGGACCGCGTGCAGACGCCCGTCATGCTGCTGCACAACGATGGCGACGACGCCGTGCCCTGGTACCAGGGCGTGGAATTCTACCTGGCGCTGCGCCGCCTGGGCAAGGAAGTCTACCTCTTCGACTACAACGGCGAACCGCACGGCTTGCGCAAGCGGCCCAACCAGAAGGACTACACCATCCGTTTGCAGCAGTACTTCGATCACTACCTGAAGGGCGCCCCGGCCCCCGCCTGGATGGAAAAAGGCGTCCCCTACATCGAGCGCGACCGCACCGAGCTCTCCACCATGGGCGACAAGAAATAAGACGTTTCTCGCGAAGACGCCAGGACGCAAAGAATTCGCAAAGAAGAAGCAACCGATTTGCTCTCATTTTCTTTGCGCTTCCTTTGCGCCTTCGCGTCTTTGCGAGAGACTGTGTTCTCATCGCTATAATCGCCACATGGGCTTCCGCGGACTTCGCGTGCTCGCGCTGGAAAGCCGGCGCGCGGCGGAAATGGAGCAGTTGATCCGCAAGCAGGAGGGCGACCCCTTCGTCGCTCCTTCCATGCGCGAGGTCCCTCTGGCGGACAACACGGAAGCGTTCGCTTTCGCCGGCCAGCTCTTCGCCGACGGGTTCGACATGGTGATCCTGCTGACCGGAGTGGGCACGCGCCAGTTGAATCGCCTCCTGGTCACGCGTTTTCCCGAGGAAGCCTTCGCCCAGTCTCTCGCGCGCGTGACTCTGGTGGCGCGCGGCCCCAAGCCCGCGGCGGCGTTGCGCGATATGGGGTTGACACCAACCATCGTGGCTCCGGAACCCAACACCTGGCGGGAACTCCTCGCGGCCACCGTTGGACGGCCCGAACGCCGCATCGCCGTGCAGGAATACGGCCGTTCCAACCCCGAGCTGCTCGCGGGGTTGCGCGCGCGCGGCGCGCAAGTAACGCCGGTGCGCGTCTACCAGTGGGATCTGCCGGAAGATGTCGAACCCCTTCGCCAGGCGGTACGCCTTCTCGCCGCCGGTTCCTTCGATGTGGTGCTCTTCACCACCGCCATCCAAATGGTCCACCTCGCGCGGGTGGCGCGCGAACTCGCTCTCGAGGATGCCGCGCTCCAACAGTTGCGCCGCTGCCAGGTGTGCTCCATCGGCCCGGCCACCACCGAAGCGCTCGAGGAGTTCGGCGTTCATCCCGCCATGGAGCCCTCCCACCCGAAGATGGGTTTCCTGGTAAAAGAGGCGGCGGAGCGCGCCAGGCATTAGACTGTACGTGTGGCGAAAAAACCGTGGCCGGTGATGGTAGGCGAATACACCACGCTTGCGTTCATGCTCCCCGTGTCGGCGCTGCTCGGCTATGTGCTCGGTTACCTGCTGGACAAGGAATTCGAAACTACCTGGATGTACATCGCGGGGGTGATTCTGGGAATCGTTGCCGGCTTTGTGCAACTCATCCGGCAACTCATGCGGGACACGCAAGATGACGAGTGAAGGCGGCGCGGCGGCGCGCGACGAAGTGTGGATGGATCGCGCCGTCAGGCGCATCTGGAAGCTGATCTGGGCGATCGGCGCCGGCGGGACCATCGTTCTAACCGCATGGCGGGGATGGGCGTGGGGCGCCGGATGGCTGATTGGCACCGCCGTGTCCGCCCTCAACTTCCGTTGGCTCAAACAACTGGTGGACGCCATCGGCGGGCCGGCCGCGAAACCGCGCAAAGCGGTGTTCCTGGGCATGCGCTACCTGCTGTTAGGCGGTGGCGCCTATGTTATATTGAGGTTTTCTGCAATCAGCCTCCCGGCCGCACTTTCGGGCCTGTTTGTCTCGGTTGCGGCGGTCATCGTGGAAATCCTGCTCGAACTGGCCTATGCACGAAACGGAACTGTGGATTACTAAGCTCTTCAACGAGTACCTTGCCGGCGTCGGCAACACGCTGACAGGAATTGTGGGAATCGCCCCCCAGGCGCGGCCGTGGGCCAACTTCGTGACCATGCAATTGCTGGTCGCCGCCATTATCGTCGTACTCTTCGCTTTCCTGAAGTCGCGCCTCTCCGCGGACCACCCGGGAAAACTTCAGCACACCTTTGAAGTGATCTACGATTTCGTGCGCGAACAGGCGCACGATCAGGTGGGGCACGGCAGCCACCAATACCTGTCGTATTTCGGAACCCTCTTCATCTTCATCCTGTTCTGCAACCTGATCGGCGTCATCCCCGGCATGGAATCGCCCACCATGGTGCCGTCGGTTCCCGCCGGTTGCGCCCTCGCTACGTTTTGCTACTACAACATCGTGGGCGTGCAGGCCAACGGCATCTTGAAGTACCTGGCGCATTTCGCCGGCCCCATGCCTTTCCTGGCTCCCCTGATGATTCCCATCGAGCTGGTCAGCCACCTGGCGCGCCCCCTTTCGCTCACCATCCGTCTCTTCGCCAACATGTACGCGGGCGAGCAGGTGACCATGGTGTTTCTCAAGTTGACGTTGATTTTGTTTCCCGCGATTTTCATGGGCTTGCACATTTTCGTCTCTATCCTGCAGGCGTATATTTTTATGCTCCTGACCATGATGTACGTGGCTGGAGCGGTTTCGCACGAACAGTAATTCCGGCATTATGCCGCCCTTTCAGCGTGAGCCCGGCTGCACGAGGATGACGGGGACCACCTCCTGGGGGCGATTTCTTAGGAGAGTACGTATGACAAAGAAGATGTTGTTCCTGGTGGCACTGCTGCTGCTCGCCAGCCCGATGTTGTTCGGCCAGACGCCGGGCAACCCCACCGCCAATGGACACTGGGTCGCCATCACCGCCGGTTTCTCCATGGCGATTGCTTCCGGTCTGTGCGGACTGGCTCAGGCTAGAGCCGTCGCCGCCGCCGCCGAAGGCATGGCGCGCAATCCCGGCGCTGCCGGCGCCATCCGCTTCGCCCTGCTATTGGGCCTGGTGCTGATCGAATCGCTGGCGCTCTACGTCATGGTTATCATTTTCACAAAAGTCGCCTAAACATCCCCCTGGGGCGCGCCCGCGCGCGCCCCAGGCCTTCCCTCGACATTCACCCAACGCACGTGTGGTACGTCAAGCCTAGTACCGCGTGATCATGCCGCAAAGCGAGTCCTATTGACCTGGGACAGGTAATACCCCTAACATTAGCACCGTACATGGAACAGCGAAGAACACGGCGTTTCCAGCTCCAGCTTCCTCTTTCTATTACCCGTTCCGGTGCCGAACGCGTAGTACTCGCTGGTTTTACCAACAACATCAGCTCCAGCGGAGTCCTGTTCACCACGGAAAGAGAGCCCAATCTCGGTGGGCCCATCGAGTACGTGATTGCCCTGAACCGCGAAGGGCCGCAAGCCGTCAGCCTGCGTTGCATGGGGAAAGTCCTACGCGCCGACCGGATTGGTACTAGCCCGGGCGAGGATGGCCCGAATTTTCAGATCGCCGCCACCTTAGAACGGTACGAGTTCGTACGCGGCCACACCGCCTCCTCGTAGGACAGGCCGCCTCCGGCAGCCTCCCGCCTGTCCGCCTCAATCCTCCCCCCCCAATCCTCCCTTTCCGCTTGTTTCCCGGGGCGCTTTCGTTGTAAGGTAGCAAAGAAAAGGCGAAAGCGTGTAATGAACTATTCCCTTGGTTTTCCCGATTTTTCCCGGGAACTGTCAATCTCCCCCAAGCAGTCCCTCGAAGCGGTAGTCTCCTACTTCCGCTCCAAACACCTCGAACCCGATTCCGCCGTGCGCGCCATCCATCATCAACCTGCATCCGAAGGTACCTTCGCCGATATCCCGGCGCTGGTCGACCCCAGATTGCGCGCCGCGCTCGCCAAACGCGGCATCGCCCGCCTCTATTCCCACCAGGCCGATGCCTTCGACCAAATTCAGGCCGGCAAGCACGTCGTCATCGTCACTCCCACGGCCAGCGGCAAGACCCTCTGCTACAACCTGCCGGTGCTCAACCTGCTCATGCGCGACGAGGGCGCCCGCGCCATGTACCTCTTCCCCACCAAAGCGCTCGCCGAAGATCAGCTCCACGAATTCCAAAGCGCGGTAGAGGAAATGGGCAGCGAAATCCGCGCCTTCACCTACGATGGCGATACCCCGCAGGACGCCCGCCGCGCCGTCCGCCAGCGCGCCAACGTCGTGCTCACCAACCCCGACATGCTCCACTCCGGCATCCTTCCCCATCACACCAAGTGGGCCCGCTATTTCGAAAACCTGCGCTACATCGTCATCGACGAACTGCACTACTATCGCGGCGTCTACGGCAGCCACCTCGCCAACCTGCTCCGCCGCCTCTAGCGCATTTGCGAGTTCTATAATTCAAAGCCGCAATTCATCTGCTGCTCGGCCACCATCGCCAATCCGCGCGAGTTGGCCGAAGCCCTCACCGGCCAACCCTTCGAACTGGTGGAGCGCAACGGCGCGCCGCGCGGCGAGAAGTTTTTCATCTTCTACAATCCCCCGGTGGTCAACCGCCAACTGGGCATCCGCCGCAGCTACATCGCTGAAACCCGCCGCATGGCGCTCAAGTTCATCGAGAACAATCTCCAAACCCTCGTCTTCGCCAACAACCGGCTGGCCACCGAGGTGCTCGTCACCTACCTCAAGGACGCCTGCGACCGCGGCCCCATCCCCAGCGAAACCGTGCGCGGCTACCGCGGCGGCTATCTGCCGCGCGAGCGCCGCGAAATCGAGCGGAGCCTGCGCAATGGCAAGATCCGCGCCGTGGTAGCCACCAACGCCCTCGAACTGGGCATCGATATCGGCTCGCTGGATGCCGTCGTCATGGCGGGCTACGCCGGCACCATCGCTTCCAGTTGGCAGCGCGCCGGACGCGCCGGACGCCGCCAGGGAACCTCCGCCGCCGTCCTAGTGGCCAGTAGCGCGCCCCTCGATCAATACATCGTCGAGCATCCCGATTACTTCTTCGGCCGCTCCCCCGAGCACGCCTACATCAATCCCGAGAACCTCGAAATCCTCCTGGCCCATTTGAAATGCGCCGCCTTTGAATTGCCCCTCCGCGACGGCGAAAAATTCGGCCCGCACGATCTCGCCCCCATCTGCACCTTCCTCGAAGAGGGCGGATTCCTCCACCACTCCGCCGGCGCCTGGCACTGGACCAGCGACACCTACCCCGCCGACGCCACCAGCCTGCGCTCCGTCACCAGCGACAATTTCGTCGTCGTGGATATCACCGGCGAAGCCAAAGTCATCGCCGAGGTCTCCTTCCCCACCGCGCTCACCACCCTCCACGAAAAGGCCATCTACCTTCACGAGGCGCGCCAGTTTCACGTGGAACGCTTCGATTACGACCAGCGCAAGGCCTACGTGAAGAGCGTGGATTGCGACTACTACACCGACGCCATCGACTACACCCAGGTCAAGACCCTCCAGGAGTTCGAGGGCGCCCCTCAGGGCCGCGATCCGGGAGCCGCCCGCCGCGCGCACGGCGACGTGCGCGTCAACCGCCAGATCGTCGGCTTCAAGAAAATCAAGTTCTACACCATGGAAAACGTGGGCGCCGGCAAGCTCAATATGCCGGAGCAGGAGATGCACACCACCGCCTTCTGGCTCCACTTCCCCGCGCCGTTCCTGGCGCGCTTCACCGATTTCACCCCCACTGAGAAGCAGAGCGGCATCACCGGACTGGGCAACGCCCTGCGCACCGTGGCCGCGCTCCTGTTGATGTGCGATCCGCGCGATCTCGGCGTCGCCCTGAGCGAAGAGATTGCCGGTGGCCTGGAGGTCTTCGAGCCCAACTTGTATCTCTACGATATGTATCCCGGCGGCGTGGGCCAGAGTGCGCCGCTCTATCGCCTGGCCCCCGAACTGCTCCGCCAGACCGCCGGCCTGTTAGCCTCGTGCGCCTGTGAAGCCGGCTGCCCCTCCTGTGTCGGCCCCACCGGAGAAACCGGAGAGCGCGGCAAACAAGTGGCCGCCCGCATCCTGGCCGAACTGATGGGCTAATCCCGCCCGCACTACCGCGGCTTCAAGTGCTCCGGCAGCACCGCGTACCCTTCCGGCGGCGGATAAATCGCAATCAGCAGTTCGAGCCTGCGCCGCAAATACCTCCCCGGCATCTGCCGCGGTCCGGTTTCCACGTCGATATCGCAACACGTGCCGTGCAGGTACAGCGTCAGCGTGTCTTCGAACGCCTGCCGCGCATAATCGCGAAACAGCTTGGTTTCCTTGCGCACGTTGGTCTGGCGGCGCAGCAGTGCCTGCTTGAGGTGCCAGCTCTTTTCATCCACTTCCCCGTGGATTTCGGCGCTCAATTCCTCCCGAATCGTACGGAAAAAACGCTCCTGAACCTCCTGCGGCCAGCGTTCGGCCACGATCCCCGCCAGGGCGTTGTAGAACTGATAGTGGTAGTCGGCCACCTCGATATCCTTCACGCCGAGCACCAGCACCAGCAGCCCCTGGCGTTCCGTGCGCGAACTGGGAATGTGCCGCGCTTCGCTCGGTCGTTCGAAAGTCACGCAGTCCACGCCCTTGCCATTTCCCTTCTCCACGTAGGGAGCCAGAACAATGCCCATACGAGGCAGCGCCGCCACGATGGCGGGCGAGATCGCCGCGATCGGGTCGTGCAGGTACTGCCGCAGGTCTTCCTCCGCGATCGGCAGGGTGGCAAAGTAGGAAAACTTGCTGCTCAGCGGAATCATCTCTCCGCGCGAGCGCGTGGCGATATCTTCCACCGTGAATTTCGACTGGTCTGCTTCCATGGACATCCGCGTCGTCCGATTGTAGCAAGGCGCACCCGCAAGTAACCGTCCGTGGTGGGGCAGCCCTTCACCCTGCTTCAGCTTGTCAAAAGCTGGAGCGGACCTTCACCCTGCCAAAAGGTGGGGCAGGCGGTTCCTAGGGACTTGCAAAATTCCGGATCCAGAGCCCCTGGTTGGTGGTGTCGGTACAAAACAAAATTGAGAGGAAATGTACTCGGCGGAGCGGCGAGGCAATAGAATATTTGTGATGAGCAAGAT
>JBEKDV010000243.1:0-12126 GCA_050014175.1 Candidatus Solibacter sp. | reverse complement strand
CGGCGCTGCTCTTGGGGTTCATCCTGCCCAAGCAGATTTTGTACCGGCTGGTGAAGAGCTATCGCGGCAAGTTGCAGGAGGCGCTGCCCGACACGGTGGACCTGCTGGGCATCGTGCTGGGGACGGGGTTGGGTCTGGATCAGGCGATGATGCGGGTGAGCGAGGAGATGCAGTACATCTACCCGGATCTGGCCAACGAATTCGCCACGGTGGTGATGCAGGTGCGCGCGGGGCAGGAGCGGGGGAAGAGCTTCAACCAGTTCGTGCGGCGGACGGGGATCGAGGATATCAAGAGCCTGTCGGCGATGATCATCCAGAGCGAGAAGTTCGGGACGAGCCTGGCGCAGGCGCTGAAGGCGGGGATCAAGATGCTGTTTCCGATCGTGCTGTTCATCCTGCCGGTGCTGTTCGTAATTACCTTGGTGCCGGGGATGCTGAGCGTGCTGAAAGATCTGAAGCTGCTGGGGGCGGGGCGCTAGGGGCGGGGCGCTTGACAGGGGGACAAATTTGTCCCGCGTCGAACGAACGGTTTGTTGAAAACACACAAGTTATCATGAATTTGTCACGAAAAGCGGGACAAATTTGTCCCCTTTTGACCCTTTTCCCGGAGCGGGCGCGCGGAAAGCCACGACGGCGTTCAGGTCGGCGAACCGCGGTTTCACGATCAGCTCTGCCCGTTTTCAGGATGGCACACGAGGTCACGGGGGACGGCGGGGAAACAGCGCTCGGAAGAGGTTAAGTTGTTGAGGGTGAGGGCGTTAAATATTTTCGATGTTGGCGTGACTCGGGTTCGCGGTACAGCAGAGCTACCGGCGCTGGCGCGAGACGCTCATTGTTTGATCTCGCATGACCACCAGGAGGCTGGGCCACTGCCGTTCTGCGAACCGCCCCATGGCGAGCATCACGGCGTTGTGAATCTTGTGTCGATTCGGCTGACGGAGGCGCACTACCAGGATGCCCGAGTGCGCGGCATGGCGGCGTTCGGTGAAACCCTTGTCGGTGGTGATCAGCATCCGGTCTTCAGCGAGTGCCAACATCCACAGCCCGGCGTCCGGCAGCCCTTGATTTGCCGTGCCCCGGGTGTCCTTCACGTCGTGACCGAGTTCCCGGAGGGCCGCGACGGTCATCAGGGGGATATTCTCGTCGATCAGGATGTCCATTCGTCAATCGCCGGCGATCTGAATTGGGGTAACCTGCTCTTCGGTGAGCGCGGCGGCATAGTCGAGGCAAGCCAGGACGTCCTCGCGGGACAGGGACGGGTACTCGCCCAGTAGCTCTTCCACCGTATCGTTGTTGGCGAGCATGCGAACGATCTGGTGAACGGGAATGCGCGTTCCCTTAACGCAGGCCTGACCGTGGCACACACTGGGGTCAATCGAAATCCGGTCAAACGGCACTGTGGGAACCTCCGGTACCAGTCTACTCCATAGCTTTTCAACGGATCACGCTGGGTAAGCGAATGCTCGGATTGTTGGCGGGCGCGGGGGCGGGGTTACTTTCTGACATAGCCTATGTCGGCCGAGCGCTTTCCGCCCTGGCGGTGGGCCTCATCCGACAGGGCGTGCACACCGCTGGCGTCGACCCAGCGATTGTAGAAGTTGAAGAGGGCACAGACGGTGATCGCGTAGTAAATGGCCTCGTCGTCCCAGCCCACGGCGTAGAGAGGCTGCATGTCTTCGCGCGTGATCTCTTGGGAGTGATGGTTCACGCGATCGACGAAGCGGAAAAGCGCTTTGTGCTTTTCATCGAGCGGGGAGGTTTCCAGATCGCGAATCACTCCGGCGACGAACTCCCCGGCGTCGATGGGCGTGGCGCTCTCCCTTTCCAACAGAACCGCCGCGACCGCGGCGTGAGATTTCAGTCAAAACGGGCAATGATTGCGCGCCGAGGTATAGGCGGCGATCAACTCCCGCAGCCAGGGGCTTAGCGGCGCTGGTTCGCGCATGATCTCCTGGGTGAAGCGCGCCAGATGGCCGGTGGCCTCCGGTTTGAAGGCGAACATGTGCCAGATCTGCGGGTACTCGGGCCCCGCAGCCTGCATCATGCGGAGGGCGTCGGCATAAGGGCCCGGTTGCGGATTGTGCTCGACGCCGGGCAGGAACATGGGTTCCATTTCGAGTTTCGGTTTCGGGTTTGGGTGGTCGCTCATGTTGGTCAGTTTCCTTTGCCGTAAACGGTGGTCTGGGGATGGTAGTTGCGCCAGTCGAACCAGTAATCCTTGAGCATGGGAATCGGCTCCAGGCAAAGCCCCTTCACCTTTCCGGAAATGGCGCATCCCTGGAAGTTCCACTGGCTGCCGGTGGCGTCGTCGAGAAGCAGAACACCCGCTGGGTCTGCAGCGATACGGTAGAAGTCAGGGGTTCCGGACACGCCCGGGATACGGTTGCGGAACGCGCGCACGGATTGATCGTCAGGTCCCACAACGAGCAGCACCGGCTCGGAACCGACGTGATCCTGGACGAGCTTTTCGCTGGCCACGCGGCCGTATAGAAACGCACGGCTGGCCCCGTAGGCCTGGATTCCCAGCATGAGATCGCGCGCGGTGAGAGCGTGCTCCGGAAAATCCAAGACGGTGGGCGCGCGCTGCATGTGGACATCCCAGTCTCTCGCGGCATAGTCGGAAATGTAGCGGGGGACATCATCCAAAACGGTTCCTTGCGGTTCTTCGGATTTCCAGGTGGCCAGCGTCAGCTCATCGGAGAGAACCGAGGTCAATTTGCGGCCCGCGAGAGGCCCGGAAATGGCGGCGCCAGTGATCTGCTGCCAATAGGTGCCCGTCTCCTCGTCGCGCATGAGGAAATTCTGGTTATTGATGCCGGCCAGATGGAACGTCAGGCGCACGCCGTCTACCTCTCTCGCCCACACCAGACCGGTGTGACAGAGCGTTCAATACGTGGCGACGATGGGGACGCCGCCGAGCACGTCATTGACCATGTGATGGTAGGCCATGACGCGGATGGGATAGGCGCGCGCCTCCGGGCCGATGCGTACGGCAATTACCTTCTCGGCTCCATCCAGCTTGACTTGGCGCGCGGCGGTGAAGGAAGCGTGGACGATGGGGTGGAACATCAGCTCGTAAACATTGACGCGCGCCAGAAAGGCGAGAACGACGACCAGGGCCGCGCCGGCCGCCGAGAGGATGCGCCTCCACTTGAGCGGCTGTGCGCGCCAGGATGCGGCCAGCGCCAGGAGCGCCGTCACGGCGGTGAGGACGGTGATTAACGGCCGGTAGCGGATGAGCGCGAGGGCGAGCGCCAGTTCCCGCGCGCCCTGATGCCGGAAGGGCCGGATCACGTAAATGGGGTAGGCAACCGAGACCAGCGACACGGCCAGACAGGCGAGTAAGACCAAGGCGAGTGTTCGCGGGCAGAGCTTCGCGCGATTCGTCATGAATCCCCCTCCGATGCCAGAAAAGGATAGCCCAGGGGTCATTGGCCCGTCCATAGTATGAAGAGACTAGACTGCAATGCCGGTAAGGTGCGAGGGGCTTCCGGATCGGCCGGGAGCCGGATCAAGAGTTGGCAGGCGGACCCAGAGGGTACCCCGCCTGCCCTACCATACGGGTCTTACCGATCGCCCATGCTGTAGCCGATCCAGACCATGGCGCCGGGAGCGATTGAGCTGCCGAATTGATTGGTGAAGTTGGGAACGTAGTGCAGGTCGAACTCGGGACGAATGAAGAGGTGCTCGGTGACATAGAGCTGGACGCCGGCTCCGAAATGGACTTGGAAGTGTTTGGCGCTGCCCACCGCCTGCGACTGGGTCTGGCACACCGCGGTGCCCACGCAAGAGCTGGCGCTGTAGGAGAAACTGGTGGTGGCACCGCCAATTCCACCTTCCAGGCGCACCATGTACTTCTTCTCGTTGATCGGCGCGTAAACGCCGTTGAAATCGTAGAAAATCTGCCTGGATTGGAAGCCGGCATAATCCTGCTTACTGGGCTGAAGGCTGGCTTCGGCGCCAAAACCCAAATGCTTGTTGAGCATGATGGTGCCGCCGAAGCCCATGAAGAAACCGCTCAGGGACGGCGTCAGCAGACAAGTGCTGCCGGTGGTGCAGGAGGCAAAGGTGGTGGAGTCGATGCCAGAGCCGGACGCCTTATCGTGGAAGGTTCCGAAACCCATGTTGACATCGACCGCGCTTTGCGCGTAGGCGAAGGAAATGCAAAACAGCAGGGGAAGGAAACGGCAAATACGCTTCACGTTTGAAAATCTCCTCTAGTCTAGGCTCAACTGCGCTACGCAACTAGTGATGCGTCGCTTCACGCCCAGGTTTCCGATACTTACGATACTACCGCTTTTGGCAGCGGGGGCAGAAGTGGGAACTGCGCCCGGTGACGGTCACGCGGCGGACGGGGGTTCCGCAGGAAGTACACGGTTCGCCGGTGCGCTGATAGACGCGGTGGCTGATCTGGAAGAAGCCTTTGCGCCCTTCGGCGTCGACGTAATCGGAGATGGAAGACCCACCGGCGGCGATGGCCTCGGTGAGCACGGCGGCGATGGCGTCGAAGAGTCTGCGGGCCCGGTCGCGCCGGATGCGTTGGGCGAGCGCCAGGGGATGGATGCCGGCGCGGAAGAGCGCTTCATCGGCGTAGATATTGCCGACGCCGCGGAGGAAGGTCTGGTCGAGGAGCAGCGATTTGATGCGGGTCTGGTGGCGGCGGAGGGCAGCGGCGAACTGGTCGAAGGGGATTTCGAGCGGTTCGGGTCCGAGGCGGGCCACGCGGGGGGGAAATTCTTCAGTGAACTCGATGGAGCCGAACTGGCGGCTGTCGTCGAACAGGAGGGTGGCGCGGTCGAAGGTGAAGATGGCGTGGGTGTGTTTGCCGAAGGTTCCGCCGAGCAGCAGGCGGCCGGTCATACCGAGGTGGATGGTGAGATAGCCGCCGCCTTCGAGGGAGGCGACGATGAACTTGCCATAGCGGCGGACAGCGAGGATGCGGCGGCCCTGCAGGCGGGCGGAGAGCGCGTCGGGATGGCCGCCGCGGAGGATGCGGAGATTGCGAAATTCAGCGGTGAGGATGCGCTGGCCGGTCAGGGGAGCGATGGAGCGGACCACGGTTTCGACTTCGGGAAGTTCGGGCACTTAGGGGACCTGGATGTAGATGTCGGCGCCTTCCACTTTGACTTGGAAAGTGGGCACGCGCCTGGTGGGGTCGTAATCGTACTCGCCGGTGGCGCAATCGAATTCCCAGAGGTGGTAGGGGCAGACGACGGACCCGCCGTGGATCTGACCCTGGCCGAGCGGTCCGCCGCGATGGATGCAGACGCCACTGAGGGCGCGAATGGCTCCGCCGGCATGGCAAATGGCATAGGGTCGATCGTCCACCATCACTTCCATGACGGAATCGGGGGGCAGTTGCGCCAGCGTGCCCACTTTGAGAAACGGCATCTTCATATTGTAGGGTGAAACCGGCCGAAGGCTGGCGCGTCGGGCAAGAGGAGGAGGTGGCAGAGTGTCCGAGAGGGAAGGAGTGGGTTCACCGCAGAGAGGACATTTTGACGCGGAGGCGCGGAGACACGGAGGAAGAGGCGGAGAAGAAAAGAGTCAGGCAAACGCAGGAATTCATGTGATGGCGCGGGGGCGCGCGGGGGGAGCGGAGAGCGCTGAGGGAAGAGGCGAAGGGGGGCGCCACGGGATTGGATACAATCGGGAGTGCCGACCATGCAGACGATTCTCGTAATCGACGACGACGAAAGCCTGCGCGACACGATCGTGGTGATGCTGGAACAGGAGGGCTTTCGTGCGGTGCAGGCCGGGGACGGGCGCGAAGGCTTCGAGATGGCGCTCTCGCTGAAGCCCGACCTGGTGCTGGTGGATTTGCGGCTGCCGCGGATGAGCGGCACGGAGATCTGCAAGCAGTTGCGGGCGGCGAGCGTGGCCACGCCGATCATCGTGCTGAGCGCCATGGGCGATGAAATCGACAAGGTGCTGCTGCTCGAAATCGGCGCGGACGATTACGTGGTGAAACCGTTCGGCACGCGCGAGCTGATGGCGCGCATCCGGGCCGTGCTGCGGCGGGCCGGCGGCGACGCCCGCAAGGTGATTCACTTCTCCGACGTGGAGGTGGATTTCGAACGGCGCATCGTGAAGCGCAAGGGCGAAGATCTCAAGCTGACGCCGGCGGAATACAATCTGCTGACCTATTTTCTGCATAATCCGGACCGTCCGCTGACGCGCGACATGATTCTGAATTCGGTTTGGGGATACGAGTTCTTCCCGAACACGCGGACGGTGGATGCGCACGTGGTGAAGCTGCGGCAAAAACTGGAGCCGGACGGCAACGTGCCGCGTCATTTTCTCACCGTGCACGGGGTCGGGTACCGCTTCGTCCCCTGAATTTACAGGTTCCACCCCGCGCGACTGAATCCGTGCGGTTCAGGATTGGAGACAATAGCAGAATGCCCGACGTCCTGATTGTGGAGGACTCCGAAAGCAGCGCGGTGATGCTGGAGATCGCGTTTCTGGGAATTCCCGGCGTGAGCGTGCGGACAGTGGCGTCGGCGGCGGAAGCGTTGCGCATCCTGGAAGGCGGCTTGGGGGCGGTACGGGTGATGGTCACGGACCTGAATATGCCGCGCATGGATGGGTACGAGTTGATTCGGCGGGTGCGGGCGGACGAAAGGCTCTCGGGCATGCCGATTATCGTGGTGAGCGCCGACACCGACCCGGCGACTCCCGAGCGGGTGGTGGCGTTGGGAGTGGAGGCGTTTTTTGCGAAACCATTTTCGCCGGCATTGGTGCGCCGGAAACTGGAGCAACTTCTCAATGGCAGGACGCAGTAGGGCAGGTGACCAACGGCTCCCGACCGAGAGGGTACTCGGGGCGAAGGTGGAACCAAGCACGAAAGGCTTCGATTTGACGCGGAGGCGCGGGAGAAGAATGCCCCCACGAATGGGGGCATGGCAGCCTGAAAGGCTACTCTACATCTGCCTGGCGCTTTGGCTGGCGCCGGTTTCGTTGTGCGCGCAGACGGCGCCGGACCTGGCCAAAATCCTGGAGCGGCTGGACCGGCTGGAAGAGGAGAATCGCGCGCTCACCGAGCAGGTGCGCGCGTTGCAGGCGCAATTGGGGACGGCTGCGACAGTGCCGGCGCCCGCGCCGGCCACGGTGGAGGAGCGGCTCGACATCGAGCGGCAGCGCACCGAAGAGCAGGCGCAGACCAAAGTGGAGGCGTCGCAGAAGTTCCCGATTCGCCTGGCGGGGATGGCGCTGTTCAACGCGTTTGCGAACTCCAAGCAGAGCGGCGGGGTGGACTACCCGGTGACGGCCGCGCCGACCGGCGCCGGGCACGACGGGGCGACGGTGCGCCAGACCATCCTGGGCCTGGAATTCGATGGGCCGCGCGCCATCTGGGGCGGCAAGGTAAACGGGTCGGTGTACATGGACTTCTTTACGGCGGGGACGAACTCGACCATGCGCCTGCGCACCGCGTCGGTGGAGATCGCGTGGCAGGATCGCAGCGCGATGGCCGGCTTGGAAAAGCCGATTTTCAATCCGCGCGAGCCGAGCTCGCTGGCCCAGGTGGGAGTTTCTCCGCTCACGGGGGCGGGAAATCTGTGGTTGTGGCTGCCGCAGGTGCGCTTCGAGCAGGAGGTCCGGCTGGGCGCGTCCAACGGGGTGACCGCGCAGGTGGGCGTGGTGCAGACGCGCGAGATCGGTCCGTATGTGGGGACGGCGGCGGTGGAAGCGGCGCGGCCGGCGGCGGAAGGCCGGGTCAACTTCCATCACAAGCTGGACGAGGCGCGGCGGTTGGAGATCGCGGCGGGCTTCCACACGAGCACGACGCATGCGGGGGGACAATCGATCCCTTCGAATCTGTTCGCGATGGATTGGTTTTTCAATCCGTGGAAGGCGGTGGAGTTCAGCGGAGTGTTCTATAGCGGGCAGAACGTGGCGCACCTGGGCAGCGGGACGCGCCAGGGGTTCGCGATCTATCAGAACTACGGGGAGGCGGTAGGGAGCAAGGGCGGATGGGGACAACTGACGCTGCACGTGCTGCCGCGCCTCGATTTCCATCTGTTTACCGGGCAGGTGGACGATGCCAACCACGATCTGGCGGCGGGCGGGATCGGCAAGAACCTGCTATTTGGAGGCAACGCGTACTTCCGCGTGGCGCCGAATGTGCTGATGGGCCTGGAAGCTTCGCAGTTGCGGACGATGGTTCTGGGACAGGGAGTGCGAATCAACAATCACTATGATCTGGCGCTGGCTTATCTGTTCTAGCGTGGGCCTGGGAATGGCGTTCGGGGCTGTGGTCACGGGCGAGGTGGAGCTGACGAATTCCAGGGACCCGGCGGTGCGCAGGCACAAGGACTACGCGGGCGTGGTGCTGTGGCTGGAGCCGGTGGACCGTCCGGCGCCCGCCATGCCGCCCAAGCGGGTGGAGATGCTGCAAAAGGACAAGCAATTCCAGCCGCACGTGGTGGCGATCTCGCTGGGCAGCACCGTGGAGCTGCCGAATCTGGACCTGATCTTCCACAACGCCTTTTCGAATTTCAGCGGGCAGCCGTTTGACGTGGGGCTGTATGCGCCGCGCACCTCGCGGAGCGTGACGTTCCGGCACGCCGGCATCGTGCGCGTCTTCTGCAACATTCATGCGACGATGAGCGCGATCATCGCGGTGGTGAACACGCCGTGGTATGCGGTGACGCAATCGAGCGGGAAGTACGCCATCGGCGGCGTGCCGCCCGGGGAATACCAGTTGCGCCTGTTTCACGAGCGCGCGCTGGAGGAGAACCTGAAATTTCTGGAGCGCCGGATTACGGTGCCGGAGGGCGGACTGGGGCTGCCGCTGATCTCCATTTCGGAGACGGGCTTCATTCCGGCGCCGCATCTCAACAAGTACGGAAACGACTATCCGCCGGCGGGCAACGACGCCGCCTATCCGGGAGCGCCCAAACGATGAGACGGCGGTTCTCGCGTCTGTCGCTGTTGACGAAGATCATGCTCTCCACTTCGGTGGCGATCACGGTGTTGTTCGCCATCGCGGGGCAGATTGTGCTGCGCCATATCACCAAGAGCATGTCGGACAGCCTGGAAGCGGAAGTGCAGGGCAGCTTTCACGCTTACGCTTCGCTGTGGGAAGCGCGCACGGAACTATTGAACTCGGTGAGCCGGCTGCTGGCCGGCATGTCGGACGTGCGGGCGGCGTTCGGGACGCGCGACCAGGCCACGATACGGGATAGCGCGAGCGAACTGTGGTCGCGGATTTCGACGTCCGCCGGCCTGTTCCTGGTGACCGACCCGCGGGGCAAGGTGATTGCGTCGTTGGGCGGGGTGACGGCGCCCTCGCTGCGCAAGGACCTGGAGTTGGTGCAGTCGGCCGAGACGCGATTTCCGCAGCAATCGTCGGGCTTCTTTCTGGAGGCGGGCGAACTGTATAACCTCTCGGTGACGCCGGTTTACGTGCAGTCGGAGGGCGGGCAGGATCTGCTGAACGTGCTGGTGGCGGGCGAACGGGTGGACGCGATTGTGGCGCAGCGGTTGAAAGCGGCGACCAACAGCGAATTCGTGTTTCTGGCGCCCTCGGGGGTGATCGCGTCCACCTTGAACCCGCGCGCCACGGCGGCGGTGGTGGCGGACCTGGCCGGGAAGGGCGGCAGCGGGAAGGTGAGCGATGGGGTGGTGGAGTACGCGCGTTTCGAATCGCCACTGACCGACCTCATGGGGCGCCCGGTGGGCAAGATCTGCATTCTGCGCTCCTTCGAGGGGGCGCGGCGGCGGATCGCCAGCCTCTATACGAATATCGTTCTGCTGTGGCTGGGCGCCATGACGGTGGGGTTCGCGCTGACCTACCTGCTGGCGCGGCGCATTGTGGAGCCGGTGGAGCAATTGGACCGGGCGGCGGCGGAGGTGGCGCGGCAGAACTACGCGATCGAAGTGCCGGTGCGGAGTGAAGACGAGCTGGGGCGGCTGGCGCGGACGTTCAACACGATGTGCGCGAGCATTCGGCAGGCGCGCGAGGAGCTGATCCGGCAGGAGCGCATTGCCACCATCGGGCGGCTTTCGGGATCGATCGTACACGATCTGCGCAATCCGCTGGCGGCGATCTACGGGGGCGCGGAGATGCTCGTGGATACGGATCTGCCGCCGGCCAACGTGAAGCGGCTGGCGGGCAACATCTACCGCGCGTCGCGGCGCATACAGGAACTCTTGCAGGATCTGATCAACGTATCGCGGGGGAAGGGAAGTCAGCCAGAGATGTGCAAGCTGCGCGAGGTGGCTCTGGCGGCGTGCGAAGCGCTGGCCGCGGCGGCGGAGCAGCAGGGAGTGGTGCTCGGGCTGGAGATTGCGGCGGAGATCGAAGTGCCGCTGGAGCGCAGCCGGGTGGAGCGCACGTTTGCCAACCTGATCGGCAACGCGCTGGAGGCGATGGCGGGCGCGGGCGAAGTGCGCATTACGGCGGAGGTGCGGGATGGGTCGGCGGTGGTGCACGTGGAGGATACCGGCCCGGGGATCGCGGAGGAGATTCGGGCGCAGTTGTTCCAGCCGTTCGTGAGTTCGGGCAAGCGCAACGGGCTGGGACTGGGACTGGCGCTATCGCGGCAGACGGTGCTGGATCATGGCGGCGATATGTGGGTGGAATCGGTCCCCGGCCAGGGCGCGCGGTTCAGCTTCCGGCTGCCGGGCGCGCGGGTGGCGGCGGGGGCGGCCGATGTTCTGCCCGGGCTGCCGGCACGGTAGAATCGTAGATACGCGGGCGCGTAGCTCAGGTGGATAGAGCATCAGCCTTCTAAGCTGAGGGTCGCTGGTTCGAGTCCAGCCGCGCCTACCAGATTCTAAACGACATACGCCTAGTTCAATCGTCCCGCGCTGATGAGTGGGGGGAATTTTGGGGGTGTTGCGGACGATTTGGCCTGCGTGGACAGTGATTGAACTGCTTCCCGCTTCGCGGCCATACGAATGTGGGAGTACCGTTCCAGCATCTTTCTGCTCATGTGGCCCATGAGAGCAAGCATCGTGCTTTCCGCCACCCCTGCTTCTGCCATCTTCGTTGCCACGGTGTGACGAAGGTCGTGGAACCTGCAAACCAGTCCCGCTCGCTTTCGTACACTCCGCCAATAGGTCTTCATGGTAGTTGCAGGTCTGCTCGGGTCTTGGGGCTTCGGTGATCCAAACGGGAAGAGGAACCACTCAGGATGCGTTTCGCCGAACTGCACCTGAAACCACTCTGCGTGTGCCGTCAGCAAAGCGGCCAGGTCGTTGTTCATGGGGATTAGCCTTCCCGTGCCTGCGGCGCTCTTCGCTTTCCCTACCGTTATGACACGGCGGAGGAGGTCTGTCTGCGCCCATGTCAGCCCCAGGATTTCGCCATACCGCATACCGGTGAAGAGGGCGACGCGCACGAATACTTCGCCCAACTTGGATTTCGTAGAACCGAGGAGCGCCAACAATCTACCCTCGTCGTCGGCTGTAAGCGCTTGGCCGACATCTTGACGTTCCTCCATCTTCCGCAATTGAGGCCAGACCACACTCCAGGGTTTCCCCAGTGTCCGGCTCAAGTCCGCAATCTCCATGTTGATCGTCCGCCCACAGACGCCTTCCTCCAATCGGGCTTGGATGTATCGCTTGAGCTGATCCTCAGAGAGGTCAGGGATCAAGGTGGGGCCAAGTAACCGCTTGATGTGGGCCAGTCGAGTCTTTACATTCACAGTCGTCTTCGGGCGATGGTTGACCTCGAAGGCTACGAGGTAGTTCGCAATCGAGTCTGCAACAGACCGTATCCGTGTATTTCTGCGCTCAACGGGCACACCCGCCAAGATCTTCTCCAGCTCTCGACGCCGCAGCCGTTCCGCTTCACGGGCCAACGTTTTGCTGGTCGTCTTCGTGGATTCCCTGACTCGCTTCCCTTCGAAAACGAACTCGTAATAGTAGTACGAACCTGCTCCCCGTTTAAAGACCGACATTTTCACTTGCCACCTTTCACTGTCTTCTTGCGCGGTCTACCACCGAGCTGACCGTTTGCTCGGGAAGCCTCCGCCTTCTCTTTGCTGGTTGTTGCCCTTCGGTGCTCACGAGAATTGACCCAGTAGCGCTCGATTGGAGTGACCCAGGCCGGGAACGGCATTTGAGCCGGGGGTGACGGCGTCATCATCCACGCCGAAGGCGTGCCGTTGTGCCGGT
>JBEKDV010000242.1:0-11795 GCA_050014175.1 Candidatus Solibacter sp. | reverse complement strand
CCGCCAGCTTCTTCTTAGGCATCGTGTTCTCCCTTAACGCGCTTCCATAGGGCGCGCCATTTCCGCCTCGCCGGGAACGCGGTCACTACGCGAATCCCACTGCGCCTCCAAGTCCAGACAACCAGCAATAGCCGCCCCTCGGTTGTTTCGCCCAACTCAGTGTGCCGATCCTCACCACCGCGCTCTTCGGTCACAAGTGGCAGCGAAGCGCCCAGGACGACCTGCTCGGCCTCGGCCGCGGTGACGCCGTGTCTGGCGATGTGGGCGCGGTTGGCGTCATCCCAGTCGAAGGAAGGCAGTTTCGCCCTGGGCATTCATTTGAATTGTATACCCTTTGTCCATACGCCGCATAGGGGCCGCTGGGCCACGTCGGCCACGGGCAAGCAAATGTAAGGAAGACTACGACGGCAACTGGCGCGCCAGAGAGGGAAAAATAGCTTTCACGAAATCGATTGCGGTCTGCGTGGCGGCATCGGCATTGCCGTCGCGCACCGGCACCACGATCTTCACCAGCGCGGTGTCGCTGCGGTGGTAGCGAATGGAATCGGCGATCAGCCAGAACTTGGCGGTGAATTCACCGGCGATCACACGGTCATGGCTCTGGTACCAGTACAGCGTCACGCTCTTGTCGTCGCCGCGGGCGGTAAGGTACCGGTTGATCCGTACCGGTTCGGCCCGGCCCGGAACCGCCACCGTGATCGGCCCGGACTCGATCGGTTCAAAGCCGTTCCCCGGCAGGCAATTCTTCGGCGAGTGGGGAGCCTGCCCGTAGCGCTGCGTCTTGAAGAACGCGACAAATAAGAAGGCGCTGGCGTCGCGCGCGGGGCTGACATAGATCCGGTTCAGGGTGTCGTCGGCCTTCAGAACTTCCAGCGTTTCCGGCTCGATCGGCACTTCTTTGTACACCTGCCAGCCGGCGATGCCGGTTGGGAAGCTGGCCAGCGGTGAGGTTGGCGGGACGTTCTCGGCGCGCAAGGCGACGGTGTAAAACGCGATCCCCAGGAGGATCAGGATGACCGTCACGATACGCGCGTGCTTGTTGTTGAGAAAGTTCACCGGCTCCTCCTGGCTGCCACGAAGTTCGACCCGCGCACCAGCACCTGGTGCCAGACGATCAGGATGACCAGCGCCATCATGAAAATCACCCAGCCCTCCGCCTCGTGAAAAAACCCTTCGGCGAGATCCGCTTTGATCTGCGTCATGATGCCCGTAATGGTGACACGGCTGGCGTTGGCAACGATCGCGATGGGAATGGTGGAGAAGAACAGAACCACACGCACCCAGGTCTTGCGCTCAAAAAAGTAGCCGTACACCAGGGAAAGAAAGGTCAAAGAGAGCAACGAACGGATGCCGCTGCAGGCGTCCACCACGGAGAGCCTTTGATTGGGCAACTCCAGAACATTGCCCTCGCGCAACACCGGCACGGAGAGCACGGTGAGCGCACCATCGGCGAGCTGGCTGGCCAGAATCTGCAGCTTGAAGGTGGCCGCGCTATAGATCACCGCCGGAATCGGGACCATGAAAAAGAGCAGAAAGAGCGGAAACGCGAGCTTTTTCAGAATGACCGTGCCGCCCAGCGTCCACACGACACCGATCAGCGTGATGACGAACGACAGGCGCGCCGTGAACAGCTCGGCGCCCAAGGTGGCGACCAGGAGTTGGAGCCCACCCCAGGCAATCACCACAAGTCCCCACCAATTGGGTTGCGGTTTGATGGCGGCCAATTCCTCGCGCCGCTGCCAAATAATGAAGCCGGCGACCAGCGGGACGAAAAACCCGTGGCCCATGTCGGGATCGTTGTTCCATTGGCGCACCAGCGCTCTCAATACGGGCGCATAGCAGGCGACCAGCAGAATGCCGAACCAGGCGATACCCGTCCACGGCAACTTGTTCTTCGATGGGGATTCCAACACCGGACTCATACGATCTTCATAGGCGAACCAACCGTTATCATAGCAACCCCGCTGGGGACAGACGAGACTGACAGCGAATTTCCGGCGCACTTTGCCGGAAATTCGCTGTCGGTCCCGTCTGTCCCCGCTACACTGGAGTGAGTGGAAGAGGAAGTCCCGGTAAAAGCATACGATGGGCGGCTGATGCGCCGCCTGCTGGGTTACATGCGCCCCTACCGCCTGCGCATCGCGATTTCGCTGGTGTTCCTGCTGGCGCAATCGGTGCTGCAAGTGCTGGGGCCGCTGTTGACGCGCACCGCGGTGGACCGGTACATCGCCCCCGGCACGGGGCCTGTGCCCGGGTTTCTCGCCGGTTATCTGCCCGCCGGAGCGGCCAGCGGCCTGGCGCGCATCGGGCTGCTCTACCTGGCGGTGCTGGCCGGGAGTTTCGTTTGCGAGTTCGTGCAAATGTACCTGATGCAGTACACCGGCCAGCTCGCCATGTTCGATCTCCGCCGCCAGCTCATGCAGCACCTGCAGGATCTGGACCTGGCATTTTACGACCGCAATCCGGTGGGCCGCCTGGTGACCCGCGTGACCACCGATGTCGACGTGCTGAACGATCTCTTCGCCTCGGGACTGGTGACCATTCTGGGCGACGTGCTGGTGCTGGTCTTCATCCTGGGCATCATGTTCAGCTTCAGCCCGGTGCTGACGGCAATCATGCTCACCGCCATGCCCTTCGTGATTGTGACGACGGTGATCTTCCGGCGGAGCGTCACGGAGAGCTACCGGCGGATCCGCGTGGCCATCGCCAAAATCAACTCCTACCTGCAGGAGCACATCACCGGAATCGTGGTACTGCAGCTCTTCAATCGGGAGCGCCGCTCCGGGCAGGAGTTCGAAGCGGTGAACCGCCAGCACATGGACGCCTTCAAGGACGCCATCACGGCGTACGGCTGGTTCTACCCGGTGGTGGAGTTCATTTCCATGCTGGCGCTGGCCGGTATTCTGACCTACGGCGGATTCCGCGTAAGGGCCGGGGCCCTCTCCATGGGCGTGGTGGCGGCCTTCCTGCAATACGGATTGCGCTTCTTCCGTCCCATACAGGATTTGAGCGAGAAGTACAACATCCTGCAATCGGCGATGGCCTCCTCGGAGCGCATTTTCAAACTGCTGGATACCGTCCCGGAGGTGGTGGCCCCCCAACGCCCGCATCCGTCGGGGGAGACGATTTCGCCCATCGAGTTCGACCACGTCTGGTTCGCCTACCAGGGCGAAGACTGGGTGCTGCGCGACGTGAGTTTCACCATCGCGCCCGGGGAAACCATCGCGGTGGTGGGCCATACGGGAGCGGGCAAAACCACGCTGATCAGCCTGCTGCTGCGCTTTTACGACGTGCAGCGGGGCAGCATCCGCGTGGGCGGCGTGGACGTGCGCGCCTTCGACCCGCTGGAACTGCGGCGCATGTTCGGCGTGGTCCTGCAGGACCCCTACCTGTTCACCGGCACGCTGGCGGAAAACATCCGGCTGGGCACGGAGGGCATCCGCGACGACGCCGTGGAAGCCGCGGCCGAGCAGGTCAATCTCATGGACTTCATCCGCGGCTTGCCGGAGGGGTTCGGCCACTCCATCCGCGAGCGCGGCAGCGGACTCTCCACCGGGCAGAAGCAGTTGATCGGCTTCGCGCGCGCCCTGGCCCACAATCCGCGATACCTGATTCTCGACGAAGCCACCTCAAGCGTGGATACGGAGACCGAATTCCGCGTGCGCGACGCGCTCAACCGGATGGTGGAAGGCCGCACGTCGGTGGTGATTGCCCATCGGCTCTCCACCATCCAGCGAGCCGACCGCATTCTGGTGATGCACAAAGGCAAGCTGCGGGAGAGCGGCACGCACCAGGAACTCCTGGCGCATCGCGGCATCTACTGGACGCTGTATCAATTGCAGTACAAAGACCAGGAGCGCGTAGTAGCGTAGGGCAGGCGCTTCCGCCTGCCAATCCGCTTCGAAGCTCGGACTCTTCTTCTCAATTCAAACTTACGCTCTTGCTTCCTTCGGCCTTCGTCAGGATGACGACCGTCTCTTTCCCGTTCACCGTGACTTTGTGTTTTCCGTAGAACGCGCGCACTTCGGCCCGCCCTTGCGCGCCGGCGGTCCCCGTCCAACGGGTCCACCATTTGTCGAGGACCAGGTCCTCGTACGCTTTCGCCGCCGGCAGCGGAGTCCAATCCCGCTTGTAGAGAGACGATTGCGGGATCCAGTTGGCGCCTTCCCAGAAACCCCACATCATGATGCCGGTCACCGAGGGGTGGGCGAAGCAGATGGTGAAAAACTGTGTGAGCGCCTCGGCTTTGGCCTGCTCTTCCTCCGGCGGCATCACGGCGCGGCGGTCGCCGGTGTAGTACTTGGAGCGCTGGCCGGGGAAGTTGAACTCGGTGATGCGGATGGGCAGGTGGAACTGCGCGAGATCGTCGAGCGACTTCTGTAACGCCGCAGGATCGAACGAATCGGCGTGCAGGTGGCCCTGCACGCCGATGCCGGAAAGCGGCACGCCGGCGTCCAGCAGCTTGCGGATGTGCTTGACGTAATCGTCGAGCCGGTTGCCGGTGGTGATGTCGTAATCGTTGACGAACAGCTTCGCGTTGGGGTCGCCTTCCTTGACCCAGAGCGCCATCTGCCGGGTGAAATCGATGCCGAAGCGCTGCTCGTAGTAGTTGGCGTGCATCATTTCGTTGTTGAGGTCGTACTCGGCGAAGCGGCCCCGATAGCGCGCGGCGATGGAGCGCCCCCGCTCGGCCACCGTGGCTTTGAAATCGTCGTCGTTCATTTCCTTCAGCCATGGCTGGACATGGTTCGGCACGCCCCAGAAAATACAGTGGCCGCGCACCGCGATGCCCTCCTTTTCGGTCCAGGCGAGCATGTTGTCCACCACGCTGTAATTCACCTGACCCTTCTGCCTTTCCATGACGTCCCATTTGAAGTCGGCTTCGGGAACGCCGGCGTTGAAGTGGCTGGTGAAGATCTGCTTCCATTTGGCGATGTCTTCCGGGGAGGTGCGCCCGGAGAAGACGCCGCCGGGCAGGGTCGCGCCGAACCAGAACTCATGGCGCACCTGCTCCACGGTGACTTTGGCGCCGGGAGCGGTGAGAATTATGAGCGTTCCCATGCGGTTTTTGGCGATGGAAGAATCCAAGGCAGCGTCCGCCGCGTACATGCCGGTGGCGCCGAGGAGGAGCAGGGAGAAGACGGAGTTTCGGATTCCCATGGCGGTAAATCTAGCACGCTTCGCGCGAGGTGGAGCATTGCCACGCCGGCGCCTCTGCCGACGTTCTCGCGAAGAATGCCGGTACGAATACCGGCATGGCAGGCGAAACGCCCGCGCTACTTGGCGTTCCTATACGCCAGATCGAGCACTTCCACCACGTGCATGACCCTCTGCCCGCTGCCGTGCAGCCTCACGCCCGCCTGAAGCTGGAGCATGCAGCCGGGGTTGGCGGTGGCGATGATTTCCGCGTGCGTGGCGTTGACATTCTCCATCTTGTGCTGGAGAATCCGCATGGCCATCTCGTTCTGCACCACGTTGTAGACGCCGGCGCTGCCGCAGCAGATATCGGCGCCGGGCATCTCGCGGAAGGTGACTCCCGGAATCGCGCCCAACAACTGGCGCGGCGATTGGCGGATGTGCTGGCCGTGCGCCAGATGGCAGGAATCCTGGTACGTCACCACGGCGTCCACGCGACCCAGTTTGGGATTGAGATCGAGCCCGCTGAGAAACTCCGTGATATCGCGCATCAGGCTGGAAAACTGGCGCGCTTTTTCGGCGTACTCCGGCAGGTCCGCCAGCAACTCGCCGTACTCCTTGAGCGTGGACCCGCAGCCCGCGGCGTTGGTGATGATGGCGTCAAAGCCGCCGCCGAGAATGGCGTCGATGTTGCGGCAGGCCAGTTTGCGCGCCTCGCCGCGCATCCCGGAATGCAGATGCAGCGCGCCGCAGCAGCCCTGGCCCTCCGGCACCACCACCTCGCAGCCGTTGCGCTGCAGCACGCGCACCGTGGCCTCATTCAGCCGCGCGAAGCTCACGTTGGCGATGCATCCGGCCAGAAACGCCACGCGATGGCGGCGCTCGCCTTCCGGCGGAAAGGTGCGGCCGATCTGGCTGAAGAAGAACGGCGGCTCGGCCGACGGCGTGAGCTGTTGCAGGTCGCCCAGCAGGCCGAACAGCTTTAACTGTCCGAGCCCGCGCGCCATCGCCTTGAGGCCGCTCACCTCGAAAAGGTAGAGCAGCGTGCCGGCCACCGAGAGGGCGGATCGCGATTCCAGCAGGCGCACAAATACCAGGCGCCGCAGTTTGCGCGCGAACCAGCCGCGGTGGGTGTGCGCTTCCAGTTCGGCGCGGGCGTCTTCCACCATGCGGCCGTAGCGCACGCCCGACGGGCAGGCCGATTCGCAGCCCCGGCAGGCCAGGCAAAGGCCGATGTGCTCGCGATAGGAATCGCCGATGGCGGCGCCGTTGGCCACCTGCACCATCTGATAGATGCGGCCCCGCGGCGAATCCATTTCCAGGCCGAGTTCGCGATAGGTGGGGCAGGCGTTGAGACACAGGCCGCAATGCACGCAACGGTCCAGATCGAACTGCCTGGGTCCCAAATCGGTCTTTTCAGATAAGACGGTAAAGTCGGCCACGGTTCAGCAGGTTCCCGGGATCAAACAGATGCTTGACCCGTTTCATGATTTCAAAATCGCCGCCTGGGGAAGGCCAGAGGTCGAGCTTCCGGCGGCTCTCCTCGGAGGCGAACTCGATGACTGCCTTGCAGCCGGAGGGCTGCACCCCGCTCAACCACTCGGCGGCGGCTTGCGATCGCTCGAAATAACCATAGCAGACGCCGGAGCCCGCGCGCGCCACCGCCGGACCGGGGAACGACTGCATGACCGCTTCCGAGTCTTTCAGGGTACACGAAGCGCGCACCACGGCGCCATCCTCGTGCGCCGCCAGGAAGTGTGGCGTGAAGTTTTCCAGGTGGCGCCAGAGCGTCTGTTGGTGCTCGTCCTCGAATGCCTGGGCATCGGCGAAGTGGGCGAATTCGCGCTCGTAGCGTTGCACGGCGGCAGGGTTGCCGGCGGCGCGCAGCGCCAGCAACCAGGTGGAGTGGCCCAGCGTCCGGGCGGCCGCCGGATTGAGCAGGTCGATAGCGGCCGGCTGCAACGGGCCGGTGAGGATGACGTTGCGCGCCGCCATGGCGGCGGCCACGGAATCGAAGGGCACGAGAAAGCTGCGCTCCACTTCGGGCATCGGCTGCAGCTTGAAATTCACCACCGTGATGGCGGCCAGCGTGCCGAACGATCCGATCATGAGCTTCGCCATGTCCAGGCCGGCGACGTTCTTGACCACCATGCCGCCCGATTTCACCAGCTTGCCTTCCAGGGTGGCGAATTGCATGCCGATTACGAGGTCGCGCGCCGTGCCGTAGAGCCGCCGCCGGGGTCCGCTGCAATTGGCGGAGATCACGCCGCCCACGGTGGCGCCATCGGCAAAGGGCGGGTCGAGCGGCACCATCTGGCGATTTTCCGCCAGCAGGCGGGTGAACTCGCACCAGCTCAATCCGGCGGAGACGCTGATGGTGAGATCGCGCGGTTCGTATTGCAGCACGCCGCGCAGCGAGAGCGTCGTCAGCGCCACGTCGGCGGGCTCCGCCGGGCCCGCCATACGGCGTTTGGTGGAATTCCCGGCGAGCGCGATGGTCCGGCCGGCCGCCGCGGCATCGCGCAGCGCTTCGGCCAACTCGGCGGAATTGGATGGCGCCAGCACGTTTATAGAGTAGCCCAGACAACGCGGTGCAGTACGATATCCAGAATCGTCAGCACCAGCGAGCCCACCAGAGCGTTAAGGAACCCGTCGATCCGGAAGCCCGGAGTGAACATCGACGCCAGCTTCAACAGGAGCGCATTCAGGACCAGGCGGAACAGGCCCAGCGTGAGAATCGTGAGGGGAAACGCGATGAATCGCAGGATCGGCCCGATGGTGATATCGACCAGCGCGATCATCACGGTGGCCAGCATGGCCGTTCCGAAACCGCGGATCTGAATCCCGGGGATGATCTGCGCCACCAGCCAGAGCGCCAGCGCGCCCAGCAGCCAGTTCACGATCCAATGGACCAAAAACACAGAGGGCCTCCGGCCAGAGATAGGGCCTCCAGCCAGAGATTATGATAAGCCATGGCGACGCTTTATGCTGGCACATCCGGTTTCGCATACCCGGCCTGGAAACCGGGCTTCTATCCGGCCAAATCTCCGGCCAACCAGTTTTTGAAATATTACGCGCAACGGCTGAACTCGGTGGAAATCAACTACACGTTCCGCCGTCTGCCCTCGGCCTCCACGCTGGAGAATTGGGTGGCGCAAACCGCGCCCGGGTTTGTCTTCGCGGTGAAGGCCAACATGCGCATCACCCACATCCTGCGCCTGAAGAACGCCGCGGAGGCCACCGAACTCTTTCTGAAGACGATCGATCCGCTGCGCAGCGCCCGCCGCCTGGGACCGATCCTTTTTCAATTGCCGCCGGCCATGAAATGCGACGTCGGGCTCTTGCGCGGCTACCTGGACCTGCTGCCCGCCGACCTGCGCTACGCCTTCGAATTCCGCCACGCCAGTTGGCTGGTGGAGGAAGTGTACGACGCGCTCCGGCAGCGCAACGTGTCGCTGTGCGTGGCGGAATCGGAGAAGCTCGAAGTGCCGCAAGTGATCACGGCGGATTTCGTCTACTACCGCCTCCGCAAGCCCCAATACACGGCGGACGATGTGACGGGCATCGTCACGCGATCGAAGGAGGTGCTGGCGGCGGGACGCGATCTGTACCTGATGTTCAAGCACGAGGAGAGTCCGGAAGGCGCCCTGCATGCCGAGACGGTGCTGAAACTCTGTGGGGCAGATTGATAATCTGCGCGCGTCAGAAGGTGGGGCAGGCGGGGTACCCTCTGGGTCCGCCTGCCAACTCTTCTCACCTGGCGATCTTCCCCGCGTCCCAGTGGCATCGGGAAAGCGTGGGCGATATCATAACTCACATGAGACTGGGCCCTGGATGCCGATGCGATACCTCCACGCAGTAATGGCCCTGATGCTGTTCTGCTGTGCGGCCAACGGGCAGGAGAATCCGGAGTGGATCCTCCAGCAAGCCATTGCGTCGCACCAGTCCGGCCAACTGGAGCGCGCCATTACGCAATACCGGGCATACTTGAAACTCCGGCCCGATGCGGTAGACGCCCGCTCCAACCTGGGCGTCGCCCTGGCCAGCACCGGACGTTACCGCGAGGCTCTCGCGGAGTATCGCGAGGCGCTCAAACGCCGCCCCCAGGATCCGCACATCCGCTTGAACGTCGCCCTGGCGCACTACAAGCTGGGAGAGATTGCCGACGCCGCCACATCGCTCTCCGCGCTCCATCGCGAGCAGCCGGCAGACCGCCAGATCATGCTCCTGCTGGCCGACTGCTGGCTGCGCCAGGGCGAGGACCGCAAGGTGGTCGACCTGCTCGCGCCCAAGGAACAGGAGCAGGGCGACATGGCGATCGCATACCTGCTGGGGACGGCATTGTTGCGCGCTAAGCAGATCGATCGCGGCCAACGCATGATCGATCGCATTCTGCGAAACGGCGATTCGGCGGAAGCCCACCTCTTACTGGGAACCGCCCGCCTGAATGCGGGGGAATACGAGGCGGCGATTGCCGATTTCCAAAAAGCCGCGCAGTTGAATCCCCAGTTGCCGGAGGTTTACTCCTACCTCGGCCGCGCCCACATACAGACGGGCGACACCGCGGCGGCCCGCCTGGGATTCCAGAAGGAGCTCGAACAGAATCCCAACGATTTCGAGTCGAACCTGAACCTGGCGGTCCTGCTCAAGCAGGATCAGGATTACGACGGCGCCACCAGGCTTCTGGACCGGGCATTGCGCGTTCGGCCCGGCGACCTGCAGGCGCGGTTTCAGCTCGCCGCCGTCAACCTCGCCGCGGGCCGGCTCGATAAGGCGCTGGCCGGGCTGGAAGCCATCGTCAAGCAGGCGCCGGGTTTCGTGGAGGCGCACATCTCGCTCGCAGCCGTCTATTACCGCCTCCAGCGCAAAGCCGACGGCGATCGCGAGAAGGCGCTCTCCCAGAAGCTGACCATGGAACAGCGCGCGGCAAAATCGCAGGAGAAGTTCGAGTGAAGCGCCTGCTGCTCCCCCTGGCCGCCGCAACCTGTGCCGTATGGCTGCTGGCCCTCGCCCACGCCCGGCCCCCGCAGCGCGCCCGGCGGCCCGGCTTTATCGACGTGGCGCCGCAATCCAAGATCCCCTACACCACCAACAACAGCTTCGCCGGCCGAAAGTACTTTCCCCAGCCCATGTGCGGCGGGGTTGCCACCTTCGATTTCGACAACGACGGCAGGACCGACATCTTCTTCACCAACGGCGCCAAACTGCCGGATCTCAAGAAGACCGACGCTTCCTATTTCAACTGCCTCCTGCGCCAGAAAAGCGACGGCACTTTTGAAGATGTAACGGCCAAGGCGGGCCTCACCGGCGATCGGCTCGATTTTAACTTCGGCGTGGCGGTGGGCGATTACGACAACGACGGTTACGAGGATCTCTTCATTTGCGGCATCGGCCGGAATGCCCTTTACCACAACAACGGCGACGGCACCTTCACGGACGTGACCGCGGCCTCCGGCATCGGCGGCAAGCCGGCCGACACTCTCAGCATCGCTGCCGCATGGTTCGATTACGACAACGACGGGCTGCTGGATCTGATCGTCTCCAACTACACTCTCTGGACGCCCAAGACGGACGCCCGCTGCATGATGAGCGACAAAGACTATTACTGCGATCCGCGGCGCTATCCCAGTGTTCCGAGCAGACTCTACCGGAATCTGGGGAACGGCAAGTTCGAGGATGTGACCGCCAAATCGGGGTTCGCCGCGGCGCCCGGCAAAGGCATGGGCGTCTCCATTGCCGACTTCAACGACGACGGCTGGCCGGACGTCTTCATCGCCAACGACACCGAGCCCAATTCCCTGTTCATCAACCGGAAAAACGGCACCTTCGAGGAGAAGGGGCTGGAGCTCGGCGTGGCCTACAACGACAACGCGCAAGTCGGTTCTTCCATGGGTTGCGACGCCAAGGACTTCAATAACGACGGCAAGGTGGATATCTTCTACAACAACCTGATGGGCCAGGTATGGCAACTGCTGCGCAATCGCGGCGACTTATTCGAGTACTATTCGTCGCTCTCCAAAATCCAGAAGCTGAGTATGCCTTACTCGGGTTGGAGCACTGGCTTCATCGACTATAACAACGATGGCTGGAAAGATATCTACTCCTCCAACGGCGATGTCGATATGGTGAACGCCAAGTCTCCGCAGCATGACACCATGTTCGAGAACGTGGATGGCAAGTCGTTTATCGACGTTTCCGAAGAGATGGGCAAAGACTTCTTGCACAAAGGCTACCAGCGCGGCTCGGCGTTCGCCGATTTGAACAACGACGGGGCGCTGGACATCGTGGTCACCTCGCTGAACGAGCCGCCGCGCATCCTTATGAACACCGCCGGCACCGGCAATCACTGGCTGATGCTGAACCTGGTCGGACACAAGAGCGCGCGCGACGCCATTGGAGCCAAGGTTAAACTTACTACCGCCAGCGGGCGCGTGTTATTCAACCACGTTGCCATCAGCGCCGGGTTCATGTCTTCCAGCGACAAGCGCGTGCATTTTGGGCTGGGCGCGGAGAGTAGAATCAGCTCCCTTGAAATCCGCTGGCCCAGCGGAATACAGCAAACGCTCAAGGGTCTGTCCGCCGATCGGTTCCTTACCGTGGACGAACGAGGGGACGAACGAGGGGACGAACGAGGGGACGAACGAGGGGACGAACGAGGG
>JBEKDV010000241.1:0-11796 GCA_050014175.1 Candidatus Solibacter sp. | reverse complement strand
GCTTTATCGCGACCTACCAGCGCGGGACGGAATGGGCGGCCACCGGCAAGGTGACGCAGAAGGTGCCGGCCGACTTCCCGAGCGCCGCGAAGGTCAGTACGCGGGCGGAGTACAATCCGCCGGCGGGTTGGGTGTCGCCGGGCGGGAGCGGTGGGCGAGGGACGGCTAAGAAGTAACGGGATACAAGCGCTTGCTTTACCGGCGAGAGCGGGGCTTCGATTGGCGCGACGCAATGGGGGAAGAATGCCCCCAGGAATGGGGTCATGGCAGCCTAAAAGGCTACTCTACAGATGATCGGCTGATATACTCAGGAGAGTGATGCTGGCAGCACTCAAGCGTTTCTCCCTGGTTTTGATCAAGCCCTCGCACTACGATGACGAGGGATACGTCATTCAGTGGCTGCGCTCGGCGATTCCGTCCAATACGCTGGCGGTGTTGAATGGACTGGCGCTGGATTGCCAGGAACGGCGCGTGCTGGGCGATGACGTCACGATCGACATCCAAGCCTTCGACGAGACGAATACGCGCATCCACCCGGAGCGCATTGCGCGGGAGATCGCGCGCGGCGGCGGGCGGGGACTGGTCGCCCTGGTGGGCGTGCAATCGAACCACTATCCACGCGCCATGGATCTGGCGCGCCGCCTGCGGGCGGCGGGCGCGCAGGTTTGTATCGGCGGATTCCACGTCTCGGGTTGCATTGCCATGTTGCCGGATGTGCCGCCGGAGCTCAGGGAAGCCATGGATCTGGGCATCTCGCTGTTCGCGGGCGAAGCCGAGGGGCGCCTGGAGACGGTGCTGCGCGATGCGTGGAACGGCACGCTCCAGCCGCTGTACAACTACATGGACGATCTGCCGTCTCTGGAAGGGGTGGCGGTGCCGATACTTCCGGCGGCGCAGATCAAGCGGACCGGCGGCGGCATCACCAGCTTCGATGCCGGCCGCGGATGCCCGTTTCTGTGCTCTTTCTGCACGATCATCAACGTGCAGGGGCGGAAATCGCGGCGGCGGTCGCCGGACGATATCGAGCGAATCGTGCGGCAGAATGTGGCGCAGGGGGTGCAGCGCTTCTTCGTCACGGACGACAACTTCTCGCGCAACGTGGATTGGGAGAAGATTCTCGACCGCCTGATCGAACTGCGGGAGGTGCACAAGCTGAAAATCCGGTTTGTGATCCAGGTGGATACCATGTGCCACCGGCTGCCGCACTTTATCGAGAAGGCGGCGCGGGCGGGCGTGGTGCGCGTGTTCATCGGGCTGGAGAACATCAACCCCGACAGCCTGGTTGGGGCCAGGAAGAAACAGAACAAGATTACGGAATACCGGAAGATGCTGCTCGGGTGGAAGCATGCCGGCATTACGACCATCGCGGGTTACATTCTGGGCTTTCCGAACGATACGCCGGAATCGATCGCCCGCGACATTAAGATCATCAAGCGCGAGTTGCCCATCGATCTATTGCAGTTCTTCTGCCTGACGCCCCTGCCCGGCTCGGAGGACCACCAACGCCTTTATAAGGCGGGCGTCGCCATGGATCCGGATCTGAATAAGTACGATGTGGAGCATGTAACCACGGATCATCCGCTGATGTCGAAAGCGCAATGGCAACAAGCTTATCGCGACGCGTGGGCGGCATTTTACGAACCCGAACATTTCGAGACGGTGATGCGCCGCGCCGAGGCGACCAACAGCGGCCCGGGCAAAGTGCTGACTCAGTTGATCTGGTCTTACTGCTCGGTAGTGCTGGAGAACGTCCATCCTTATCAGGGCGGCTATCTCCGGCGTAAGTATCGCCACGACCGGCGCCCCGGGCTGCCGGTGGAGAGCCCGTTGGTCTTTTACCCCCGCTATGTGGCCGAGGTGATCTACAAGCATTTCAAGCTGGCGCAAGCGATCTGGCGCTACCGGCCGATCGCGCAGAAATTGCGGCGCGATCCGGCGGCGCGGCATTACACCGATGTGGCGTTGACGCCGGTGGCGGACGAGGAGTTCGATTCGTTCGAGATGTTCACGGCGAGCGACGCGACGAAATCGGAGGTGATGAAGATGCGCGGCCAGCCTCCCGTGAGCGCGGCGGACAGCACGCTGGTGAAGATCCGGCAATAATACCGGCCGGCGCGCGGGTGTATGCTGAACACGATGCCGGAGTCCAAAATGGAAATTCCGGTTGAGAGGAGGAACCATGGCGTTCCTGTTCATCTCGTTGGCTTGTTTTGCCGTGTTAGGAGCCATATTCGCGGCCACCTTCGCCATCGACCACTTTGCCGCAATCTGGGAAACGGCGGATGAGGGTAGTTGGCGAGGACGTTTCAGTGGTTGGGCGACCAACAGCAGGAAGCTCGATATCCTGCAAGGGCTATCGGGTTTGGCGGCGGCTTTGGCGTGTCTGGCGTGCGTGGTGGCCTTCTACTATGCTCTGACGTTTGTCGACATTGGCGGAGAAAGACGTTTCGCGCTCTACATCACCGGCGGACCCGGGGCGCGCGGCGCGGAACCTCCGCGGGAGTTTTCCGCCACGCGGGGCGAACTGGACCGAATACCGATGTTCGAATATGTAGACAGCCATCGCATCGTGAAGGGACGCGTGTCGAGCATCTTGCCGATTGGCGGCGGACTGGCGCATGTTTGCGTCGACAATGGCAACTACTGCGGGCTGGCCGATTCGTCGCTGGAACTGAAGTCGGGCGACACCGCCTATATTCGCATCGGCAGGCCTCCTACCGGCCGAAGACAGCCGCCCGGCTGGACGATCACCGCCGACGAAGCCAAGTCCCTGGCGGCGACAGCCCAGTTCACCATCGAGGATAAGTGAAGCGGGCGGCGGGAATTGCCCACGGTGCGGCCGGCAGGGGTGAAATGGAGTCCGAGCTTTGCTCGGATTGGCAGGCTGAAGCCTGCCCCACCTACGGCTTCAGTAGCCACACGCGATAGGTGCGGGCATCGGTGAAGGGCACGAGCGTCAGTGGTTGGGGCTTGCCGGCCACTACGCCTTCCATTGCATAGGCCTGATGGCCGCTCCAGTTGCGGGGGAGCTTGGCGCCGGCATCGGTGAGCTTCACTTCCGCGGCGCGCGGAGCGGCGGCCTGCAAATCGAGGACGCTGGGGTTCACGGCCTGCTCCAGCGTCAGGACCTGAGGTCCGCGCACGATGGCCACGTTATAGGGATAGCTTGGGCCTCCCTGAAGGACGCGTACGGTCATATCCATATCGACGGTGACGCGGTCGCCCGGTTTCCACTCGCGCTCGATCGTCAGGAACTGCCCCGGCGCGCCTTGGTACGTCTGCCCGCCGGCGGTGGCGGCGAAGCGCGCGGTCCAGGCGGGCACGCGCAGAAATAGGGGGAAGCGCGCCGCCTTGGCGGGATTCACCGTCAGCACGGCGCTGCCTTCCGCCGGATAGAGCGTCTTCACCTCGATAGTAATGTCATCCACGCTGACGCGGCCCGGAACGTAAAACAGCACGGCGACGCCACCGGCGCGCGATCCCCAGGCGAGTTGCGGGATCATGGAGATGCCGCGCGGCTCGCTGGATACGCAGCAGTTGATGCCCGGCGTGGGCGACTTCTTGCCATTGAGCGGCGTGAAGTAGCAGATATCGCCGGTGCGCGGGTCTTGCGCGCCCAATAGGGCGTTGTAAACCGTGTGCTCCAGTTGTTCGGCGTACCGGGGCTCGCCGGTGAGGCGCAGCAACTGCCAGGTGAGTTGCAGCCAGGTGACGGTGGCGCAGCCTTCGCCCACGCTGCTGGGTTCCTCGCCGGGCAGCACGGAATCGTCGGCGAAGTGCTCTTTGGCGCTGGTGGTGCCGGTGACGTAAAGGCGATGGGCGGCGATATCCTGCCAGGCGATCTGCGCGGTTTCGAGGTAAACGGGATTGCCGGTGACGCGGTACAACTCGGCCAGCCCGACCAGGTTGGACATCATTTCGTACGCCTTGGCGTTGGCGGTGCGAAAGACGCTTTGGGTGGCGAGGAGCGAGTCGATGATTTTGGGACCGTTGGACTGGTTCCAGGAGCGCACCAGGTACTCGCAGAAGTCCAGGTACTTGCGATCGCCGGTGAAGCGGTAGAGGTTGACCATGGGTTCGAGGATGCTGGTGGCGGCCATGCCCACGTGGGTGCCGGAGGCGATGATGTCGCGCTGCCCCGGGCCGGTTCCAAAGGTGCGGCAGAGCAGGTCGCCGATCTTGCGCGAGGCGGCGAGCGCCGGCTGGTAGCCGGTGGCCTGGTAGTAGGCGATGAGGCCGATGAGGTCGTATTTGTGCACCCACACGTCCCAGCTTGTCCAGCGGTTGGCGTCGAGGTAGGTGCCCAGGTAGCCGTCGGGAAGTTGCGTGGGGATGAGGGACCGCACCACGCGGTCCATGAGGGTCTTGAGGCGCTCGTCGCCGGTGTAGAGCCAAGTGTTGGCGGCGGCGTGGAGGAACTTGCCGGCATGCTCGCCGATCCAATCCTGCACCCCGGGGCGCTGCTGGAAGCCTTGGAGGATGCCCTTTTCGTCGACGTGAAGCAGGCGTCCTTCCAGGTTGACGCGCATGCGGTCGCCCAGCAGGCCCTCGATGCGCTGGCCGGAATACGGGGCGGGCGTGAAGCGGTCGGCCACTTTGTCCGCGACGGCGGCGGGGGTGAGCGTTTGGGCGGCAAGGGCGGGCAGGAGGCAGGCGATGGCAGGCAGGAGAGATCTCATGGTCACTGTTCTCAGGGGCGATTATATCTCCCGGCGATTGGCTATATTCAGCATATGGCTCTCCATCGCAGACGCTTCGTTGCCGGCCTGTTGGCTTCGCCCCTGGCGGCGGCTTACCAGAAGGCGGCGCGGGGCGCGACGCCGATGCGAATCCGGCGCATCGAGACGGTTTACTGGAAATCGCGCGAAGAAGCCCCGTTCTGGCCGCACTGGACGTGGTTGAAGATCGACACCGACTCCGGCGTATCCGGAATCGGCGAGACCTATCCGCGCAACGCCAACGAAGCGGCGGCGATCCATGGAGTCGCCGGCGAGTTGATCGGCCGCGACCCGCGCGACATCGAGAGCATCTGGGCGGAGCTCTACCGTTCGTTCGATTACCAGGTGACGGGCGGCGCCGAGATGCGCGCCTTGAGCGCCATCGACCTGGCGCTGTGGGACCTGCTGGGGAAATCGCTGAACGCGCCCGTCTACCGGCTTATCGGAGGGAAGACGAATCCGCGGGTGCGGCTCTACAACACCTGTTTTCCGTACAAATACGATTTCAACCGCGAGCCGGAGAAGATCATGCGCGAACTGATCGATACGCGCGGCATTCGGGCGATCAAGGTGTGGCCCTTCGACGGCGCGGCGCAGCGCAATGGCCATCAGTACATCACGCAGCCGGACATCGACCAGGCGCTGGGACCGGTGCGGAAGCTGCGCGACGCTTTCGGGAACGATATCGAAATCGCCATGGAGTTTCACTCCAACTGGAACCTGACGGCCGCTATCCGCATCGCCCGGGCGCTGGAGCCGTACCGGCCGATGTGGCTGGAAGACATGCTGCTGCCGGGAAACCCCAATCAGTACCGCGAACTGGCGCTGGCCACGCCGCTGCCGCTGACCATCAGCGAGCGTATGGCGGGCAAGATGCAGTTCGAGCAGATTCTGGCGGCGCGGGCGGCAAAATTTGTCATGTTTGACGTGACCTGGTGCGGCGGCCTGACGGAAGCGCGCAAGATCGCCAATATGGCGGACGCCTACGAGCTTCCAGTGGCGCCGCACACCGCCGGCGGCCCGCTGCTGTTCTACGCGAGCACACACCTCACCACGGCGTTGCCCAACGTGTGGATCCAGGAGAGCTGCCAGCGCTTCTACGAGCGCGACTGGCCGGCCATGCTGGAGAATCCCCTGGCGCCGCGGGATGGATTCATCGAGGTTCCCGAGGAGCCGGGATTCGGCATGAAGATCAAGCCCGAGGCGTGGAACCACCCGGCAGCGGTAAAACAGGTCAGCGGGCGGTAGCGAGCGTTTCGCGGTTGCCGGCGCGGGCGGCGGGACGAGTTATTTCGCGCCCGCTCCGGCTAACTCGGCCGCGTGCAGCTCCACACTGATCGGTTTGGTGCGGGCGATGATGGCGCGCGCTTTTTCGACTTCCGCGGCCGCGCCATGCACCACCAGCAGGTACTTGTCCGTCTTGAGCGCCAATTCGTACTGCACGACACTATCCTTCGGAATTCCTATGCCATAGAGGCCGGCGCCGATGGCGCTGACGCCTCCGACGAGCACCGCGCCTTCCAGCGCTCCCACGATCCACGCAACCACGGGACCCGCCGCGAGCACCGGGCCGATACCGGGAATGGCAAAGAAGGCGGACCCGAACAGCAATCCCCAGAAGCCTCCCCAAAAGGCGCCGGTCTTGCCCCAGTGCATCATGCGGTCGCCGGTATTGTAGTAGCCCACCGCCTGTTCCTCGGTGTGGGAATCCTTGCCCACGATGGACAAGGTGCGCATGTCGATTCCCTCGCGACTCAGTTCCTTGACGGCTTCTTCGGCACCCACGTGCGTACCATAAACAGCTACCACTGCGTTCCGTTCCGACAGTTCAGGCATCTTCGATCTCCTTAGGTGTTTGCGTTCGCTATTCCACAGTGCACGCGCCGCGCCAATGGTGTTTTTAGTCCCGCGACGGCGCCTCGATGGGACGGAGTTGCGCGGCTATTCCGGCCGGGCCGACGCCTACCCGGACGTTCAGGGCGGTTGGCGCGGGCGCCTGGAGCGCAAAAGCGAAGAACACGGCGCCGCCCAGAAAGGCGAACGCCACGAGATAATTCCAGGCGAGTTTCTCCTTCAGGAACATGACCGCGAATCCGACGAAGACGATGAGCGTGACGACCTGTTGAATGATCTTGAGCTGAAATCCCGAGAACTGGCCATAGCCGAGGCGGTTGGCCGGCACCGCCAGGCAGTATTCGAGCAGCGCGATGCTCGTTCCAGCCAAATCCCGCGAGGTAGATGGCGAGGAATGGTCCGACTCCCGTCTGGACGTCGGCGAGGAAGAAATTCAGCCAGTCCAGACCGCGCAAGGTTCGCCGCGAAGGGAGCGTTTTGGGCCTGAGGCGTGGCAGGCGATCATTGGCTGGCGCCGCGGATTTGGCCGGCGGGCTGATGTTTGTGGTTTCCATTAGTCCATCTCCCTATGGAGCAGGACAAGGGCCGAACGTCTGTGGACGGAACATCACACAGTTAGCGTGGTGTCCACGAATTGAGTGGACAGGTCGAGTCCTGCGTTTCCGGACAAAAATCGGCGTTGATCTGCGTTCATCGGCGGCTAATGATTTGTTTTGGAGAGCTTTCGCGTTAGGGCGGCACTGAAGTTTAGCCGCCGATGAACGCCGATGAACGCCGATCAATTGGATTCGCCGACCGAGGGCGTGCCGGGTGCAGATTTTGAGGTCACCAACACGCTGATTTCTCGAATATCGTCACAGTTTGAGCTTCCACGGAAGGGCGATCCAGCACCATTCGAGAGGCCATCACCGGTCCAAAGGAGATTGGCCCGCGCCGTGCACAGGAAAAGAGCGTTGAGCACTGTTCCACAGGAGGAAACATGACGCACGACGCACACCTTAGAGCCGCGGAGCAGCACGAACTGGCGGCGCACGCCCATCGTACGGCCGCCGAACACCACGAAAAAGGGGATGACGTAGGGGGAAGGTGGCATGCGGAACGAGCGATGGAATTCTCCGACCACGCTTACAAACTTGCAAAGGAAGCCCACAATAAGTCCGGGCAGATGGTGACACTCTAAAATGTCCACACGATATAACAACGGATCCCATTACGAGAACCACCAGTTAGCCGCCGAATTACACGACGAAGCCGCGCACGCCCACCGTGTGGGAGAGGAGCACGGAAAACAGGATCACCTGACGGGGCAGGAGCATTCGCGGCAAGCGCTGGAGCACACCGAAGAAGCTCATCGGCAGACGCAGGCGGCTACGGTTGGCCATGGCACCGCCGCATTCGGGCATGAGGACATCGCCACCCTCGCGCAGGAACTCTGGAAGGCCAGAGGCTGTCCGGAGGGATCGCCAGAGGAAGACTGGTTCCACGCGGTGGAAGAATTGCGATCGCGCAGTTTCGGCCATTGAGGCCGCATAATTCGGTCATGGTTCACGCCGACCCAAGAAGCGCTCCCGACCCGGAGGCTGCCGCGGTCGCGGCTCGGATTCGGAGGAAGCTAAGGCAGCGTCTCGCGGAGCACCTTGGCGCTCTGATCCGCGCGGAACTGGCGCAGACGGTCGCGCAGCTCGGGACGGCTGTTGGCCAGGATGGCGATGGCCAGCAGGGCGGCATTGCGGGCCCCGGCGGCGCCGATAGCCAGGGTTCCGACGGGGATTCCGACGGGCATCTGCACGGTGGAGAGCAGCGAATCCATGCCCTTGAGCGCGGCACTTTCCATGGGCACGCCGAGCACCGGGAGCAGGGTATGGGCGGCGCAGACTCCGGCCAGGTGGGCGGCGCCGCCGGCGGCGGCGATGAGGACTTCCATCCCGCGGCCTTCGGCGGCGCTCACATAATCGGCAGTCTCTTTCGGCGTGCGGTGGGCGGAAAGCACGCGGCATTCGTGCTCCACGCCGAATTTCGCCAGCACTTCATCGGCCTGGCGCATGACGTCCCAGTCCGACTTGCTGCCCATAATCACCGCCACCAGTGGATGGGCGCTCACGGCTATTGCCCCTGCGCCAGGGTATACCCGGCCTTGCCGTCGAAATTGCGCAGGGTCTCGGTGACGGCGATGTCGATACCGGCATCGGAGATGCGGCGGGCCACGTCGAGCAGCTTGCCCATATCGGTCTTGCCCTCGGCCTGGAAGCGGCAGCGGAAGCTGTCGGTGCAGAAGGTTTCCTTGCGGCCCGCCGGCCAGACTTTGACGCCGCGGTTGTCGATCATCTCGAGGCTCACGCCTTCGCCGGCCAGCTTCCCGACGGCCGCGGCGAGGGCGTTGGGGTCGCGCGAGGGCCAGTAGACGAAGACGTCGATGCCCTTGAGTTCCATGGCGACGGCGGGCCGCTGGGCCTGCGCGGCCTGGGGCGCGGCCTCGGGGCGATGAGCGTAGCTGACCGGCTTCAGGATGTTGGGCTTCTGGCCGAGGCGCTCGATCACGGCCGAGGCGAACTCTTTGGTCCCGACCTTGACGGTGCTGACGCCCTCGGTGAAGATGTCGTAGGTGTGCACGCCATCCTCGATGGTGCGCAGCCAGGCATTATGCACTTTGGCGGCGACTTCTGGCTGGTTGATGTGCACCAGCATGAGCACGGCGCCCAGCAGAAGGCCGGAGGGGTTGGCGAGGTTCTGTCCGGCGCGGCGCGGGGCGGAGCCGTGGATGGCCTCGAACATGGCACAACTGTCGCCGATGTTGGCCGACCCGGCGAGGCCCACGGAGCCGGCGATCTGCGCCGCCACGTCGCTGAGGATATCGCCGTAGAGATTGGGCATGACGATGACGTCGAAGGCGGTGGGGGTATCGGCCATCTTGGCGGCGCCGATATCGACGATCCAGACTTCCTTCTCAATGTCGGGATAGAGCGCGCCGATTTCGTCGAACACCTTGTGGAAGAGGCCGTCCGTCATCTTCATGATGTTGTCCTTCATGAAGCAGGTGACCTTCTTGCGGTTGTGGAGGCGGGCGTACTCGAAGGCGTAGCGCACGATCTTCTCGCTGCCGGGGCGGGAAATCAGCTTGATGCAGGACATGACTTCGGGCGTCATCTGATATTCGATGCCGGCGTAGAGGTCCTCTTCGTTCTCGCGCACGATGACGACATCCATATTGGGATGCTTGGTGTCGATGAAGGGGTGATAGGAGACGCACGGCCGGACGTTGGCATACTGCCCGAGGGTCTTGCGGGTGGTGACGTTGAGGCTTTTGAAGCCGCCGCCTTGGGGGGTGGTGATGGGCGCCTTGAGGAAAACTTTGGTCCTGAGGAGGGAGTCCCAGGAACTGGGGTCTATGCCGGCGGAATTGCCGCGCAAATAGACTTTTTCACCGATCTCGATGGTTTCAATCTCGAGAGCGGCGCCCGCCGCCTCCAATATCCGGAGGGTGGCGCTCATGATTTCCGGGCCGATTCCGTCGCCGTGGGCGACCGTGATGGGAGTTTTTGTGGACATATGGGGAAACAACCAGGATATTGGAAAGCACCACAACGCGCAAGCGGACTTCGGTGTCTTTTTCTACGACGGCGGTGCTCGGGGCCCAGCGGGTTGGGTGAAAGTGCGCTGGGAGCCCGCGTAATTCGAGTTCCGGCGGCGCATTTTCATCTCCACGTCCCGGGTTGGCAGGCGGAAGCGCCTGCCCCACCATCACTGATTGGGCGCACCGTGACGGCGGTGGCCTCGGCGGGCGCGCTGCCATGCAGGACGTCGTTGGCGAAGAAGAATTTGCCGTCGCTCGGCACCATCATGATCTGCACTTTGTCGCTGAGTTTGTCGGCGATGATTTTTTGCAGGAGCAGGGGGCTATCCTTTAGCACTCCGGCTTCCAGGCGCATCTTGTCGGCGTCGGCCTTGGACATGGATTCCACGCGGTCCACCTCGGCCTGGTTCATGAGCTTGCGATGCTCGAGTTCCGCCTTGCCATCGATGACGCGGGCCTGGGCGCGGGCTTCGGCCTCCAGGCGGGTCTGTTCGATCTGCTTCTGCTTGAGCGGCAGGGTGTATTGCATGGCGTCGGACTGGGCTTTGGCGCGCAGCACGGTGGTCTGGGCCTCGCCCTCGGCCTGCGTGACCTGGCGCGCCTTGTCGGCCTGGGCCTCCAGTTCGGCGGTGCGCACCAATTTCTGTTTGACCTCGACTTCGACGGAGAGGCGGTCGTTTTCCTGCTCTTTGAGGAGGACGCCTTCGAGGCCCTTGGCGTATTCGGCGGGAAGCTCGATATCGCGCAGCATGACTTCCTTGACGACGATGGCGTCGGGCGCGAGCTTGCGGGTGATGGACGCCGCCGCTTCCCTGCGGATGTCCTCGCGGCGCGCGGCGAAGAGATCGCGCACCAGGTAGTTGGGCGCGATTTCGCGGAAGGCGCTGGCCACCACGGGCGGCACCAGTTCCTTGTCGACGGGCTGGGGCAGGTTGGCATGAATGAACGCCAGGCGATGGTCGTCGATGCGGTAGCGTACGGCCACCGCAAGACCGACCGACAGGCCCTCGCGGGTCTGCACTTTGAGCGATTCCGCGGCCTTCTCGCCGAGCGTGGTCTGGAAGAGTTGATCGCGCATGTCGTACAGGGCGACGCTCTGCACCAGCGGGAACACCAGGTGCAGGCCGGGATAGAGCGTGCCCGGCATGGTGCCGGAGACCTGGCTGACGCGGACGCCGGCCATTCCGGCGGGCACTACTATGATGCCAATGCCCGCCAGCAGCGGGATCAATGCCAGCGCGGCGAAGCGTGCGGCACTGCGCCAGCGCATGGCGGCGGCGCCGCGTCTGTAATCCAGAATCAAGAGGGCGGCACTGGCCGCCAAGAGCGCGAATCCAACCGATTCGAGCAGGTACTTCAACGTAAGCATTGGTGTTTCTCCTGTGGTGTGAGGGGGCGCCTCACGCTGGCGGTACAAGGCAAGCCAAATGCCACGAGAAAAAGGCGCGAAATGGCGGTGGGGCGAGGCGGCGGCGTGTCAGGGAAGAGACGCGCCGTGCGTGCGGCGACACGCCAAATGCTGAAAACAATTCTGGCCGGTAGAGTAGGACAGTGAGCGACGGTCCTCGCGACCCACTGTCCCCTCGTCGAACCGGACGTGCAGATTTCCCGCATCCGGCTCTCCTGAAAACCCTCGTCAGCGGCTTTCGCAGG
>JBEKDV010000240.1:0-11811 GCA_050014175.1 Candidatus Solibacter sp. | reverse complement strand
AACGAATCGTAGAAGCGGTGCGCGTCCTGGCGCTTCAGATTGCTGGAGAGCGCCAGTTTGTAGCATCCCGCGCCGCGGCACGCGCCGCGCGCGTGCTCCATCATAGCGCGGCCGATGCCCTGCCGTTGCCGCGACGGCAGCACCGCCACATCCTCCACCACGCCCGCCGGCGTGCCGCGCTTGCCGATTTTCTCCATGATCAGCAGGGCATAGGTGCCCACCACCTCGCCCTCCACCACGGCCACCAGCAGGCGGAAGCCGGGCCGCTGCCGAATGCGCGCAAAATGTTCGCGAGCTTCATCCAGCGTGAACGATTCGCCGCCATCGATGCCGCTCTCGGCCAGGATGCGCAGCACCGCCGGCAGATCCCCCTCGGCAGCATCGCGGATTTCCACTGGTGTCATATTTCCATTCTATTCGCCAGTACCAGGACTTTGGGCCGGCGACGGAAAGTCGCCGGAAGATTGTGGCGCGGACACTCGTGTCCGCAGCGTCCCGACTCATCGTGACGCTTGCTTCGCCGCCGGCAAAGAGTGTCCGCAGGAGTGCGGACACGGCAGACTGAGAGTCTGCGCCACAAGCCTGACGTCCTGGCGGGGAACTTGTTCTACCAGCGCTGATGGACCGAGGCGCGAATCTGCGCATCGTATATCCCGCGAATCGCCGCCATCGTCCCATCGCTCAGCGGCGGCAGATCGCTCGCCGCGCAATTGTCCCGCACCTGCGAGGGCCGCTTGCCGCCCGGGATGGCGCAGGTCACGGCATCGTGCATCAGGATCCAGCGCAGCGCGAATTGCGCCATACTCACCCCCGCCGGCAGCAGGCCGCGGATTTCTTCCACCGCGAGAAGACCGGTTTCGTATTCCACGCCGGAGAAGGTCTCGCCCACATCGAAGGCCTCGCCGTGACGATTGAACTGGCGGTGGTCGTCGCTAGAGAATTGGGAATCGCGCGTCAGCTTGCCGCTCAACATCCCGCTGGCCAGCGGCACCCGCGCCAGAATGCCCACCTGCCTGCGCTTGGCCTGCGCGAAGAATAACTCCGCCGGACGCTGCCGGAAGCAGTTGAAGATAATCTGCACGCTCTGCACGTTGGGGTATTCGATGGCTTTGAGCGCCTCTTCCACGCGCTCCACGCTGACGCCGTAGTAGCGCAGTTTGCCGGCTTCCACCAGGCGGTCCAGCACGCCGAAAAGTTCCGGCCGGTAATACACGTCGGCCGGCGGGCAGTGGAGCTGCACCAGGTCCAGGCAATCCGTGGCCAGGTGGCGCAGGCTGTCTTCGATAAAGCCGGTGAGATTGCGCTCGTTGTAGCCATCGGCCGTGTGCGGCGAGAGGCGGCGCCCCGCCTTGGTGGCGACAATGATCTCTTCCTTGCGGTCGCGCTTCAGTTGCGCGATCAGGCGCTCGCTCCGCCCCATGCCGTAGACATCGGCGGTGTCGATGAAGTTCACGCCGCAATCGATGGCGGTATGAAGCGCGGCCAGCGATTCGGTGTCGTCCACGCTGCCCCACGCGCCGCCAATCGCCCAGGCGCCAAAACTGATGTCGGAAACCTTCCAGCCCGTACGTCCTAAGTCGCGATAGTTCATCTCCTCCAAGATAACGCGCGGCGCGCGCCGTCACGTGTTGGAGTCGCCGATCTCTCCCACCTTCTGCAGTTCCAGCACCAGGTCGCCATCGGAATCGACCGAGAAGGCCGGGGCGAAACGCTGGTTCCAGCCGATCTCGTCGTAGCGGTAGGAGTAGCGCGCCAGCACGGTCTGGCTGAAGGTATCGTCGTATGCCTTGATCAGAATCATCACCTCCGCCTGCAGGCGCGCAAAATCCTCCGCGGTCAACCCGTACAGCGGGCTTTCGTTATCGATGGGGTGCACGATGGTCCAGGTAAGCGGCATGAAGAGCACCTGCTCGCGCTCCAGTTTGAGCTGGCGATAGCTGCGCACGGTTGTCGCGTCCTTTTCTTCCACCGTCATCAGCAACACGCGGGCTGAAATCTCCATGAGGTCGTTGCGCCGCCGGTTCACCACCCGGAATTGCAGGCTGGTGATTTCCTGATAGGGCGACACCAGCATCTTCTCGCTGAAGCCGATTTTGGCCGACGGCCGCGACACGCGCCCGAACAACAGGCCGGTGGCCACGGCGAATCCCAAGACGCCGACCAGCGACTCCACCGACGCCACGATGTTGGACTCCAGGCTCTTGGGCGATATGCTGCCGTACCCGACCGTGCTCAGCGTGTGCGCGCTGAAGAAAAAGTCGTTGAAGAATCGTCCCGCTTGCGTGGACGCATCGGCGCCCGTCAAGTGGCCCGGACCCAGCCAGAAATAGCCGAGGGCGAATAGCGTATTCACCACCAGGTAGCCCAGAAACAACACGCCGAAAAACGGCGCCCATCCCAGGTTGATCAGGTGCAGGTAGGGATGAAAGTCGCGCCAGGTGGCGCCCCGGCGGCGCACATTGAAGGTGCCATCCTTATTAATGACCCGCCGCAAGTTGCCGGTGTACTGCTGCGTCAGGCCGGGGTCGAAGGCGGGTTTATGCATAGGTATGAGATATCCTTCAGCCCGCTGCGGATTCGTACCTTACCCGAGCCACTGGCGGACCAGGTCTTCGGGATTGCCCTGTAAGTCGCAAGGTTCGGTGCGCGTTTCCCGGCCGTTCTCGATATAGCCGGCGACAATGCCCCGGGGTGTCGGGCGCAGTTCCAGCCGCTTCTCGCGGGCTTCCAGGCGCAGCGTGGTGCCCAGCCACGCGATGTGCACTTTCGTGCGCAGGCTGAAACCCACCCGCGCCGCCTGCTTCAGCAACTCCGCGGTGTACGGGCTCTGCTTGAGTTGTTCGGCGAAGGGAGCCACGGCTTGCACCTGGGCGCGTTCATTCTCTCGCGCGCGCTGCGCGCGTTCCGCGTCCTCCTTGCCCTGCTCGCTCGATTCCAGGCTCTTCAAGTTATTTTCGAGGTCGTCGAGAAAACTCATCTCCTTTCACGATACGATAGTCGCGTGTCCGACTTCCGCACCCGCCTCAAGACGCTCCGCGACGGATTGCTCCGCCTGCACAAATCTCTCCTCGAACTGGAGCGCGCAACCTACGAACGCGATGTGGCGCCCATCACCACCACCGGACAATACCTCAACCTCGTGCTGGACGACCCGGCGTTCCAGTGGCTGCGCGAACTTTCGGCATTCATCGTGATGGTCGATGAGGCGCTGGCGCAGAAATCGCCTCCCATCGCCGAGGAGGACGCGAAACGGCTCGTGGCTCAGGCGCGCGGGCTGCTATCCCCGGCGCCGGAAGGCATCGGGTTCGCGCGCAGCTATTTCGAAATCATGCAGCGCGAGGCGGCGGCCGTGCTGGCTCATCGCGACATGCTCCAGGTGATGAACGGCCTCAAGGAGTAGAGTAGCCTTTAAGGCTGCCATGACCCCATTCCTGGGGGCATGTCTTTCCGGGCGAGCATGTTCCTGACCATCATCGGCGCCGCGTCCCTGGCCATCTGGCTCTACCTCTTATTGGCGCGCGGCGGCTTCTGGCGGATGCGCCCGGAGGTCCACCACCCTGCCCTGTACGCTCCCGCGCCCTCGGTGACGGCGGTGGTTCCGGCGCGCAATGAGGCGGAGTTTGTGGGGCGCAGTGTGGGCTCGCTCGCGGCGCAGCGCTACCCTGGCGAGTTCCACACGATCCTGGTGGACGACGCCAGCCAGGATGGCACCGCCGCCATGGCCCTCCAAGCCGCGCCGCAATTGCGCGTGGTGACGGCGCGCCGGCTGCCCGCCGGTTGGACCGGCAAGATGTGGGCGGCCGCCGAGGGCGTGCGCGCCGCCCATAGCGAATACCTGCTGCTCACCGACGCCGATATCGTGCACCCCCCGGACCATCTCGCCGCCTTGGTGGCGCGGGCACAGGAGGGCGGGTACGACCTGGTTTCCTTCATGGTCCGCCTCGAATGCCGCTCGCTCGCCGAACAGGCGCTGATTCCGGCGTTCGTGTTCTTTTTCTTCCTTCTCTATCCGCCGGCCTGGATTCGCGACCCGCACTTCCGCACGGCGGGCGCCGCGGGCGGCTGCATTTTGATCCGGCGCGCCGCCCTGGAGCGCATCGGCGGCATCGCCCGCATACGGGGCGAACTGATCGACGATTGCGCCCTGGCGCGCGCCGTCAAGGATAGCGGCGGGCGCGTCTGGCTGGGGCTCAGCGACAGGGCAGCCAGCATCCGGCCGTACCGCACGTTCGGCGAAATCGGCCGCATGATTTCGCGCACCGCCTTCACCCAGCTCGGGCATTCGGTGCTCCTCCTGCTCGGCACCGTGGCCGGACTGGCGCTGACCTATCTCGCGCCGCCCCTGCTGACGCTCCTGGCGCCCCGCGGCGCAGCGGCGGGAATGGGCGCGCTGGCCTGGCTCCTGATGACGGCGGCCTACTGGCCGTCGGTGCGCTATGCCACGCGGCACTGGTTCTGGACGCCGCTGCTGCCATTGATCGCTCTCTTCTACCTGTGCGCCACGCTGCACTCCGCATTCGCCCACTGGCGCGGCCGCGGCGGCATGTGGAAAGGCCGCACGCAATCGGTGGCATAAGGCGCCGCCTTGCGCATCCGCTTCGCGGTTCGGACTCTCTTCTCCGCACCCTCCGCGTTCTCCGGTTTTAGCCTTTCCGGCGTGAAGCGAATCCCTCCTGCAACCTCCTGTTGTGTCTTCTCTGCGCTTGTCTCTGTGTCTCCGCGTCTCCGCGTCAAATCGCATCCCTCGAACTAAGCGAACCCGGCCTTCCGTGTCTCCCCACCGCCTCGTGTTACCCTCAGTTTCTACACCACTTGAGGCCTGATATGTCCTACTTATCGATTCGCGATCTCTCTCTCGATGGGAAGCGTGTTTTCATCCGCGTGGATTTCAACGTGCCGCTGCAAAAGAACGAGCAGGGCGTCATGGAAATCACCAGCGACAAGCGCATTAAGGCGTCGCTGCCCACCATTCAATACGCCCTCGAGCACGGCGCCGGCTTGATTCTGGCGTCGCACCTGGGCCGTCCCAAGGGGAAGCCGAACCCCGAAATGAGCTTGCGGCCCGTCGCCGCGCGGCTGGAGCAGTTGCTCGGCCGTCCCGTGAAGATGGCGCCCGATTGCGTGGGGCCCGAGGTCGAGGCCATGAAACCCGCGCCCGGCGAGGTCCTGCTGCTCGAAAACCTGCGCTTCCACCCAGAGGAAGAGAAGAACGACCCGGCGTTCGCCCAAAAGCTGGCCGCCCTGTGCGACCTCTACGTCAACGACGCGTTCGGCTCCGCGCATCGCGCCCACGCCTCCACCGAGGGCATGATCAAGTATGTTCCGCAAGCCGCCGCCGGGCTGCTCATGGAGCAGGAACTGAAGTACCTCGGCATGGCCACCACCAATCCGCCCCGCCCCTGCGTGGCCATCCTGGGCGGCGCCAAGGTGTCGGACAAAATCGAGGTCATTCAGAATCTGGGCAAGGTGGTCGACCGACTGTTAATCGGCGGCGCCATGGCGTATACCTTCCTGCGCGCCCAGGGCCTGCCCACCGGCCGGTCGCTGGTGGAGGAAGACAAGATCGAGCTCGCCAAGGAACTGCTCGCCAGCCTGGGCGGCAAACTCCTCCTGCCGGTGGATCACGTGGTGGTCTCGGAGATCGCCGCCGGCGCGGCCAACGAGGTGGTGGAGCGCATTCCCGACGACAAGATCGCCGTCGATATCGGGCCCGCCACCATCGCCGAATTCTCCCGCGTAGTGGCCGGCGCCAAAACCGTCATCTGGAACGGTCCCATGGGAATCTTCGAGAAGCCGCCGTTCGATAACGGCACCGTGGCGCTCGCCAAAGCCGTGGCTAACTCCGGCGCCGTCAGCGTGGTGGGCGGCGGCGATTCCGAGAAGGCCATCAAGGCCGCCGGCGTCACCGCCAAGATCTCGCACGTTTCCACCGGCGGCGGGGCGTCGCTCGAGTTCCTCGCCGGCATCGAGCTGCCCGGCGTGGCGGCGCTCAACCGGTAAGTGGGACAGGCCTCCTGGCCGCCTCCCGGCCTGTCTACCGGACCTACCGGGGCGCATCCGTTCAAGCCGCCCGCGGCCGGCGCGGCCCTCGCGCACATCGCTTGATCATGGGAGCCAAGATGAAATCGGTAGTCGTTTTCTTCTCCTCGGCGTTGACGGCGCTGGCCGCAGTGCCGTTCGCTATCGTCGGAACCGGCCCGGGTTCGATCCAGGTCGCGTCGACTTCCGATTCGGCCCTGGTAAGTTGGAAGGACCACGCCGGCCGCCCCTGCGCCGCGCAGTTTTCCCTGGACCCGGCCAAGCCGCTGATCACCTCCATTTCGGTGAACGGCAAGCCGGTGATCAGCCGCGCTCAACCGGTCTACCGGGCTTCCACGGGCAAGCGCAGAGGGGGATTCGACCAGTTCTTCGATTTCCCTCCCAGCCACCCGGAGGGCACGCGGAGTTTCCTCGGCGATTTCAAGTTATCGGCGGGCCGGGCGGCGTTCGAAGGCGACCGGCTGGACGTTTCGTTCGACGGACTGTCGCTCGGCATCTTCCACGGCAGCATTCACTACTTCTTCTTCCCCGGCAGCACGCTCATCCAGCAGCGGGCTATCGTCAGCACCAATGAGCCGGACACGGCGTTTTTCTACGACGCTGGGATCCGCATGGCCGTGGACGAAGACCGCCGCTCCGGCGGCACCATGGAGACCTACGTCACTTACTACGACACCGCCGGCCAACTGCAAAAGGTGCGCGCTCCTCATGCTTCCGAGTGGAACCCGGTTGCCGTCCGCTACCGCGCAATTTCGGCCGCCACGGGGGCCGGCAGCGTGGCCGTGTTTCCACCGCCTCACCGTTATTTCATGGCTCGCGACTACACCAGCAATATGGGATATCTGTGGTACTCGTCGTGGCGCGGCAACGTCTCGTTGGGGATTCGGCAACTGCCCGACGACAACTCGCCTTACTATCCGTGGATGAACGCGCCGCCGGGGACGCAGCAGGAATTAGACCTGTTTCTGCTGGTGGGCGACCGCCCGGCGGCCGCCGCGCTCGATTCCGTCCTGCCTTACACTCATGGCGACCGCTACCTCCATTTGGACGGGTATAAGACCTTCGCGCCGCACTGGCATTTCGCCTATACCGTGCAAGCGATGGACCACGGCAACGGCTGGACTCCGCCATTCAAACCCGTGCTGCAAGAGATGGGGGTGAACATGGCGATGATCATGGATTTCCACGGCGACGGGCATGCCTCCGACACCGGCGAGATCCGCCTGCGCGAGTTGCAGGCGTACTTCGATGCCTGCCGCGCCCAATCCGACGGCGCTTTCTTGCTCATCCCCAGCGAAGAGATGAGCACCTACCTGGGAGGGCACTGGGGCCTGGTATTCCCGAAGCCGGTCTACTGGTTCATGAAACGGAACCCGGGCGATCCATTCCGGTCCACCGATCCCAAGTACGGAACGGTCTATCGCGTGGGAAGCGCGGAGGACGCCATCGCGCTGCTGCGCGCCGAAAACGGCTACATGTATCAAACGCATCCGCGAACCAAGGGTTCCACCGGATTCCCGGACCAAATCAAGGATAGCGAGCAATTGCAGAGTTCCTTCCACCTGGGTGCGGGATGGAAGGCCATGAATACCGACCTTTCCTCACCCCGCCTGGGGGATCGGGCCTTCAAGACCGTGGACGATCTGAATAATTGGGGGCTGCACAAGCGCCTGATCGGCGAGGTGGATGTATTCCAACTGGATGCCACCCACGAACTCTACGGCCACATGAATGTGAACTATCTGCGGTTGCCGGCGGTGCCTTCTTTCGACCGCTGGGCGGACGCGCTGGCGGCGCTCGCCAACGGCGATTACTTCACCACCACGGGCGAAGTTCTGCTGGCACGCACCCGTCTTCTGCCCGATTCCGCCCAGATCGCCGCCACGGCTACGGTCGCCTGGACGTTTCCACTGCGGACGGCCGAGATTGTTTGGGGGGACGGGCGGGAAACGCATCGCCAGACCATTCCCCTGACGGATACCGGCGAATTCGATCGACGCGATTTCTCCTGGCGGGTCCCCGCTCCCCGGTGGAAGTGGGCGCGTCTGGCGGTGTGGGACATCGCCGGCAATGGCGCCTTCACCACCCCAATCTGGAGGCAATGACCGGTTTTCGTCACGACCTACTCCCTTACCCGGCGGAGCCGAAACCAAGAAAGGAAGGCGTCGATGGAAGAATGCCCCCACGAATGGGGGCATGGCAGCCTGAAAGGCTACTCTACAGCGGCCCGAACGCCACTTTCCCGACAGAAACTACTTGGTTGAGGTCGGCGCCTCCGTTTTTCCTTTTTCTTCGGACCGCGACCCGGTCCCGCAGGTATCCGACATTCAAGTGGGTACGCCGAACTTCGGCAGCACCCAGCGCATCACGGCAAAGTAGCCTGCCGCAAGCAGAATTAAAACCAGCCAATCGGGCATTCACCGCCATAGACGCACTCTGCACGCCGGGGGTGACAGTCGTTCGTATGTGTCGGGCGGCACAATAGCCCTTTTGGGGGAGTAACCAGCCTCTGTGCCGAGTCGCCCCTAGGAAAAGAAAGAGAAATGCCTCGAACGGGATAGCGCGATTTTCTATCCTTATGGCAGCGCGGCGGCGGTGACACCGCGCGGTAATGTATTGACTCGCACTATTTAAACGGATCCATCACCTAAAGAGGAAAAAAACCATTGAGGAAGGTTATGCCAAAGTTGCGTCACATGTTCGTTTTTCTGCTGGCGGCCGCCCTGTTCGGGTCGAGCGCGATGGCCCAGACCGTCACCGGCACTCTGCGCGGCACCATGACCGACGATTCGGGCGCGGTCATCCCCGCCGCCAACGTCACGCTCACCGGCAGAGGCGTCACTAAAACCGCGCAGACCCAGGCCGACGGAACCTACGTTTTTCCGGGCCTGGCCCCCGGACAGTACACCGTCAGGGCGGTCTTACCCGGCTTTGCCACCATCAATAAAGTCGTGAACGTCACCGCGGGCAATCTCGTGCTGCCCATCCAGATGGTAGTGGCCAGCAATAAGGAGGAGATCACCGTCGCCGACGAGGCCATCACCACGCTCAGCGTGGAACCCGACAACAACGCCACCGCGCTGGTGCTGCGCGGCGAAGACTTGGCCGCCCTCCCCGACGACCCCGACGATCTTTCCGACGCCTTGCAGGCTCTCGCCGGCCCCGGCGCCGGACCCAATGGCGGCTCCATTTATATCGATGGTTTCAGCGGCGGCCAACTCCCTCCCAAGGAATCCATCCGCGAAATCCGCATCAATCAGAATCCCTTCTCCGCCGAATACGACCGCCTCGGCTTCGGGCGCATCGAAATTCTCACCAAGCCGGGCAGCGACAAGGTGCGCGGCAGCATCGGCTTCAATGACAGCGAGGGCGCGCTCAATTCCCGCAACCCCATCTCCACCAACAAGCCCGATTTCTCCAGCCGCATGTTCACCGGCAACATCGGCGGCCCGCTCGGCAAGCGCGCCAGCTTTTTCTTCGATTTCAACCGCCGCCAAGTCACCGACAACGCCCTGGTCGACGCCATCTACGTGGATCCCGTTTCCTTCCTGCAATCGAACATTCAGGAGGCCGTGGTGACGCCCAACACCCGCACCACCGTGGCGCCGCGCCTCGACTACCAACTTTCCACCAACCACACCCTGGTGGCGCGCTTCGAGTACGGCTGGAACTCGCGCGAGAACATGGGCGTCGGCGGCTACCGGCTGCCCCCGCCCTACGCTCAGACCGCCTACAACTCCACCGGCAACAATCAGAATCTGATGCTCACCGAGACCTGGATCGTCAATCCCAAAATCGTCAACGAAACGCGCTTCCAGTTCAGCCGCAGCTACTCGGACCTGACCGGCAACCTGCTGCCGCAGATCAGCGTGTCCGGCGCATTCACCAGCGGCGGCGCCAACGAGGGCACCAACACCGATACGCACCCGCACTTCGAATTGCAGAACAACACCTCCATCAGCCACGGCGCGCACACTTTCCGCTACGGCCTCCGCGCCCGCCGCGAAAGCGACCGCAGTATGTCGCCCAACGGCTTCGGCGGCGTTTTCTCCTTCCTGGGCGGATCCGCCCCCGTGCTGGACGCCAACAACAACATCGTGACCGATTCCAGCGGCAACCCGGTGCTCACCACCCTCTCCGCCGTGGCCCAGTATACGCGCACTCTCGTGCTCCAGAAGGCCGGATTCACCCCCACCCAGATCCGCCTCCTGGGCGGCGGCGCGTCGCAGTTCAACATCGACGCCGGCAATCCCTACGCGAGCATCGTGCAGTACGATCTCGGCTTGTTTGCGCAGGACGATTGGCGCCTGCGCCCCAACCTCACCATCAGCTACGGCCTGCGCTACGAATGGCAGACCAACATCTCCGATCATCGGGATTTCGCGCCGCGTCTCGGCTTCGCCTGGGCGCCCGGAACCGCCAAGGGCGGTCGCCAGAAGACCGTCGTCCGCGGCGGCTTCGGCATATTCTACGACCGCGTCGGGGATACCTTGATCGAGCACGCCTTGCTGCTCAACGGCGTCAACCAGCTTTCGTATACCCTCACCAATCCGGACACCTTTCCCAACGCTCCCCCGGCGGCCAGCCTGACCCTGGCGCAGAACAGCATTTATCGCCTCGATCCCAACCTGCGCTCCGATTACCTGATGCAATCGGCCATCGGCGTGGAGCGCCAATTGCCGCGCAATACCACCATCGCGGTGACCTACACCAACTCGCACGCCCTGCACCTGCAGCAGACCGTGCCCATCAACACCCCGTTGCCCGGCACCTACATTCCCGGCCAAGCCGGCAGCGGCGCGCGCCCCTACGGCCTCGCCGCCGGCAATCTCTTTGAGTACGAATCCGGCGGCATCATGAAGCAGAACATTCTGATGGCCAACTTCAACACGCGCTTCAGCAAGAATGTCTCGCTGTTCGGCAACTACCAGTACAACCACTCCAATGACATGCCCGGCACGCCCACCAATCCCTACGACTTCCTGCAGGATTGGGGACGCTCTTCCCTGGAGCGCCGCCATCGCTTCCAATTGGTGGGCTCGGTAGTCGCGCCGCTCAACATCCGCATGAGCCCGTTCATCACGGTTCAATCCGGCGCTCCGTACGACGTGGAGCTGGGCCGCGACATTTACGGCAATACGCTGACCAACGCGCGGCCGACCTTTGCCACGTCGTCTTGCACCACTCCGGACATGACGTCGTTCGGCGATTTCTGCACCACGCCGACCCCGGGGGTCACCCAGGGTCTGGTGCCGCGCAACTACCTCACCGGCGCCGGTCTGTTCTCCTTCAACGTGCGCGTCGCCCGTACCTTCGGCTTCGGCCCGAAGCGCGGCGGCGATGCCAATGTCATGCAACCGGGAGGTGGTGGTCCTCCTGGCGGCGGTGGTCCCGGCGGTGGTGGCGGCCGTGGCGGCCCGGGTGGCCCGGGCGGCATGGGCGGCGGCGGCATGCGCATGGGTGGCGGTGGCGGTGGCGGCCGCGGCGGCATGGGCGGCGGCGAAACCACCGATCGTCGCTATAACCTGACGCTCTCGGTGATGTTCAACAACCTGATCAACCACTACAACCCCGGCGGATTTGTCGGCAACCTCGCCTCCCCGCAGTTCGGCCAGCCCACCGGCATCAACTCCGGCTTCGGCGGCGGTGGCCCCGGCGGCCCCGGCGGCGGTAGCGTCGCCAACAACCGGCGAATCGAACTGCAAATGCGCTTCACCTTCTGTGGTGCCAGGTGGGGCTGGCGGGGTACCCCGCCTGCCCCACCAACCCAAT
>JBEKDV010000239.1:0-11846 GCA_050014175.1 Candidatus Solibacter sp. | reverse complement strand
CATTTTGTCCGGGACCTATTCCGCGGAGAAATAGGGTCGTCAGGCTTGCCGATGATCCCTACAGCCTGGCTGGGTCAGTTTTGGGGAGCAAAGGCGGTCTACTTTTCGCAAGCGCCGAAGGCGTGTTGGGTTGGTGCGCCATCACGGCATCATCACGTCCGCATACCTCTGCTTCCGCGCTACCGGCACTCTTTCACCGGAATACGGCTACCAACTCCTTCACGCTCTAGATTTGATGAAGGTCTTTTACGGTATGGGTTCGGGATTGCGGCAGAATCTGGATTTCCGCGATTTTAAGCGGATGCTCATTGTTATTCCCCCGGTCGAAGAGCAAGGTTCCATTGTGCGGTTTGTGAACTGGGCGAACACTCAGATTGAACTGGCAATCCGGGTGAAAAAGAAGCTTATCGGGCTGCTCAATGAACAGAAACAGGCCATCATCCACCGCGCCATCACGCGTGGTCTCGATCCGTCTGTTTCCCTCAAGCCCTCCGGCATTCCCTGGCTCGGTCAATCCCCAACGCACTGGAAATGGATTCCGATAAAGCGGCTATTGTCCAGAATGGATTACGGGACATCCGAGGCGAGCACAGAAACAGGCAGTATCCGCGTCCTTACGATGGGAAATATCCAAAAAGGAGAGGTCACAACGCCTCGTTCTGGTGGCTTGGATAATCTGCCCGACACACTTCTTCTTGAGCACAATGACCTGCTGTTCACGCGGACGAACGGCAATCCGAACTTGGTGGGCAAGGTTGGAATATTCCGGGGGCGAGTTTCCGACAGGATTTCGTTTGCATCTTATCTCGTGCGACTAAGGATCAAACCCCCGCATGACCCTCGGTGGCTTCACATGCTTCTGAACAGTGCGGCATTTTGGCCGTTCGCGCGCAGTCACGCGCTCGTCAACTTGCAGACGAATCTGAACTCTACGCGATACGGCCAGTTTCGCGTTCCTGTTCCGCCGCCCGCCGAACAGTTACAAATAGTAAATTGGGTCGAAGAAAACTCAGAGGTTTTGAACGCTGCCATTTAGCGCCTTGAAAGAGAAACACACTTGTTGCGCGAGTTCCGAACCCGGCTGGTGGCGGACGTGGTAACTGGCAAGCTCGACGTACGCAGCATTGAGCTGCCTACAATCGGCGAAGCTCCGCTGATCGGGGATTTAGTTGAGCTGGAAGAGATCGAAGATAGCGGACCGGACGAATCCGAAGTTGTCGAAGAAAACACCAATGCTAACGACTGACACAAGTGAAAAGGGATTAGAGAGCTTGATAGTCGCGTCTCTTGTGACCGACGCGGGCTACATTCCGGGGGAGGCGGCGGACTATGACCGCGACCACGCCATTGATTTGGCGAAACTCTTGGCGTTCTTGAGCACGACACAGCCCACGGTTGTTGAGCAGCTTGCATTGGGAGCCGATGGACCGAAGCGACTGCAATTCCTTACGCGGCTTCAAGGTGAGATCGCAAAGCACGGTGTCATAGATATCCTGAGAAAAGGGATTGACCACGGTCCAGCCCATATGGATCTGTTCTACGGCACTCCGTCACCCGGAAACGCGAAGGCCGTTGAGCGGTTCAGCCAGAATGTATTCAGCGTGACGCGCCAACTCCGGTACAGTAAGGACGAGACACAGCTTGCGCTCGATCTCTGCCTTTTCATCAACGGCCTGCCGATTGCCACGTTCGAACTCAAGAACCGGCTGACAAAACAGACGGTTGAAGACGCAGTGCAACAGTATAAGCGGGATCGTGACCCACGGGAACTGCTGTTCCAGTTTGCACGGTGTCTCGTCCATTTCGCGGTCGACGATCAGGAGGTACGGTTCTGTACCCACCTGAAGGGCAAGGACTCCTGGTTCCTGCCCTTTAATAAAGGGTGGAACGATGGCGCCGGAAATCCGCCGAATCCCGATGGCCTGAAGACCGACTATCTCTGGCGCGATGCCCTCACCCGTCAAGGGCTTACCGACATTCTTGAGAACTATGCCCAGGTGGTCGAGGAGAAGGACCCACGAACGGGGAAAAAGAAGGAGTTGCAGATCTTCCCGCGATACCACCAATTGGATGTCGTCAGGAAGCTCTTGGCAAATACCAAAATATCAGGCGCCGGCCGTCGCTATCTGATCCAGCACTCGGCTGGCAGCGGCAAGAGCAACTCCATCGCTTGGCTTGCACATCAGCTCGTCGGGCTCGAAAAGGGAAGCAAGGATATCTTCGGCTCCGTCATCGTGGTCACCGACCGCCGCATCCTCGACAAGCAGATCCGAGACACGATCAAACAGTTCGCCCAAGTCGCATCCATTGTCGGCCATGCGGAGGGCTCGGGGGATCTCCGGAAGTTCATCACGGCCGGAAAGAAGATTATCATCACGACCGTCCAGAAATTCCCGTTCGTCCTGGACGAGATCAGCAATGAGCACCGTGGGCGGACGTTCGCGATCATCATCGACGAAGCTCACTCCAGCCAGGGAGGCCGGGCCGCGGCCAAGATGAACATGGCCCTTTCCGCCAAGGGCGCGGAAGCGGAAGATGAGACATTCGAAGACACGGTTAACCGCATTATGGAGAGCCGCAAGATGCTCCCGAACGCCAGCTACTTTGCGTTCACCGCGACTCCCAAGAACAAGACCCTCGAAGTCTTCGGTGAGGCTTACCCCGACGGCGGAAAGGTGAAGCATCGCCCGTTCCACAGCTATACGATGAAGCAGGCAATCCAGGAGGGCTTCATCCTTGATGTCCTTAAGAATTACACGCCCATCGACAGCTTCTACCGGCTCGCGAAAACCGTCGAGGACGATCCGGAATTCGATATCAAGAAGGCGCAAAAGAAACTGCGCCGGTACGTTGAGGCGCACGAGCATGCCGTCCGAATGAAGGCCGAGATCATGGTGGACCACTTTCACGACCAGGTGCTGGCGAAACAGAAGATCGGCGGCCAGGCCCGCGCCATGATGGTCACCGGCAGCATCGAGCGCGCCATTGAGTACTTTTTCGCGTTCCGGGAATATTTGAAGGAGCGGAAGAGCCATTACCAAGCCATTGTCGCGTTTTCGGGTGAACCGGAGTTCAAGGGACGGAAGGTCACGGAATCGTCCCTTAACGGGTTCCCCAGCAACCTCATTGCAGACCGGATCAAGGATGAGCCCTACCGGTTCCTCATTTGCGCCGACAAATACCAGACCGGCTATGATGAGCCGCTGCTGCACACCATGTACGTGGACAAGCCCCTGTCGGGCATCAAAGCAGTACAGACCCTTTCACGCCTGAATCGCGCCCATCCCAAAAAGTACGACACATTCGTTCTCGATTTCCAGAACGATACCGATACCATTCGCACGTCATTTGAACCGTACTATCGGACGACGATCCTCAGCGACGAGACGAACCCGGACAAGTTGCACGATTTGAAGGCCGACCTCGACGGGTATCAGGTCTACACCTACGAGCAGGTAGATAAGCTGGTCGAGCTGTATCTGTCCGGCGCGGACCGGGACCGCCTCGATCCCATCCTTGATGCCTGCGTGGCAACCTACATCGGGTCTCTTGATGAGGACGGGCAGGTGGACTTCAAGGGGAAGGCAAAGGCGTTCGTGCGAACGTATGGATTTCTTGCGTCCATTCTGCCGTTCACCAATGCGTCTTGGGAGAAACTGTCCATATTCCTCAATTTCTTGCTTCCCAAACTCCCGGCACCCAAGGAAGAGGACCTCTCCAAGGGAATTCTCGAAAACATCGATATGGAAAGCTACCGACCCGAAGTGCGTGCTACGCTCAGCATCGCGCTCGCCGATCAGGACGCCGAGATCGGGCCGATCCCGACCAGCGGCGGCGGACACCTCCCCGAGCCGGAGCTCGACCGCTTAAGCAACATCGTCAGAGCGTTCAACGACCAGTTCGGAAACATCGATTGGAAGGACGCCGACAAGATCCGGAAAATCATCGCGGAGGAAATACCGGTTAAGGTTGCGGCCGACAAGAAGTACCAGAACGCGATGAAGAACTCCGATAAGCAGAACGCCCGTATCGAGCACGATAGGGCGTTGCAGCGGGTCATGATCAATCTCCTCACGGACCACACGGAGCTTTTCAAACAGTTTCAGGACAACGCCACATTTAAGAAATGGCTCGGAGACACGATTTTCTCCGCCACCTACACCGATGCAGGGGCGAGGTAGCTGTACACGATTTTGTACAGAGAAACCGCCCAGCCTGCGAAACCCGCGCACCGTGCGTCTAATGGTTTCAATAACTTACGTGGAATCACCGCGGCGACTGGTTCCGATCCCGACCCGCGCCTCCAACAACTTACGCAAAATCAGGCCATTTGCCTCACGACGAGGACGTACGATTCTTCCTCAAAATGGCGAACAACAGACGAAACCTGACGAGAAAACTGGACGGAAAACTGGACGAGAAACTGGACGGCCTGAGATTCCCCCAAAAGACGGGTGCGCCCAAGTTCGGCGCACTTGAGGTTTTTGATCCGGAACAACCGTTTTGTGGCCATCGAGGAACCTCTTCGGCGGCGGAAGTCGGCTGACCGGAAGCACTCTGGATGAGGCCCAAGCCGGAAGGATCAAGACAAAGACCTCCCGACTTCTGCGCACCTTTGCCGCGCGGAGTCCAGTGGGGGCACTCACCACCACCCCGCCGTCCGAAACCTCACCATAGCCCCAGCACCGCTTCTGGCGGGGTATCCAGTAAACCTCGCGGTTCCGGTCGTCCTCCGCCCTGGCTCCCCCTGACCGCCATGATGAATGGCGGCCACCGTCCCTTTTCACGCGAAGAACTGGAATGCACCTTCAGCGCTGCCAACCTGCCCTGAGATGGCAAGGTGGATGATCGGATTCCGGTCCGGTCGATGTGGGCTTCGCCGGTTTAGACGGGCCAACCAGATCTCGTCCTAGATGCGCCGTTGGAGAACATCATGTTTCTGGGCGCTTATGGGATGACTTCGGCATGGCGGAATTCCATTGTAGCGGGCGGATCGGATAACAAGGTACGAGAGCCGAGACGCCTGCGCCGGACCCAGGGGCCTTGTCGGCGACCTGGCATTAGGTGTCACAACCCTCCGCTAACCTGTAAACTGAAATCCCAAGGGCCGCATTAAGGAGAAAGACGATACTGCTACGCGGCTCATGGTCCCGGACTCCAATCGAGTTCGGCCATTTCCGCATTGAGGGCGGCTATCCTTTGGCATAGAATAGCCCCCAGAAAGGGCGAGAAAGGCCTTGGCCGCATGGGAATATCGGTCGTCGAACAGCGCGGGCCATCCGCCAGGACAAACGTCAGACGAACTTAGACGAATTTAGCGGCGCAGACTAGGCGGGCGATCACACAGGCGAAAAACTACTAGGACACCCGATGCGCTGGTTGATCCCCCCGATATTCACGACAAACTCCGGCGAGCCACTCAGATCATCGAGCGCGAGCCGCACGACCGTCTCCTCCTCCTGGGCGATTTCTTCGACGACTTCCGCACCGGTGTCACCGATGCCGCCGACACCGCCAACCAGGTGAAGTTTTGGCTGAATGATCCGAACACCACCTGTTTGCTCGGCAACCACGATATGTCATACGGCTGGTGCCGACAGAACCGGCGGCTTCTCTGCCCCGGCTACGATGCCGCGAAGTGGATCACCATCAATGCCACCGTCACGAACAAGGACTGGCAGAAGTTCAAGCTACATGCCTGGCTGGAGAGTAACAAGGGGTCATTGCTAGTGAGCCACGCCGGGATTCATCCGGTCTGGCTGGAGGGTGTCGAGCCGGGCGACTACCGGGAGGTCATCGACCGGGCCTGCGCCGACGCCTGGACCTGCTTGAACCGAGGAGAACATCACTTCCTGCTGGGCCGGGGCGTCAGCCGGTCGGGTGACCAACGTATCGGGGGTATTTGCTGGATGGATTGGGATGAGCTGGTCCCCATCACCGGCCTGAACCAATTGGTGGGGCACACCCCGGACAAATCGGTGCGCCGAAAGAACACGCCGACGAGCCGGAACATTTGTTTCGACACCAACCTGCACCACTACGCGGTATTCGACGGCGGCAAGTTGGAGATCAAGAGCTACGACGCACTGATGGTCGCCGCCAAGGCCAGATAGAATCCCCCATCCCCCCTGGCGTTACCGATCTGAATAATTTCCACCCCTGCCAGGATCGTGCCCGCCGAGGCGCGGCGAGGACGAGCGGCTGACCCGTCAAACACCGAAGGGCCGACCATGGAACTGGCCGGGGGGCCGAACCCCCGAGGGATCGTCCGCCATTTGGCGAGCAGGACGGATCCATTGCTGGAACACCGGTTCGGGCCACGGCCCGGTCAAAGTCCGACATGGCGACTATACGTCCACGTGGTCGATCATTTCAGAAGAAGAATCGTCGGAACGGATTCATGAGTGTCGCAGCAGGCGGCTCGTAAAAACAATAAGCTAGGGTAGGAGCGGATATTATGAGCGACGGGCTGACGGAAGGTGGTGAACTCCGGAGTGTCGAGCATGCAATAACGATCGGGTCTGGACTCCGGCATTGCTGGTTTCGGGGCCATTCGAGAGTAGTCGGCGCACTGTCGCCAGGTGCCCACCGGGAGCCATTCTGCTCCGCCCGTGAAAACATTGAGTTCTGGGCCGGACAGCGTTTCCGCTTAAGAGCATCAGCATATATGAGCGAAGTGCCGGGCTGGGACGACCACGTATCTTGGCTGTTTCTCGCACAACACTATGGTGTCCCCACACGATTATTGGATTGGACGGAAAATGTCCTGGTCGGCCTCTACTTCGCAGTGACTGGCGGAATAACGTCCGAGGATGGAGAACTCTGGTGTATGAATCATCAGGAGTTGAACTGGCGCAGTGCAGACTGGAAAAACTGCTTTCCCGACAGTCCACCGGTTCGCTATCTCGCGGCAGCCGCATTCCTCAAGTCGGCTGATCTCGCGGGATTCAAGGCCGCATTGGGTTCGACGACCATCAATGGACCTTTAGCGCTGATACCGCCGCTACAGTTTCCGCGGATGGCCGCTCAAATGAGTACGTTCACTATTCATCCTTCCAGAGAACGCGAGGCGCAGATAGAGTTTCTCCTTCGAGGGCCTTCATTGGTCCGATATATCATCCCGGCGGGATGCAAGCCCAATCTGACTCGGGAGCTGCGCGGAATTGGGTTCTCACACGAGAACCTATATCGCAGTCTGGATTCGCTGGCGCGGTCCATCAAAGAAGAGATCGTTGAGCCCGACTTTGACATCTCGCCGCCGCCTAGGTTCGCCCGCCCAAGCCCAGCTATGGGATCGACGTAGGCGTGGTGCCACTTGGCCGTATCACGCGCATAGCTGACATGTGGCAGGTTCGCCGGGTGGATCTTCCCTGACGCCGCAGTACGGACCGAGCATCCCCACCTCTTAGACGTTCGCCGTGGGTAGGGCTGGAACTCCCCGGCTGACCTTCGGGAGTGCGCCGTCTCCACCGGCGCTGATTACTCCTTGCTCTTTGTTGTGTAGCGAGCTGCTCCGGTCCCTCTTCCCTTCCTCTACTCAGGCTCCCGGCGAGCCTTCTTCCGATTGCGTTTACGGGCCAATGCCTGCTTGACCCGGAGCTTTTGGCCCGGCTTCAAATAAAAGGCGTGCCTTTTGACTTCCCCGATGATGTTCTCTTGCACAACCTGTCGCTTGAAGCGGCGGAGCGCGTTCTCCACCGTCTCGCCGTCTTGGAGCTTTACCTCAGCCAACGGCCACCTCCATCCCGGCCTGATTCTCCCGGGCGCATCATCCGGCCTCTTCTGGCGTGGGAGCCGTCTCGCCTTGGGCCAGCTTTTGCGTCAGTTCCTTGCCGGGCTTGAAGCTCGCATGCCGTTTTGCGGCGATGGCGATGGTCTCCCCGGTGCGAGGGTTGCGGCCTTGGCGCTCCTTCCTCTCTTTCACCACGAAGCTGCCAAACCCGCGTAGCTCCACCCGTTCGTTTGCGCGGAGCGCTTCCGCGATCACCGCCAGGACAGAGTCCACTGCCACTTCAACCTCGGCCTTCTTCAATTCAGTCTTGGCCGCGACCTTCTCAATCAATTGCTGTTTTGTCATCTACCTTGAGTTTAGCGGTTTGCGGGGTGAAGCATCGCTGCGCGTTGCTGATCGCCGGATAATCCCCACCCCGTGCCGGACAGGAGTCCAAGGAATCCGATCCTCCATCGGAGCTGCCAGTAGAGACGAGGCGAGGAAGTCGCCGTGTTCGTCAACCAAGTGAGCGTGATGTTGTCGAGGACATCGTCTCGATATTCGTTTACTTCGACTCAAGGATCAACATCAGATAAGTTATCTGTTTTCCACTGTCCACCTTGAACCAATGAGGCGCCTTGGGCGGAATCTCAATTATGTCCCCGGCGGCCACTTTCCTCGATTCTCCGCCTGTTACCGAATCGGCGTGAAGGGTCACGGTCCCGCCGGGAATCGGGTACGGCGAAGTTGTCTGTTTACCGCTCAGTTTACCTCCCACGACCAGCGTCGCCTCACCGGAGATGACGTAAATCAGGTGTGAAAGTGTTTCGTGGAACTCCGCTGGGGCTGTGGCCTCCCTGTGCATAACGACGACCGGATGACCGTTGGCGTCTGTCAGCCGCAGGAAGGAGGTTTGATCGGGGCCAAGTCTGGAGTGAAGCGTCTGTTCATAACCCTTCAGGTCCTGGGAATTCCAGATCAGAAACCCCGAGTTTTCGGCAGCAAGGAGACTAGCAGTCAGCAGCAACAGGAAGTGTTTCATTGGTAGATTATGGCGCGGTTCCAGCGTTACCGCTGGCCCGTTTCCATATAACCCCCTTTCAAACTGTGCGTGCCGTTTTCCGGCACACAGCTTAACGATGATCTTCGTGATGTCGCTTGCGACGGATACCCGGACAGGACTTCCACCTGCTAGAACAAAGCGTCTTTCAGGACGCGCCATGCGCGCTGTTATATCACTGATACTGGAGAACGGCCCCGCTCGCACCCTGCCGATGAGGAAGTCATAGCCCGGCTTCCGGCTTCTCTACGGGAAGACATCCGGGACAGACTCGCGAACGTCGGACGCATAGCGCAGGAGGCGCTGGGATGGGAAAGACTTTGCGGTTCTACCGAGCGGACAGTCTCATTCAGCGCAATTGTATAACGCCTTTGAGCAGAGGGCCGATAGACGCGGTTCTTTCCGATGACCGACAAACTGCCTTCTCGTAGACTGGGCTGACTGGCCCACGGTCGGCGACCCAGTGGAAGCAAAGCCCACTGGCAAGTGCACAGGTTTCGGAGCCATGATGGGCAGCCGGAGCTCGACCGCGGCGGCGGCGACCAGATAGGACTCAGCGGTCGGGCAGGCCGAAATAGGACTGCTGGGCGCAACCTGGACATCGCCGGACTCCCCCGTAGGTGCCGGTCGCGAGATTCGCGAGAAAGAGTTTCATTGACTTAACGCAGGACAAAGACTGGCGGCGCTTCGCCCGCATCTGGTGGCTCCGGAGGTGCTGGCGTCATGGGATCGGCGGCAGCCACGAGACGGCCTTCGATCTGGTCATGCTGCCGCACGAATACGGGTGTGTCGGTATCCGGAAACTCCAGCACTCCGGCGTCACGTAATGAAAGGAGGCCGTACAAGAGGCAGCGCCGAATGAACTGGGAGTGACTGTCGGCGGTACAAAGCCCAAAAATCTCGCAGGCTTGGTCGAGTGCGTCTATCTCCTCTTCGGGCAGCCAGACTTCGAGAGGATAAAGTTGTGTCATTAAGGATTATCTAGGAAGCATGTGTTAGCCCTCCAGGCCGGATTCAGGAGAGGTCGGACCGACCGAGGAGATGCCCAGTCTTGGTACTTCCTGGGCCTTCCCTTGGGCTTGGACGTATTCCCAGGTATGTCGGGGGCCGGAAGCACGAAGGCGCTCGGGGAAGCCGAGGCCAGCGCCGGTGTCGAGGCCGGGCTCATGGCTAAAGTCGAGCGAGTCGGACCCACAGAGGGAGGCGGTTAAAGTCCGGTGGCCGGGGACCACGACAAGACACTGTCCCGTTCCTGTCCGGCTCCAAAGAGCAAAAACTTCGTTTCAAGGGCAAGGAACACTCCGCTGCGCTCCGTGTTCCTTTCCGCCTGGGGTCTCGAAAGTTAGCTCGGCCTGTTCCGCCCGCCAGCGGCAGTCTTCGCGCCGCTCGTGGAGCACTCCTGGACTGCCGTGCGGCACGCAACCGCCGCAGCGCCGCCAACCGAGATGGTTTTCGCCGAACTGGGCCGCAGGGCGCGACCCGCCGGTCTTTCAATCGCGGGCTACCTATTCCTTCTCGCCATGCTGATCTCCGTGGCCTTGGCCGCCCGGCGAATCGTATCGTGTGGCGTCCCGGCGCAATGGAACGCCCCGCAGAGATCGCTATTGTTTCACGAAAACAAAAGTCGAAGTGAACTCCTTGCCTTCGCCATTCGTTCCTTTGGTGCTCGTGGTCATCGTTTTACCATCGTTCGAGACCACGATGCGACTCGTGGCATGATACCGCCCAACTGTCTGATTGCGTGTGTCGGTTAGCGTGTTGTCATTTACCTGCTTTACGGCAATCGTGTCATACGGTGAGTTGCCCGTGACCTGAACGCCCTTGCCGTCGTATTTTATCGTGTAGGTGGCATTGATAGCTGTACCGTCAGCCTGTTCGCCCGTGATCGTCACTTTAACGCCGCCATCCGATGCCTCCCTTGTGACGGTCAGGCTTTTGACGGGCATTGGTGCTGGTGTGTACTTCGATTTTTCGGCGTTGAGCTTCCAAGTGCCGATTGAATTGTCAGCGCCGAGTGCGCCGATTGTGGTGATTGCCAGAGCGATAAGCGTCTTGGTGAGAATTGTTCGCATTTGCCAGCCTCCCTTGAATTGCTGTGGACATCGCTGTCTGAGGTCCAATGGTGCCCAACCACCGACCCCGATCTGGCACCGCTGGTGGAGAACTCGAAACACGCTGATCGCTCCAAACAGCATCCCCGTCGATCAGCCTTGGGAGAGATCATATCACGACTGGCGGCTTGAGGAAGGTCTGGTTGAAGGGTATCTATTTGGATCTGTGGTGGCCGGGCCGATGCAGTCTGGAGCATTGCCCTGCAATGCGGTGGTGGGTCTCCCCGCCGTGGCTACTGGGTTTCACAGTCCAGCCCGCCAGACCCGCGAAGCGGACTCCCGGTCGGCTCCTACCCGGTGCTGGCCGGTCAAAGGGAGAACCATCGGGAAGGCTTCCGGTTCCAGCCCCGCGCTCGTGACAATTGCCGGTTAAAAAGCCTCCAGTTCTTTTCCTTCTTAGCTTTTTATCCTGAACCTGTCACAACCGCGTTGCGCCAACGAACCGTGACACCGGCTTGGCAGCGCTACGCGGTCGTTGCCGGAGCAGCAGGTCCCCGCCGCGAACCAGGCAGCGATAATCCCAACCCCCGGCCAGAGAGGAGTCCAGGGAGTCCCCATCCTCCCTGGAACGGATCCCCGCGCAAGAAGACGGCCCGCCTTGGCATTTCCGGGGCGCTCCCTTGAGCTTGGACATGGTTCCAGGCACTTCGGGGGCCGGAACAACTCGAAGACGAAGGGAACTACTTCTGGAAACCACTGGCCACGGCGGCCTGGAGACCGGCGATCACGTGAGCGACCGACACGCCGTACTCACCACAATGGCAAACATCTAAATGCCAGAGCAAGTACGGTAAATCGCGGAGTCGCTTCGCGCCGGGCACGCTACGAGCGCAGCTATACAGCCGCGCATAATTAAAGGGACATGTGACGGGCAAATGTGGCATACTGACAGGTACGGACTGCCATGTTGCCGCGCCTCCTGCATCTGCATCCAGCGACTTGCCGCCGCTTAACTCGCTTGAGT
>JBEKDV010000238.1:0-11922 GCA_050014175.1 Candidatus Solibacter sp. | reverse complement strand
TTTGAGCAGTGCCAGCACCGGCGGCGGAACCACCTTGCATTGAAGTTCAGGCCCCAGAGAGACGGTGACACTATCCCGGAATACGTGATCGAAGCCCGCCAGACTCATGCTGAGTCCGCTCTGGGGCCATTCCACTCGCCCGCGCGAGCGCAACGCGGCGCCGGCGGGCAACACGTCCATCAACGTACCTCGCCTGGTGAGCCAACGCTGCTCATGGCGCGGCACCCGCTCCCAGCCGAGTCCGGCCAGGAGGCCGTAGAAGGGCTCGATGTCTTCGTGATTGATCGCGACGGCCAAGTCGATGTCCCGCGTTTCCCGATCGACGTCGTGGATGAAGAGCCGGTATGCCATGGCGCCAATGATTACGATGTCGGTCCCCTTGGTCTGGCAGACCGTCTGGATCTCACGAAGATCCTCCAGTTGCGCCGGGGTGAAGATCGTCATTGGGTCAGAAACTCCCGTCGCAGTTCGAGGGCGGCTTCGTGGGCGCGCGGATCGTCGGCGTTCATCAACTCGCTGTAGACGAGCCAGGGAGCCGCGACCATCCAGGAGGACACCTGGCGCCAGAACACGAGTTCGCCGAAAGCCCGCAAGAGCGTGATCGGCCCACTCTGATCCGGCAACAAGCGGAGCCTTTGCCGCAACTCCGCGCCCTCGTCGCTAACGAACAGGGGTAACTCCGCGCCGCGATAGAAATGTTGCAGCGCGTCGGCGGCCGGGCCACCGCTAAGCGCGTAGCGCCACGAGCTGCCTTCGAAGGCCTCGGGAAGGCGTTTCAGAAAGTCCGCCAGGTCGCGCTCCGGGGCGCGGAATCGCCCCAGCACCAGCTTGGGCCGGAGAATCTGCGAATAGCCGGAGACCAGGAGTTCCTCCGTGCCCTTCGTCGCTCGAAACCGGTTGGGGGCGGTCTTGGTGATCAATCCGGAGGCGATGAGTTCGCTTCTTACGGCAGCAGCCTTGCTCTTGCTGACTCCCGCCTGAGTCCCGATTTCCCGAACCGGCCAGGCCACAGACTCGGGCTGCGTGGCAAACAGAAAGAGGACTTGCAGTTGGGCAGCCGTGATCCGCTGCCTCTCCTGCGCCTTCCGCGGCTCCACGTGACCCACAATCGTGCGCTCATACTGAGTGCCCAACACGAGATGAAGATTGCCGGCAAGATCCACGAAGTTCACGCCGGCCTCGAGAAATTGCTCGGCGGTCGGAAGCGGCACGTAGCGTGCGAAGACAAGCGTCGGGCAGCCTACGTCGCGCTGGTACTGACGCGCATTGGCGGCCACAGCGTGAACGGAAGGGCGATCGAGGTAGGAAGTCTTTAACTCCCCACGAAACCGGAAATGCCGCCCGTCCCGGTCCGAAATTGTCACCGCCAGATCGCCGGTCTCCTGCGAGCACGCCTTGGCCACGTCCACTCGGTCGACGAAGCTCAACTGATGGACCGCGGCGAGAAACGGCTCAAGGCGGCGCTGAGACTGCTCCATGTCCACAATTTTAGCATGTCCATTACTAATAGACAATGAATTGCACAGGACGACACGGCGAGCGACGACCTTAGGATAGGAACACGAACAATCTGCCGTAGTGTCCAAGATCTCGATCTGGTTCGGATGGATCAGTTTGCAGAACCTGTGGCCGCAAGTCGCGGCTTGATATCCCGGCGATGCACTCGACCCTCAATCCCCCCGGTTACATCTGTTCAGAGACTTCTATCGAGCCGGAGGTTGACCCTGTATGGCCCAAAAACTCGATCTGTCTGGAAACTAGACGGCTGAGAAAACCGGCCTGCGCCCCGAAAACTCCGCCAACCTAAACTAGAATTCTCCAGTCTTGAAAAGGAGACGAGGCATGAAAAACAGCCGACATCGCGAGGAGAAGGTCATCGCGGCGGTAAAGCAGATGGAAGGCGGCCGTAAGACCGCCATGTGGCGCGGGAGTTGGGCGTGAGTGCCGCCACGCTGCATTCGTGGAAGAGCAAGTGCGGGGGCATGCAGGTCAGCGAGGCTAAGCGACTGTGGCAACTGGAGGACGAGAACCGGCGCCTGAAGCATCTGGTGGCGGACTTGAGTCTGGACCGGGAAGTGCTCAAGGCCGTGATCTCAAGAAACGGGTGGGGCTCGTAGGCGGTCGGCGGGACGTGGCGTTCGTGATGGAGAAGTATGGCCTGGGCGAGCGCCACGCATGCGGGCTCACTGGCCTGGACCGCAGCACCTACCGCACGAGCCGGAGCCGAACCGCAATATGCAACTGTGGGCCAAGCTGACAGAACTGGCGCGGCAGAGGCCGCGATATGGATACCGCAGGCTTGGGGGTGCTTCTGACACGACAAGGCGAGGTGGTCAACCATAATGGGCTGCTGCGGGTGTATCAGCAAGCGGAGCTGGCTGCGCGGCGACGGGAGCGACAACGGCTGGAACGTGACCGAAGGCATGCCGTTCCAGAGCCGACCCAACCAGGAGTGGTTGATCGATCTTGTGTCAGACGCCCTGGCCAACGGTCGCGCGATCCGCGCCCTGACGGTGCTGGATAATTTCACCAAGGTGGCGCCGGCAATCGACGTGGATACCTCGCTTTCCCGCGGGTGTTGGATCGTGTAATTGGGGAGCGGGGGCAACCGGATGGGCCTCGTTTGGACAACGGCCCGGAATTCACGAGCCGGTCCTTCATAGCCTGGGCTGAGCAGCGCGGGGTTCCCTTGATCGACATCCAGCGCGGCAAGCCGGTGCAGAACAGTTACATCGAGAGCTCCAGCGGGCGCTTTCGGGATTGAGTGCCTGAACGCGAACTGGTTCGAGAATCTGGCCGATGCGCGGGAGAAGATCGAAGCGTGGCGGCTGGAGTATTTGGACCATACGCGGTCCGCTATGGAACCCAGACGTGGATTCAGGGCTCGCAAGCTCGGAACTGACGAATGGCGCCTCAGGAGTTACCGAAACAGTGACCCTCGATAGCACGACAGCAGTTCCGAATGCGACTTCATCCCGGGCAAACCGCCCGACCGGCCCCATCTCCCCGATTATCATCCCTGGACACCGGAAGGGAACAGCGCGCTAAACTTATCATTCGAGGCGATTATCGAGTACGGCAGCTCACCTGACCGCTCTGTCTCAATGTGCCGGAAACCGGAGTCTCTCAGTGTCGACTCCACCTTGGCGAAATTCTTCTCATCGGAAAATGAGCAAGCCAATGCAAGTGGATTGTCGGAGCACACTTCGGCCCATGTAAAGCTGGCGTCACAGACCGAGTAGCATGTCCCAACAGCGAACTGCCGGCCCAATTTCGACTCGTCAAGAAAGATTACCGTGGGACGCCGGGACTCCAGTAAGGCTCTCTTGAATAGGTAGTTCCAGTAAGAGCCGACGTGGGGGCCAGGGAACTTCGATTCACAACTAAGTTCGATGCCGGATGAGGCCATCAAAATTAGTCCACGTGACCCCGCCTTATCCCATTCGTATTTATTGAAGTGTTCGACGATTTCTCGTACCGCGCTTTGCTCTCCTGGTTGGAGTCTAGGGCTAATGTGAAGCGGAGGCGGGACCCGCTCTCGATTTGCGAGTTCGCCAAATGTCGCGCCGTACTTGGGCTCCGGAGGGCCCGGAGGATACAAGCTCACCTTGACAGGATCAAATAATCCAAATTCGAGATAACTAACGATGTTATTAGTTTCAAACACAAGTTCGGGACTTTGCCGCATGAAATACCGGTAACTGTGTGAAATCACCTCCGATAGAAAAGCGATAGATGAACCTGATTCGAAGAAGAATTTTAGAATATTGGCCCGCATAATGTGCGATATGCAGCGGTCTAGGAAGTAAGTTGCGATTGCTCGTTTCAGGCGAGTGTTTTGAGCGCACCGTTCATTCAGCACCGGAAACTCCTTCAGTTTGCCAGCGAATCGCTGAAAGAAAGGGTTACCCGACTCGGTTTCAGGGCCTCCCATGTCGTTGCGGACCCAGCCGCCGCGCCCCGAGAGTCCGAGGATGGCCTTGTTGATTTCAGCCGCAAATGCATAGGCGCTTTGGTCGGTAGCCACGAAGATAGGGCCGAGCGTCGCTCTTTCGGCCACGCGCCGACGGTAATCGGCCGGTACTGAGGCCGCGTCCGCGTCGACAAAAAACGCCAGTAACGATCTACCCGCCGAGAGGGCAGTATCACAGCGCTGCAGCACCGATTCCTCCGCTCGATCAGAAATCAACACGGTGAGATCGGCGGAACGGATTCGCTCGCCCAGCGCATCCTCGGTCAGCGCTCCATACGCTGGCAGCGTGGATGGGTAGTGATTCGAATCCATGATGGCTTGTATGCACAGGTCGCGAGCTCGGCACAATGGGCCATCATTGGGACAACAGACAAAAACCTCATATCTCGGATTGTTCATGGTGTACCCCCTGTTAGTTTGCATTCTGCCTTGATCCGCTCAAATTCATGGCGGAATGAGTTATACATCCCAGATGACTGGGCAGTATCTGCCTCATAGAAGGTCGCCGCGGCGGCGGAGGCGCGCAAGTCGTCATAGCAGCCGACCAGCACCCGGTCGCCAAAGAATGTCATCTTAAAATTGGGAAGCGATCTGTAGAAGCCCCAACTCAGCCCAGCCGGACATTTGGAGGCGAAGCGCTGGAGCAGGCGAACGTTGCGCGCCACCTCAACAGCGAACGAAACGGTGCGCTCCCCGGGGCGGACGGCCGCCCACTCCCGGGCATTGCGAGAGCCAGGATCGAAGAGCAAGGCAGTCACATGCGGCGGCGACGGACTAGCGAGGAGGGCATTCCAGAACGAGACCTCGGAAAAGAGCGATTCACCCGAAGTGAGGACAAGATCCAGTCCCTTGCCGGTGGCACCGGAGCGCAAAGCCCCGATAAGAGTGTCGTTGTGAAAACGGACACCGGACATCCCAGGCAGTTGCACCGGCGGCCGACGCACGGGTTCGTCGGGCGTGTCGAGAAGATGCTGAGCGACCTCGTCAAAGAGGAACCTCGAAGAGCCACTCGCCCGTCGAGGAATCACGGCCTCATGAACGGGCGGCACCTCCCACGGCGGGGCTGAGGCCGCCCCGCCGGGAAACAGCGCATGGACGCCCGATGATATATCAGCGGCACGCAGCCGCCAAAAACGGGAGAGATGTTCGGTGCCAGCGGACAGCGCGATCGGAAGGGCAGCTCTGGCCTGTCTGACATCTAGGTTGTACCAAGAGATATGCTGGCGCTGATCCGACGTTGGGGTCACGATTACAACTCGATGTATCCGATAGGGGGGCGGCTGCAGGGTGAAGACGCGCCGCAACTGATCGAAAGGAAGTCTGTATATGATTTCCACCAGACGGGACAACTGGTCTCGGTGTTCGCCGGAATGGTAGTTCAGCTGAGTGTATCGAAAGAGGTGTCGCGCCATGTCCCAAACGAAATCGAGTCGCTCCACTTTCGTTGGCGTGGCGAGCAGCACGCCGGTTGAAGCATCCAGTATCGCCATATCGGAGGCGATGAGCCGGGCACCCGGATTCTCGTTGACTCGAATCTCGATGCGCGATGGAAGTTCGGAGTCGTCCGCCGCGAGAAGTTGAGCGTAGGGAATCGACATCCCGATCGAACGGACCACTACGCTGGTGCGGCCCGCGCCCTCGATGTTCTCGTTGGCGGCGCCACTGGGAAGCATAAGGACATTTTCTGTGCTTGCCCGTTGGATTTGCAGAACTGTACCCAGAAAAGGTACAGCAACGTTTGCTTGAGGTGGACCAAACGGTTCGATGCCCTCGGCTCCGAGTTCCTCTAAAAGGGCGTCGCGGCACTCTTTCCGCTGGAGTGAAATATACCGCTGCCAGACAGACCGCGGAATGGTGAATCGCTCTTGCTCTCCGTGTTTGGTAGGAAGATGCAGTTCAACGGGTACGGCACGGTCCGCAGGCGGATTGCGCCATCTAAACGCAACACTATACCGGTGTTTTTCGAAGCAGATCTCCACCGGGTCTGCCGCACCACCGCGGTTGTAATACTTCTGCAGTTTCCGGCGTACGCTAACCGCTAACTGGCGAACGCGATTATCGTTGTCTCTGACGTCTTTATAGAGTTCGGCGCGGATCGTTGCTTCGGAGAGCCCGGCGCCCCGGTTTTCCATAACGTAGCGCAGAAATTGAGCATCCTTCGTGCCGACCGCAAACGGTCCGTCCCGAAACAGCCGATCTACTGCTAAGCGGATGGCCTGTTCGTCAGGGGATGAGAGCATGGTAATCATCACTCCATCGCACAATACGTATGTACATACGTTTGAAGAAAGCGCTTACTGTTGTGAAAGTAGCCACCATACGTTAAAAAACCTACAAACTAAAGTGTTGTTTTCGTATGCAACTAGGGTTATCTTTAGTGAGTGCGAAGTGGTACTTTTGGTCGAAAACGGGACTTTTTGAAAGGAGAATAAAAAGAAGCGTAGCGCTCGGGAGTCGCGGCCACCGCCCCCCGTCGCGTGTCAGCGCGAGGGAGAAGTTCAAAAGGGGCTTCGGAACCCCTCCACTATAAGGCCAAACCTCGATCCGGGCAAGTGAAATCGGCGAGTAAACAGTTGGGACCGGGGTCGATTGCGCAGACATTGCCTCTCGGCACCGGTTACCGCGTACTACTCCCCACGTCGGACTACTCGCGCAGCGGGCCCCCGTATTGGCCCAGTGGGCAACACGGGACGCCTGATCCCTCTGGCTACCCAAGGACGAGCTGCACGAAATAGCAATCCGTTTGACGCCGGGCCACCCTCGGGAAAGGATCAAGCCCGGCGCCCAAGGGGCAAACTGCGCCACTGTCACCAGGAGCACAGGCTCGCCTCGGACAGTGTAGCATGCGCAGTTTGCCTGGGAAACTGGAGGCAACTATGCCGCGCACACACACAGGCCCGTCTGCCGAAGACCGGCATTTTCAGGCTCACAATCAATCGGAAGTAGGACTCTACGGTCGGGGCACTTTCATCAACGCCCCCAATCGGGTTTCGCCCGAGCTTTCGTTAGCGATCAGAACGGCTGCGGCCGAACTGGAAGAGACCGGCGATGTCATTCGATCGCAACATGACAAACACGAAGTCATTGGACAGTTTGGTACCGGATATGTTCTGACCATCGTTTTCCTGGCAGTGGTCGCAGGCTCCGCGGCTCTCACTTTCTGGGGATTCGAAATCCTCGGGAATTTGGTACTTCGGGTGGTCGCCGCCGCGGCCCTAGTGGGGGCGACGGTCGGATCGCTGGAATTGATCCTGGCTGTTCAGAAAAAAGGAAGCCCATTGGTACTGACCCTGGCGATCACGACGTTTGCCTCCTGCCTGGTTGTTCACCTCTTTCTGTCGCAGGCGCGTGCCCGCATGATCGCGGAATCCGTCGGAAGTCAGAGCACTGCCCCGGTGACCATCGATGGCGCGCCCGGCGAACAGGTGAACCCTGCCAATCGCGATTCGTTCAGCGAGGATATGCTGAAGATCCTCTATCAGGCGGTCCCCATGCTGTCCTTCGCTTTAGAGACGGCGGGCGGGCTAATCCTGCATTCCCTGCTGTGCATCTTTTTCGCTCCCGGCGCGATTGCCATTCGCTTGGAACGTAAGCTCCACCGCCGCCTGCGCTGGTTGCTGCGCCGTGTCGAGCGGGGCCCATGGTGGACTAGGGAGCGGATTCTCGCTTGCCTGATTCCGATCCTGGCAATTGCGCTCCTTCTGGCGTTAGCACATCCGGCATTTCCCGCCGCGATTGCAGGCACGGAAATCGACCGCTTCGGCTTTGCTATCGATCTTTCCCTTTCGCGAAGCGCCGAAGACGTTAATCAAGACATCGCGTCCATCGGCACCGCACTGGGGCAAGTTCCACTCAACGCGCGCATCGCCGTGGTAGGAGTCACGCAGGATGCTTTCGCCTCACCGTGCGTCCTATTAGAAGCCCGCGTCGCCGGCGATGCCGGTTTCATGAATCGCAATTTGAGCAGAGCTCGCCTCTCACTAGTAGAGGCGTGGCGCAAGAAGTCGGCTACGCTGGCGCCCACATATCACGGTTCGGATATCGCGGGATCCATTATTCGCCTGTCCCGTATGCTGGAAATTACCGTCGAACATCCCGGGCTCATCGTGGTGCTGTCCGACGCCCGCCAGACCAAGGGTGTGAACGTGGAGAGGCTTGTGCAAGTTCCGGGTGAGGCGGTCAGACTCGCGCGCGAGAACGGGCTGACGGCCAATCTTGGCGGCTCCAGCATAGCCATGGCGGGCATCACAACCACTGGCAAATCGCAGTGCTACTTCGAAACGCTGCGCAGCTTTTGGGTCTCTTACAACCAACTCACGCATTCCAAATTGGTGGCCTTCCGGATTGGACGCGGTCCGGAGGTGCTTTCGGCGTATCGAATGGCCCCGCTGGTCAATGCGGGCGGCGAGTCAGCGAATTGCGCCGCCGCTGACCCAGCCGTCCTCGTAAGACCGGCTACAGCGCAGTCGGTGGTCGCGGCAATTCAGTTGGCTTCGCCGGCAAATCACAGCATGGTTCACTACGAGGAACAGATCGAAGGCTTGGTGCGTGACCCTGCGGCTCGCGTGGTTTTGATTGTTCGTCCCAAGGCGGGCATGCAGTTCTGGTGCGCCGAGCGGGTCCACGTTGATCCTTCCGGCCACTTCACGGGCACTGCGTTTTTTGGGCGATCTCCGGGGTTGGACGCTGGCGCTTCCTTCCAGGTGGCTGCCATCGCGAATACGTCCGCGTGCTCGGCACCTGGGGACGTGCTATCCGATTGGCCCGAAGGGGTGCGATCGCTTGTCGTAGAGGTCACCAGGCACTGAGGACAGGAGCCATGGCCCGGAACGCTTCATCCAAGGCTGCCGGAGAGCCCTCCTTCGGCAGCCACACACCTTTCGCTCAATTTCTGAAAGCTAGCGTGGCGGGCGCTGGCGCGGTAGGGCTGTGGCTGACTGGTTTATGGCTGCATGTGGCGCCAACCTTCCAAGCTCAGCGCCAGGAAATCATCGGGGTCATCGCTGCGCTTACGACCTTCGAAATCGCATACCTTTGCCTGCTGAAGAATTGGATTGGGGGAAAGTTCGCTCAAAGGCGATCCAGCAAGACGGTCACTGGAGAGGCCAGGGCAAGTGCGGCCCGCGCCCTGCGAATCACGCCCATCCTGTTGGTGGCCAGCTTCCTCCCCTATTTCGTCTACCAAGCTCGGATGAACCAGGCCACAACGGTCGAGGGAGCAAAACTGATCGCCGAGCAGGAGCAGGAAGTGAGCCCCCGTGCCGCCGAGTACGTGACCACCCTCCGCAGACAGACTGATGCCGTGGAACTCCTGCGGTTATCCGAGGAATATCTTGCATCCTTGGGAGCCCGGGCGTTGCGTCCAGCTGAGGTCAGGGAGCTGGCACCAGGCCCCATCGCATTCGGTTGGCAATTGGTTGTTCTGGCCGCGCTTTCGATGGCGCTCACCACGTTGGCGTTTGGTTGGATCGCTACGCTGGATAGCCCGGGGTGGGAGCACCCGACCAAACCAAACAAAAGATGACTCGTTAACGGCGCACGCGGGAGCAGCGCAATTGGGCGGAGAATCGGCTCCAGGAGACGGGGGCCGGCTCGACATCTGCCAACGACCAAGAAAAGACAATAGGCACGAAAAAGTGCCTGATAGTTGCCATCAATATTCTGATGGCATGAGTAGGGTTGTTGCGCTGCGGTCTGCCTCTGTGCTGATCCAGATTTTCGTGCCGCTTGACAGGCCGTATGCAGAGAGGAGACGGAACCGTGTTCGCCCGAGAACTCGTTTTCCTGTTGGTCGTGCCCGTCGACTTCCCCTCAACGCCGGCGACATGCCGTCTGATGAAGATGCCTGGGCTCTCGCCGGCTTCTTCCAAAGCGGCGAGCGCGCCGGGCGCGGCCACGATCCGGCCAGGGGAAACCGCGCCAGCTTCATGACTGTTCCAGGAACCCGGCGAGCTTGGCCGTAGCGCGAAACTGCGGGATTGGTGCGAGCTGTTTGAATGCCGACGTGAAGGCATTCGACAGGCTCCACATGGTCCGTGTCTGGAACTCCTCGTGCTGGATCGTGAACCGGCCTGGCCAAGTGCTTGGTTCCCTCCTGATCGGGATTCGGATAAACGCTCGCTAGAGCTAGATCATCATCTTTGCGGGGCCGTGCGAGAGTTAGGACTGCCGCCATGCTTCCACCTGTTGGCGCATACCGTCGAAATTCCGCTACATGTGGCCCGCACAGATGGATAGCGCGTCCTGCAACCAGAAGTGCTTGGAGTGTTTGGCCATGACCGGCTGGAACTGACCGGATGGCAATAATGATCCAAAGCGGGACGCCAGGACAGGCCAGCAACAAAGGCGTCCACTGCGGCCCTCCAACAGCGGTAGCTACACTACCGAGACTCCTTCGGCCGTGTTTTCAGAGTGTTGTGAGCCAATTGCTCCAAAAAATGCTCCAAAGAGGAACTGGTTTCACAGACTAAAGGTAGCGAACTGCCATTAAACAACTTGTCGTTTGTTGCCCTAACTTCAACATTGTCTTCGTGCTACACGTAGATCTAGTTGAAAACAAAGGTGGTGGGCGCGACAGGACTCGAACCTGTGACCTCCTGCGTGTGAAGCGGGGTGTCCACTCTACGTTGTTGATTGTATTGGCCGTATGAGCCGCCCTGAAGGCCTTTCGCCGCTCTGCCGGTCGCTTATCGCAGCGCAATCGCAGCGTGGATTCCAGTCGGCTGCAAGAGCCCTGTTCAATGTGGGGCTTAAACCTGAAAAATGTTCTTGGACTCAAACAGCGAGGCGTTGCGCGGGCCCCGCCGCGAGAATCGTAATATAGAGGGTCCGCTGTTGGGAGAAAACTCGCCGCATGCCGTTCAGCAACGCGTCTTCCTCAGAGTCCCGGACGCTGGGGTAGCGGTCGAAACCGGCGTCGATTTCCAGAGTGAGCTGATCCAGGCGGCGACGAACATCGGCGTCCCGATCGGCGGCGGTCTGCGCGACGGATTGCTGCACGGCCTGGTCGTAGCTCTTGTATGGACAACCAAAGTCCGGATAGTGCGCGCGTACGCTCCGCCAGCGCCCGAGTAGCCGCCAGTTCCTGAGTGCGCATTTCCGCGAGAAAGCGAACAGCCAGAATGCCCGACACAAGCAAGAGCGCCAGTAGAAATACGGAAACGCAAAGGAACAACCAGCGCAGCCTGCTGGAGGGGGGAGTGGGCTCCTTCCATGCGGCAGTGTCCGCGCTCTCCCTCAATGTCGCCATAAGGTCTGAATGGGGAAAGCAACTCCATTATCCCTCCTGGGTTCGTGCCAGCTCAAACCTTCGGCAGTTTTGGATACCAGTTTAGCCACGGACGCAACGCGTCGAGCCTTCATTGGTGGGGCCGGCTACTTCCACAGGGGCCGGCCAGTCACAAAGCTGCTTCCCAAAGACGACCTCAAGGGGTTATTTCTGTGCTTGAGCCGTGGCCACGATGTGGATGCGGCGATTCCGCTGCCAGCAGTCTTCGTCGTGCTCCTGGCAGACCGGGCGTTCTTTTCCGTAGCTGATGACATCGAGTTGAGCCGAGGGGATACCGATCCCGACCAGGTAGTCCTTGGCGGCACTAGCACGCCTATCGCCAAGCGCGACGTTGTACTCGGCGGAACCGCGCTCATCGGCGTGACCCTCGACGGTGAGCTTGTAGTCGGGGTAATCTTTCAGGATGTCGCGCAACTCAGTCGAATCCACCTGGAGGGCTTTCAGGGCATTCGGGACGAAGCGAGTACTTGTCGTAGTCGAAATACGCGTCTTCGATTCTCGCCAGAAGCTGGTCAATGCGGGCGCGGGTGGTCGCATTGGGATATCGTGGCGCTGGCGTATGGTCCGCGGGAGGCTGGGTCATGGCGGTACGTACCGGTGGAGGCGAGGCCGACTTCGGCGTAGCTGCGGGAGCAGCGATCAGGGCTGGCGGGGGCGGCGG
>JBEKDV010000237.1:0-11938 GCA_050014175.1 Candidatus Solibacter sp. | reverse complement strand
CGTTCTTCAACATCCTCGACTACGGCGCCCGCAACGACGCCTCGGCGCCCGCCACCGAGGCCATCCGCTCGGCCATTCAGGCCGCCAAAGCGGCCGGCGGCGGGACGGTCTTCATCCCCGCCGGCAATTATGTCAGCGGCCCCATCGAACTGGTGAGCAACCTGACGTTGCACATCGACGCCGGAGCCACGGTGCGCTTTCCCGCCGCGCGCTTGCCCTTCACCGAAGGCCGGCAGCAGAGCATCGAGGCGCTCACGCCAGTGCCGCTGATCGGCGGCAGGCACCTGGAGAACGTCGCCATCACCGGCCGCGGCGTGCTGGCTAGCGATAACGCCGAGTGGATGAAGCTGATGCCGCGCCAGAAAGCGGCGGGCGCCGACCCCGGCAGCGCCAACGGGCCGAATTGGGAACGTCTCCTGCAACTTCTCGAAATCCAAACGCCTGCCCCGCGCGAGGCGTACCTGGCAGCCGCCCCGGAACTGCGTCCCTCGTTCGTGCGCACCATGGACAGCAACAATATCCTCATCGAAGGCGTGCGCTTCACCGGCTCGCCCATGTGGACCATCCACCTGCTGTACACCGATAACGTGGTGGTGCGCGACGTCACCATCGAAACCTATCCCGGCGTCCACACCGACGGCATCGCGGTCGATTCCAGCCGCAACGTGCGCATTTCCAACTGCTACATCGATACCGGCGACGACGGCATCGTCATCAAGGCCGGGAAAGACGGCGACGGCCTGCGCGTCAACCGCCCGAGCGAAAACATCGCCATCACCGGCTGCACCGTGCACCGCGCCCACGGTGCGGTCACCATCGGCAGCGAGACTTCGGGCTGGGTTCGCAACCTGGTGGCCAGCAACATGACCTGTTCGGGGACGCAGATGGGTGTGCGGCTGAAGAGCCGGCGCGGCCGCGGCGGCGGCATCGAGAACGTGCGTTTCGATAATTGGGTGATGGACGATGTCGGCCAGGCCATCAACATAACCAGCTACTACCTGATGGAGGGCGAGGTGCGGCGCGAAGCTCCGGAAGCGGTGTCGAAGACGACACCGGTGTTCCGCGACATCGCCATCACCAACATGTCCATCCGGCGCGCGCGTGTGGCCATCAATATCGAAGGGCTGCCGGAAATGCCGATCGCCGGGCTGCGCATCTCTAACGTGGTGGCCGCGGGCAAGGCGGGCATGAAGGCGCAGCACACCGCCGGCATGGAACTGCATAACGTGCGGATCGACGCGGAAAGCGGGCCGGCGTTTCTGGTGCGCGAATCGCGCGAGCTGGAACTCGACCACATCGCCACGCATACGCCGCTCGGGGACGCTCCGGTGGTTCGGCTGGACAAAACTCCTGGGGCGATCGTGCGCGCCAGCCGCGCGTTTCCCGGAACCGGTACCTTTCTCTCCACCGGCCCCGGCGAGTTGAAGGGCATCGTACAGGAAGGGAACGTCCTGGTGAACGCCCGCAAGCCGGCAGCGGAGGCCAAGGCCGACTACTGGAAATCCGCCGAGCCGCCCACGGAAGCCGAGCCCGCCGGGGCGCCGGCCAAGTAGCCTGGCCGCGCCGGCGTGCCGCATACTGAGAGGGTGCTCCGGAAAATCCCGCGCTTGCTCTGGGTGGTTCTCCCGCTGGCATACCTGATCTATTTCTACGATCTGAGCGCCACCGGCGTGCTCGGGCCGGATGAGCCGCGGTATGCGTCGGTGGCGCGCGAGATGGCGCGCTCCGGCGATTGGATTACGCCGCGCCTTTGGGGCGCGCCCTGGTTCGAGAAGCCGGCGCTGCTCTATTGGCTGAGCGGGGTGGGGTTTCGCCTCGGGCTGAATACGGAGCTGGCGCCGCGGTTGCCGGGCGCGCTCATGGCCGTAGCGTTCCTGGCTTTCTATTGGTGGGCGCTGCGGCGTGAATTCACCTGCCGGGCGGCGTGGCTGGCCACTCTGATTCTGGGCACGAGCGGCATGTGGGTGGCCTACAGCCAGAATGGGGTCACCGACCTGCCGCTGGCGGCCACCTTCTCCGCCGCCATGCTGCTCGCCATGCCGTGGGTGGCGCGGCGCGACACCGGGCAACTGCCGGCGGCGGCCGCCATGTTCGGGTTCGCGGTGCTGGCCAAAGGGTTGGTGCCGCTGGCCCTGGCGGCGCCTTTGCTGCTCGGCCGCCACCTGCGGGATTGGCTGCGCTGGCGCGTCGTGCTGCCGTTCTTTTTGGTGGCCCTGCCCTGGTACGCGCTCTGCTACTGGCGCAACGGGTGGACGTTTATCCACGAGTTCTTCGTAGTCCAGCACTTTTCGCGGGTCACCTCCGGCGCCCTCATGCACGGTCAGCCGGTATGGTTTTACCTGCCGATTCTGTTGGCGGGGCTGCTGCCCTGGACGCCCTTGCTGGGGCTAATCGTCAGCCGGCGCGTCTATCGGGACCGGCGGCGGGTGTTCCTGGCCGTCTGGGTGCTGCTCGTGCTGGTGCTCTTTTCCCTATCTATCAATAAGCTGCCGGGATACATTCTGCCGCTGCTGCCGGCGGCGGCGGCCTTGCTGGCGCTGGCGCTGGACGAAGCGGCCGACGCCCGGGTATGGCTGGCCGCGTGTGGCGCGCTGCTGGTGGCCTTTCCGATTACGGCCCAGGTGCTGCCGGCCGCCGTGCTGAATGGGCTGGCGCGCTCCCCGCGTCCGGCGTTCCAGGCCGTGTGGCTGGCGGCGGCCGTGGTGGCGCTAGGGGCGTGGCTGCTGGAAGCGCGCGGCAAACGCGTGGCCGCCGTGTTGGCGGTGGCCGCGGGGGCGGCGGTGGGAATCGCCTATCTGAAGACCGCCGCCACGCCGGAATTGGAGCGCATGGTCTCCGCCCGCGGTTTGTGGCGGGAGATCGGCGGGCGGGCGGGCGAGGTATGTATTGGGAATGTCAAGCGCGATTGGGAGTACGGGCTGAATTATTATTCGGTCACGCCGTTGCCCGATTGCCAAAAGCAGCCCCGTGCCCTCCAAGTGGTCCCTGGCCCCGGCGGGCGCGCCTATTTGCAGCCCGCTCCCTAGTATGGGCAGTACTTTGCCCGGGGCTCGGGGCCCGGGGGATGGGTTGACCCGCACTCCCCGGACGTTGTACTCTCACACTTCCGGAACTGATTCATGATCCTGCCACAGAGTTACCAAGCGGTCTTGTTTTTGACGGTCCTGAGCTTGTTATGCCTGGGATCGTGGGCGAGCGCTTTCAAATTCGCCGGAAAGTGGCGTTTCGAGCTGTTTTACCTCGATTTCGCCATCGGACTGCTGTTGGCTGCCGTGATTTTCTCCTTCACGCTGGGCAACATCGGATACGACGGGTTCAATTTCCTGGACGATCTAAGCCACGCCGGGAAACGCCAGTGGATGTGGGGTTTTCTGGCCGGCCTGATCTTCAACTTCGGCAACATGCTCCTCATCGCCGCCGTGTCGGTTTCCGGCCTGGCGGTGGCGTTTCCGATGGGAATGGGCCTCGCGCTGCTGCTCGCGGCCGGTTTGGGGATTACCAGCCGGCCGGCGGGCAATTCGCTGCTGCTCGGCCTGGGCTGCCTGTTGATTCTGACGTCGATTGTGGTCAACGCCGTGTCCTACCGGATCATGGGCGTGGCGAAGCATGAGGCACTGGCCCGTGCCGGACAGGCCAAAAGCACGCGGCGTCCGAGTCCCGTGAAGGGGATCATTCTGGCCCTCGTGGCGGGCCTTTTCCTGGCCGCTTTCACCCCGCTCGTCGAGAAAGCGCGGGAGGGCGACCTGGGACTGGGACCCTACGCGCTCGGCTTTATCTTCGCCGTCGGAGTGTTTCTCTCCAGCTTCGTCTTCGACATCTTCTTCATCAATCTGCCGGTGGAAGGAGAACCGGTGGAATTCGGCTGGTACCTCAAGGGCAAGATGAAGCAGCATCTGACGGGCCTCGGATCGGGATTCGTCTGGTACACCGGCCTGCTGTTGGCGTTGGTGTGTACCAGCCTTCCCGCGGCGATGCAAGGTGAACCGACGCTGCGCTTTATGATGGCGCAGGGATCGCCGGTTCTGGCGGCGCTGTGGGGCATCCTGGTCTTCCGCGAATTCAAGAACAGCGACGTGCGCGTGAAAGTGCTGGGAACGCTGATGCTGGTGCTGTTCGTCTGCGGCCTGGCCATGATCGGCCTGGCGCCCCAGTTGCTGCCCAGGGGCTAGTCAGTCCGCCGCCGGGATTCCCAGCTTGGCGTACCAAGGGTGGGCGGACTGTATCCCGGCGTTGACGGCGTTGATGTTGCGCACGCCATCGCGCTGCAGCCACTCTTCCAGCGCTTTGAGCCCCTGCTTGGCGTACACCGGAATGCCCTCTTTCCAGGTGGCGCGCCCACAGAGCACGCCGGAGTAGTCCGCGCCGGCCTCGCTGGCAATCGCCAGCGATTCGAGGAAGTGGGGAATGCTCACGCCGGCGGAGAGATAAATGAACGGCTTGGCAGCCATCGCCGCGGCCTCGCGGAAGTGCTGGCGGGCTTGCTCCCGCGTGTAGGCCTTCTGCCCCTTGAAAACCGCGGAGCCCTCCACGAATTCCGCGTTGACGGGAACTTCCACCTTCAGAATGTCGACGCGGAACTCCGCACGCGAGAAGACCTCCATGCTCCGCTTGACGATCTCCGGCTTGTGGCGGGCATACTCGAGGCCCTTCTCGTCGCCGCCCTTCGGATCGTAGCCTACAATTTCGAGGAAGAACGGAATCTCGTAGGTCTCGCACTCGGCGCCGACACGCTCCATGAACGCGTGTTTGACATCGTTGACGGAGGCGTCGTCGAAGGGGGAGTAGTAGATCTGGATCTTGACCGCGTCGGCGCCCCAATCCACCAGCCGCTTCACCGAAACGTGGGGCAGCAGATCGGGCAGGCGGCCGGGACGGGTCGTGTCGTAGCCCGAGAGTTCGTAGGCCAACAGCAGTCCGGCGTTAGCGGCGCGCGCGCGTCCGGCTTCCAGACCGAACTCCGGGTCGAGCAGGATGGCGCTGGCATGCGGGGTGAGAATGCGGCTCACCGCCACCTTGAATTCGCTCATCATCGCCGGAGTGATTTGGTGCACATCGACGCCGCGCGCGGTGGACAGGGCCTTCTGCAGATTGCCGCGCTGGTCCATGGCGGCGGCGGCGATGACGCCGCGTTCGTTGGCGAGCGCTTTCATGCGCTTCATCTTGCCCGCGGACAGGTTCACTGGGGCTATTATGGCACGCGCAAGGCGCGCGCGGCGTGGCGAGGAGTTCGCGCGGGCCACGCTACAGGCGCATCGGCTTGGGGTAGCCGGTCATCTCCAGATAGCCGGCGCCGCGCGCGGTCCCGCTGTAGGTGACGGCGCCTTCCCAATAGCTGGGACTCGACGCGTCTTCCGCCGCCAGCTCCTGATTGTCCAGGGCGGCGGTGCAATCCAACTGAAGGTGCAGCGAGGGGACCGTGATGCGCCACCGGATGGGATAGCGGCCGCCGGTTTGGGAACTGGTCCACCAGTCGAGCGGCGCAAGCTGGAAATCCGCGCGTTTGAGGTGCGTGGTGCGCCCGTCGGGAGCGATGTAGGTCCCCGACGAGTAGTCGTCGATGCCGCCGTCGGGGTGGCGCAGTTGGAACAGCATCAGCTCCGCGCCGCTCTCCAACTGGGCGCTGAACCAATCCCAGCCCTGTTGATTGGCCTCCAGTTGATGCGTGAACCATTCGTGGTCCATCCAGGCCGTTCCCGCCACCTCGGCGCCGTTCAGCGTGCCCGCGGCATCGAGGCGCGGCAAGGAGACGTAGTGCGATGCCTTGCCCGCGCCGGCGGCCTTCTGGCTGACGCCGTTTTCTCCGTGGATCACCGGCGGCGTGCGCGGCGTGAGGCGCAGCATGAAGCGAATCTCTTCGGCCACGGCGGTGAGCGTCTGGGCGCCGGTGGCCCGATCCCATTTCGCCTCCCAGTTGCCGTTCCAGACGCGCCATTGGGCGGCGCGCGCGCCGGCCATGCCGGGACCCGCACGGTTGAGGCGCTGGTAGTAGCGGAAGCGCCGGCCATCGATATCGGTCAGCGCCAGGTGTGCCAGGTACAGATCGTCGATGCGCCAGGCGGAAGGGTTGGCGGGGTCGCCCTTATGCTCGCCCTGCCGGAAGAAGACCAGCTCGAAGCCGTAGCGGTGCCCGTCGCGGGCGTGGACGTTGCCGGTGTAATACCACCATTCGGTGCGGAAATCGGGGTGCTCGAAATGGTCGCGCGGAAACTGGTAGCGGTAGCCGGGCAAAGCCTGCCGGTACTGGGGCGCCGAGGCGAATAGCAACAGCAACAGGATCTTCATGGGAGCGATTCGGGCGTCAATCGAGCGGCCGTGGCCGCTTTCATTCTGGCACAGGGACCGGCTTTGTTATCATGGAGACACTCCAGCCATGATCGTCGAGGCCAATACTGTACAGTTCGATTCCATCGCGCTCGATAACGGCACTTCGCTTGGGCCGGTCGAGGTGGCTTACGAGACTTATGGAGTCTTGAACGCGGCGAAGAGCAACGCCATCATGGTGCTGCACGCGTTCTCCGGCGATGCCCACGCGGCCGGCATCAGCGGAGAAACCGGCAAGCCCGGATGGTGGGACAACATGATCGGTCCCGGCAAGGCGTTCGACACCAATAAGTACTTCGTGATCTGCTCCAACGTGCTGGGCGGATGCCGCGGCACCACCGGACCTTCCTCCATCAATCCCGCCACCGGCTGCCCGTACGCCATGTCGTTTCCGGTGATCACCATCGGCGACATGGTGCGGCTGCAGAAGATGCTGATCGATTCCTTCGGCATCCGGCGTCTGCTATCCGTCTCGGGCGGATCGATGGGCGGCATGCAGGCGCTGGAGTGGGCGGCCGCCTACCCGGAGTCCGTGGTCAGCGCCATCCCCATCGCCGCCACCACGCGGCACAGCGCGCAGCAGATCGCCTTCAACGAAGTGGGACGCCAGGCCATCATGGCCGATCCCGATTTCCACGACGGCAACTACTACGACAAGCAGCCCCCGGCGCGCGGGCTGGCGGTGGCGCGCATGGTGGGCCACATCACCTACATGAGCGACGACTCGATGCGCGAGAAGTTCGGCCGCCGCCTCCGCGGCAAGGAAAACTTCAGCTTCGGCTTCGACGTGGATTTCGAGGTGGAAAGCTACCTGCGCTATCGCGGCAGCCAGTTCGTCTACCGCTTCGATGCCAACTCGTACCTCTACATCACCAAGGCGATGGACTACTTCGACCTGACCAACGGCCACCCAACCCTGGCGGCCGCCCTGGAAAAGACGCAGGCCCGCTTCCTGGTGATCAGCTTCAGCTCCGACTGGCTCTACCCCAGCTATCAATCCCAGGAACTGGTGCGCGCCCTGCGCTCGCGCAATCGCGATGTGGCCTACGTGGAGCTGGAATCCAACTACGGGCACGATTCCTTCCTGGTGGACGTGGTGGAACAGACCGACCTGGTGCGCGGCTTTCTGGCCAGCACCTTCGAGAAGGCGCAATGAAAACGGGATTCGTACGCGAGTTGCTGGGCCGCAGCGATTACGCCATCATCGGCGAGATCGTGGAGCCGGGGACCAAGGTGCTGGACCTGGGCTGCGGCGAAGGCGAACTGCTGGAGTGGCTGGCGTCCAACAAGGGCGTGGATGCGCGCGGCGTGGAAATCTCTAGCGCCAAGGTGCAGAAGGCCATCGCGCGCGGCGTCTCGGTGTTCCAGTGCGATATCGACGAGGGGCTGGCGGATTATCCGGATGAGGCCTTCGATTACGTGATCCTCAGCCAGACCTTGCAGGAGACGCGGCATCCGCGCAAGGTGCTGCGCGAGATGCTGAGGGTGGGGCGGCGGGCGATCGTGGCGTTTCCGAATTTCGGCCACTGGCGGGTGCGGCTCTCCATGCTGTTCAGCGGGCGCGCGCCGCGCACCTCGTTGTTTCCCTATGAGTGGTACGAATCGCCCAATATTCACTTCTTGACGGTGCACGATTTCGAAGCGCTGGTGGGGCTGGAATCGCTGGTAGTGGAGCGGCGCTATTTCCTGGCGGGCCATCGCAAGGTGGAGTGGCAGCCCAATCTGCTGGCGGAAGTGGAGGTGTTCTTGGTCAGGCGGGGATAGGGCCGGGCGGTCTTCCTGGCGGCGTGCCGGCAAAGTCTCCCGGAAGGCGATTGGGGGGCACTGGGGGCCAATCCAGCGTTACTCACGGTTCGACGCGTATACTGAAGGAAGGTGAAACATTCGGGTGCGCTTCGAATGGAATGCCCTAAAGGGCGCTGCGAACCTGCGGAAACATGGTATCTCGTTCCATGAAGCTGCGAGCGTGTTCTTTGATCCCCTGTCGGCAACGGGCGATGATCCGGATCATTCGCTCGACGAAAGGCGTTTCGTGACGTTTGGCATGTCGTCCTCGGGCCGCCTCCTTGTGGTCGCACACGCATAGCAGGACGACGCCATTCGAATCGTCACCGCACGCCACGCAACGCGGGCAGAGAGGAAGCTCTATGAGGAAAGCTAAGAAGCTTGCTGCGGACGAACTTCGTCCCGAATATAAGCGCTCGGATTTCGGGGCGTTGGCCCGCGGGAAATACATCGAGCGACTTCAAACGAGTTCAAACGTTGTTGTCCTCGACCCCGAAGTTGCCGACCTGTTTCCGAACGCGGCGGCGGTGAACACCGCGTTGCGGTCCCTGGCGGAGATTGCCAAGCGTGCCGCCGCCCGACGGGGCTAATCGCATGGAACTGCGGCGAGAAGAGGTGACGCGGCGGCTTGATGTCGGGGAGTCGATCTCTTCGAAGACACTCCGGGAAGCTCCAACTTGTCGAAGATCTGTGGGACGGCCTTGCGGCGCGCCGGAGGCCGTGCCGGTCCACGATTGGCAAAAGCAGGAACTGGCACGCAGGAAAGCGAACCTACTGAAAAACCCGGCTTCGGGCCTGCCCTGGGAAGAGGTGAAGCGTAGGGTGCGTGCCCGCTATGGCCGTTGAGCTGGTGATCGCTCGCGAAGCCGAGTTGGACATTGCAGAAGCCTACGTCCGCACCCCCCCGAGTTCGTGGTCGGCGCCATCCCCATCGCCGCCACCACGCGGCACAGTGGTCAGGCGGGGATAGCGCCGGGCCAGCGCCGGGCTGGACCCACCACTCGACAGGCGGACCCAAGGTACCCCGGCCTGATACCCCGGCCGTCCTACTTCACTTGATTTCCAGGATCATGACGGAATGATCGGAGACCTTGCGCTCGCGTTCCGCGTGCGAGTAGCGGCAGGCGGTGATGCGCGGAAGCAGGCTCGGGGTGGCGAAGGCGTGGTCGAGGCGGAAGCCGTTGGCCGGAGCGCCGCCTCTGGGCAGCGAATACCAGGTGTACTCGGTGGCATCGCCGTGGAAGTGGCGCCACACATCGATCCAGCCTAGTTTCGAGAGGCGGCTAAAGTGTTCGGCGCAGACGAAGGTGGATCCGGCTTCGTCGACGAGCGGGGTTCCGGTGTTGAAGTCGCCAAGGAAGAGGAGCGGTTCGGAGATGCGCGTTTCGGCCGCCGCCAGGAGGGCATCCCAAAATCGGGTCTTGGCGGCGCCTTCGGGCTCCTTGGCGCCGGGATTGGCGGTGAGGATGTGGACCACGGTGAAGCCGAAGCCCTGCCCGGAGAGATCGACATCCAGCCAGCGAACGGCGTTTTCGGGCGGCGCGGTGGCAGGGCGGTCACAGCGCAGGGGAGTTCGCGAGAGGACGCAAATGCCGTTATCGATGCCGGTGGGACTGCTGGAGGCGATGTGGGGCCAGCCGTTGGCGGCGAAGGCTTGGCGGAGGGCCATGCCGGGCCGGGCGCGGAATTCGGTGAGGGCGATGATATCGGGGTTGTGATCGGCGATGGCGCTGACAATGCGGACATCGCGCGTCCCGCCGCCGTGTTGGATGTTCCAGGAGAGAAGTTTCATGCGCCGTGAGTGGCTGCATCCGTAATTACAGCACAGTGAGCGAGCGGGCGCAGGGGTGGCAGGATGGTCAACAGGACAAAGGATCGAACCGTCGGGATCATTCCTCAGCGCACCGCCACCGTCACCCCAGCCTGACCGAAGAATTCACCCACCTTCACCCGTACCGGAACCGCCGCGCCCGCCGCCAATCCCTCCGGTATCCTCACCCGCACCTCGCCCTTCCCTGATCCCAGCTCCCGCTGCGATACCACCTCCGCCGGCCGCCCACCCATCTGCACCGAAATCTTCCGCCCCCGGTGCCCGGTCAGACTCAAGCTGACGATCGATCCCGCTGCCGCCGGGTTGGCCGCGCTATTGGCGCTGCCATCCTCATTCGCCGCCTGGGCCTGCCCCCGCCCGTACGGGTCGCTCGCCAATAGCCCCGGTGCGGCGTCCACCAGTTCCACTTCCATCGCATTCGATCGCCGTCCACCCGCCATCACCGTGACCGATACCCGCGCGCCCGCAGCAGTCTCCGGTATCACCGCCTGGATCTCGCGCTCCGTCCGCGTGATCACTTCCGCCTCCACCCCGCCCATTACTACCCCCAACTCACCCTCCTCCGGGAACGAGCCGTATAGCCGGATCACCTGTCCCGCCGCTACCGGTCCCGCCTCGTAGCTGGCTCCGTGCACGATCGCGCCGATCTCTGGCGCCCCGCTCGCGTTCACCCGCCGCTGTCCGGCCTGCTCCACGTGGATGCCCGCCTGCGCGACGGCCACCACCGGTGCTTCCCCTTGCGCCACCGCCATCGAGGGCGGAAACAGATATCCCGGTATCCCTTCGCTCGTCCAACCCCCGCCGGGCGCCGTCAGCACGCTGAATTCATACGCGTCGGTGGTCCAGTGGTGGATCGGCTCCCCCCCACCATTGTTGAACAACAACCGGTACAACGGAATCGAATTACTCACCTGCGACGGGAACAGGAACTGGTCCGCTCCTTCTCCGACGAACATCCCCCGGTAGTTCATCAGCGTCAGGTATTCGTTGCGGTCGGTGGTCCACAGGTGCGTCATATAGGTGGCATAGTACAGCCGCCACATGGGCACCGTGCTCACCCCGCTCAGTGCCGCCGGACCGTTGTACACCGCCGCATCCGCCCCCTCCTGATTCCAGCCCTCCGCGCCCAGCACATTGTACTCGTTGAGGTCCGTCGTATAGAGGTGCTCCAAGGTCACCGGGAAGTACAGCCGGTACCGCTTCACCAGCGAGGCCGTCAGCGGATTGGGATACCAGACGCCGTAGGCCAGCCAGTCGGCCGTCAAACCGCCCGAATCGGTGGCCATGAGGAAGGTCCGTTTGGCGCCGGTATAGGAGGGCTGGAAGGTGAGTGCGAGAGTGACCGTGAGGTTGTTCCCGGAGCCCGAGGCCGACGCCCCGGCACCGCTCACCGTGCACTGGCTGTTGGAGACAGACGCTGTGGAACCGGCCACCATGCCCAGCCAGCCGGTGCCGGCATCGTTCATCAGCGCGATGATATGATCCGCCACATTGAAATCGACATAGCAGCTATTGGCGACCCACGTTTGCAGGTTGATGATCAGGTACGCGTGCGCAATATCGGCCCACCCGTTGGGATCGCTGAAACCGAGGGTGAAGGTCTGATTACCGCTGCCGCTAAACGGCGAGAGCGAGACGATGGAGGGCGGTTGGTTCGTTCCGCTTCCCCCTTGCGTCACCTGGAAGCTCTGGTTGACGGATGTGGCCGCCGCGTAGTTGACGTTGCCTGCCTGCGTCGCCCGGATGGTGCACGTGCCGGCGGAGACCAGCGTCACGGTCGCACCCGATACCGTGCAGACCGGTGTCGTTTGCGAGTTGAAACTTACCGCCAGGCCGGAGGTAGCGCTCGCGCTGACGGCAAAAGGCGCCGTGCCGAGCGCTTTGTTCGAGAGCGCGCCGAAACTGATGGTCTGGCTCGCTGGCGTCACCTGGAAGCTCTGGCTCACCGGCGTGGCAGCCGCGTAGTTGCTGTTGCCTGCCTGCGTCGCCTGGATCGTGCAC
>JBEKDV010000236.1:0-11987 GCA_050014175.1 Candidatus Solibacter sp. | reverse complement strand
AAAAGCGTGCGGTTGGCATATCTGCGTAGATTAAGTAACAGGTTCGGGGCGGAAACCCGCGCCCCGAACCCGTCCGGGGCCTGCCAAGATCTCCGGACAGTTTATTTTGCAAGTTCCTAGCGAAGCGCCTGCCCCACCAACGGTTATTGGTCCTCCGCGCCCGTTGTCACCGGCGTGGAGACTTGGGCCGGGATGATGCCGCGAGCCGTGTTCACCAGCTTCAGTGCCCCGCTTAATCCGCCCGCGCGCTGGATGCCCGGCACGAAGAAGCGGTTCCGAAAATCCTCGTCGGATCCACCGAAGCCGTTCAGATCGGCGATGACATCGATGGCGATAGGCGCTACCGCGGCGGCGAACACGCACCAGATTCCTCCGTCGCCGACGCCAATCAGTTCCGGTCTTCCGCCGGACTGGTCCTTCAGGAACGCGAGGCCGGTCAATATGTCCTGAACGCGTTCGGCTGAGTCCGTTTGGTTATAGGACAGGAAGTAGTCGTCGAACCTTTGCTTCCGAACCCGGGCGGCATTGCTGATGAAGGGTTCGACAATCAGTACGGGCCTCCCCGATTGCATCAGCTTCTCCACGACATCGGTGCGCAGCGCGGCGTTCGATCCGCCTGGATGCACCACCAGGACCCCCGCGCCTTTCCCTGGCCTCCAGTAACCCGTCACACGATCCCCCTTGCCGATTCGAGTCAAGATAATGCGGTTGCCTTCCATGACCGCTTCCGGTGGCGGCGGCCATTCCGCGGCCAATGCGTAGCGCAAGGCCTCGCGCTGTGCAGCCGGATCGGAATTGGATTGCGTTTGCAGCGTCGCTGTAATTTTCCACATCTGGAATACGTCGGCGTAGCCCTCCAGGTCTCGCGCGCCCACCTTCGGGAAGGCCAACAGGTCCTGGTCCTCGGGAGGAGAAACTTCATGATCGACGAGTGAGGCAGGCGGATGGGCGCCCCACATATTCTTTGCCAGAAAGTGGTACACGGATTCGCGGCTCTGGCGGTTGTAATTATGCTCCGCGTCGATATGCGCGTTCTGCACTCGGTCGCCGGCGCCGTAGAGCTCGTAGATGTGCCGGATAGCCGGGAACTCTTCGATGGGAGTGCGGCTGGTCCAATCGTGAGTCGAAGAAACCAGTAGCATGGGCCGCGGCGCAATCATCGCCGCAATCTCCACGTTGAAGGTGTCCAGCCGCAGGTTGGGCGCCTCTTCACAGGGATCCCCTCCCTGCATGTGGGCGGAGACCATATTCACCGGCGCCACATATCGAACTCTCTCGTCCACGGCGGCCAGCAGGAAGGTCTGCGTGCCTCCCCCGGAAGCGCCGGTGGCGGCAATTCTGCGCGCGTCGACGTCCGGCAGGGACTGGAGGTAGTCCAGCGCCCGGATGGAATTCCAAAGCTGCAAACCCATCGGATGAAACGACCACAAGTCTTCCAGCCAGCCTCCGAAGGAATGCGGAGTCTGCTGGGTGTCGTTGAATCCCACCATGTCGTAGGCGAACACGACGTAGCCTTGACGCGCCAGGTTAATTCCCAGGGCCGGCACCGAGTAGGACGGCTGGTCTTCCAGCCTGCCGCGCTTCCAGTGGCCGTGCGGCAGCAGTACCGCGGGCGCCGGGGCCGTTTCGCCGGTGGGCCGATAGAGATTCCCGCCCAGGAAATATCCGGGCAGCGTTTCGATGAGCACCGTTTCTATGGTGTAATCCCGGTAGGCCAGACGCCTGATGATTTTCGCGTGCAACGGCGTCTTGAGCGGCATGGGCAGCAGTCCCGCCGCCGATAGGATCTGCTGCCGCAGACTTGTCCGGCGATCTTCCCACTGCTTGCGGGAGGTGTAATCCGGCATCTTGAAATGAGTCTTATAATCGGCAGTCTCGATATTGCGGATATCGGATTCGGGAACCGCGGCGGGCGCGGACCGTGGAACCACGGTAATCACTAGCGAAACCAAGCTCTGGACCACCCAGCCCGGAACTCTTCGCGTGCTGCTCATCTGGCCTCTCTTTCGTGCGAAAATACATGCCGGCCCCCGGCTCCCCATGCCCCATTAATCCCTGTTAATGAAGAGACGGCGGAGGCAACAAACCGGTTACGGATTTGCGCGAGCAGGATCCGCCGCGGGTACAAGCCCGGCTGTCGTCTGTCCCTCTCTGAGTTTATCCCCAAAGTTCGTCGATCGGCACGTACGGGAATGGCCCCGTCGTCGGCACGTATTCGAAGCCGCGTCCCAGCGGGTCGTCGTGGCGCACCGTCGTCCAGTCGATGCCCAGCGCCGAGTAAATCGTCGCCTCGATATCCTCCGGGTACACGTAGCGGTTCTGCGACCAGCCGTAATCGATGGTGTCGCGCCCCAGTGCGTCGGTCTGGCCCACCGTGGTGCCCCCCTTGATGCCGCCGCCGGCGAAGAAGCAGAACTGCTGCGGCCAGTGATCGCGACCGCCCGCCGCCGTGACCGGCCCCACCGTCCGCCCGAATTCGCCGTACATCACGATCAGCGTCTGGTCGAAAAGCCCGTTGGCTTTCAGATCGCCGATCAGCGTGGAGAGGCCGTCGTCGATGATCTTGGCCTTCACCTGAATGCTGGCGCCGCCGGTGTAGATGTTGGTGTGCATGTCCCAGCCATCGTTGCTGGTGATCTGGATGAAGCGCGTGCCCAGGTTCGCCTTCAACACCTGCGAGGCCACCAGCATGGCGTTGCCCGTGCTCGTGCCGCCGTAGCGCGTGCTCTCCGATGCCGGGTAGCCGAAGTATTGATTCACCAACGGGTTGTACATCAACTGTTTGGCGTCGATGTAAAACTCGTTGTAATCGCTCATGGGAGCGCCGTTGGGAGCGTTGGTGCGCAGATTGGCGTCCAGCGAGTTGAGCAGCTTGAAGCGGCTCTCGAAGCGGGTCTGGCTGCCCGTGGCGCTGGTGGTGTTGGCGATGCCCGTGGTGGCGGGAATCACCTTGAACGGCGCGTATTTGCCCGAAAGGTAGCCCTGGTTGACTCCGCCCGGGGAGTTCAGCGCCAGGAAGGTGGGGAAGATGTCGCTCGGTTTGCGCTGCGGAAACTTTTCCGCCGCCACGATGCTGCCGATATTGGGCGCGATGTTGCCCAGCGCGGCCAGGGGGTTGCGTCCGATCTGCACCCAGGTCTGGCACACCGAGTGAACCACCGCGTGCGCCTGCACGTTGCGCGCCACGGCGAAACTGTCCGTCATGGTGGCCAGCTTGGGCATCAGCCCCGTCGGGAAGTACATGCTGCCGATGGTTTCGGGGTTGAAGGAGGCCGGTGTCACCCCGTTGACCAGCTTGAAATCGAAGGTATCCACGTGGCTGGGCGCTCCGGCCATCAGAATGAAAATCACGTTCTGCGCCGTGCCCTTGGTGGTTACCCCCGCCGTGGAGACCTGGGCTGCCTTCGCCGGGTGGCGCGCCAGGAACGATGCCGTGACGCCCGTTCCCACCAGTTCCAGGAAATGCCGCCGCGTGGCATCGGGGCGATTGAAGAACGTCTGGTGCTTCCAGGGGTGCTGCTTAAACCAACGATTGATTTTTTCCTGTTCGTTGCTCATGACGTCTCCCCTCGCTAGTAATTGAAAACGAAATCGACTTTGTTGTAGAGCGACCAGGCCAAATCCTGCATCGCGCTATTGCGTGCCGCGCCGTTGGCCGTAGGCAGGCTCCCTAGCGCCGTGCTCATCTCCGCCGCGCTGGGGTAGCGCGACAGAATGTTGAGGAAGAGCTTGTTGACCGCATCGGTATTATTGAGCGCCACAACGGCCACTAGCAGCGAGCTGGCGGTGGCGCCGGTCAGGGCCAGTTTCCCCTCGATCAGGCTGGCGTTCATCAGGTTGAGCGCCTGCAGGATGGAGCCGTCGCCGCGCCGCGGCTGGTCGTCGCGGTTGCCGCGTAGAAAGCTGTCCAGGAATGTATTGGTGGTGCCTTCGGTATTGATCGCGTCGGGGAACTGCATGGCGTACGTTGGCCGGCCCATGTTGAGTTCCGTCCAGCCGGTTACCGTGTACCCCGGAACGGAGCAGGCGCCCGAGGTCACCGTCGTGCACGGATAGCTGCCGCTCGATTGCATGACGCCATCGATCACCTCTTCGCCCCACAGGCGGCGCACGAACTTGCGCGCGAAGTAGGGCTCCCAGGCGGCGTTCCACTGCCCGGGGTAGAGGCTGGAAAGCTGGTAGGTATCGCTGTTCACGATTTCCCGCATCAGCGCCTTCAGGTCGAAGTTGCTGGCGATGAAGTGCTGCGTCAGGGCGTTGAGCAAGCGGGCGTTGGTCGGTTGCAGCGTCCAAGGGTCGGGCGGCGGATTGTCCGGATCGAGCCGCGCCGGGTCGAACGTGTCCGGCGGATCCACGATTCCCCGCCCGAAGAAGTACGCCCACAGGTAGTTCACCGTGGCGCGCGCGAACTGCACATCGCCAGTGATATTGCGCGCCAGCGCCACACGATAATCTTCGCCGGACTGGGGCGATGTGCCGTTAAAAATGTACTGTGGCGGCACCGTATAGCAGGCCTGTCCCGCCTTGCAGTTGGGCACCACCGATTGCCGCGCCGGACGGTTGCCGATCGTGGTGTTCAACGTGTAATCCGTGGTGAAGCCCTTCTGATTGTTGAGCAGGCTCCAGTAATAGATGTTCGCGTTGCTCGGGTCCACCGGCGTATGCGACGTGCTGGTGTGCGACATGTGGGACGAAAGCTGCCACGCCTGATAGCGCGTGGTGTTCATGGCCCACAGGCTGATGGCGTCCAGGTGCCCGCGGCCGTTGTGGCAGAGCAGGCAGTTGACGTGGGCGATTCCCAGGAACGTATCGAACGTGCTCGCCGTCATCTGGTCCATGATGTCCTGCACCGGGCCCATGGTGACTACCGAACCCGCCAGAAAGTTGGAGGGGCCGTCATTGTACGTGTTTGCGTTGGACGCGGAGATCAGCTCCGTGGCCATCTGATTGTACGGCTTGCCATTGGTCAGGGCGTCCTTGATCCAGCCGTAAAACGCGTTGCGGCCCTGCGCGAAGCGGTTGAGGCTGGTGCTGGCCCGGTTAGTCGTGTTCAGATACAGATCGCCGAAATACATGGTCCACTTATCGATCCATTCGGACTTCGCCATCAGCTCCTCGATCAGCTTGGCGCGTTTGCCGGGAGTCGTGTCGGCCACGAAGGTCAGCACGCGGTCGGCCGTCGGGATGCGGCCCGTCAGGTCGAGCGTGATGCGGCGTACAAATTCCCAGTCCGTGGTCTGGGGCGCGGGTGTGATCCCGTTGGTCTGGAAGTCGCCGAAGATATAGGAATCGATGGACCCGGCGGCGTGCGTCTGGTCGAAATTGTAGGTGCGGCTGCCCCCCGGAACGTAGCCCAGCGCCTGACTTACGGCGTCCGTGGTGGCGCTCAGGCGGCGCACTGCCGGCATGCCGGAATTGCGCCGCAGGGCGTCGGTGAAAAATCGCTCCCGATCCGGCCCGAAAAAGGGGCAATCGGGCTCGGCGTACGCGATCTGCTGCCCGGAGCCGGAGGGCGGGGCCGCGCCGGCATCGGTTTGGCCGATCAGCACACCGGAAAAACTAAAGGCAGCAATGCCGCTGGCTAGTAAAATCCACCGGGACACAAACATGGAACCCTCCGAGCGCACAGGGTAGGCGCCGATTGTAGTATTGTAAACCCCCGTTCCCGCCAGGAGTTCCAAAATATTTTCGTGGGCCGTGCCAGCCATATAAAAGCGCGATTAATCCGCCGGACCCGGGTTTATCATGACAGCATGCCTAAATTAGAGGGGTGGAACCGGGTGATTCTTGCGGGGCTTCTGAGCGTCTTATCGTGTCCCGCGCAAACCTTGAGTAATCAAAGCCTGAGCGGCAAGTATTACTTTCGGCATTTATCGCTCGGAACCGATGGCGTCAACCCGGGAAACTTGACAGACCCGCGCACTCTGATGGGCACTATGACTTTCGATGGCAGCGGCCATTACAGTTACACCGGCCAGCAATTAACGGGAATGAACGCGGCGGTTTCGCAGACCGGATCGGGAGCCTATTCGCTCGACCCGGGCGGCTTGCTGTCGCTCGATAGCCCCCTGCGAACCGGCGCCAAGATCAACGCCCGCTTCGCCACCGAGGCGGTCATTGGGTCGAGCACCGAATCCACCGATAATACCTACGATCTGTTCGTCGCCATCCCTGCCCCCTTCGGCGGAGTCATTTTCATCGGGCCTTATAATTGCATGAGCCTGGAATTCCCCGGCGGCGTCACCGCCAACATGCGGAGCACCCAGTTCCCCCTCAGCCAGTCGGTGTTCCCCACCTTTCAGCCTTTCTCCGTGTACGGCCACGCGGCCGGTATTTCGCAAGGGCAGCCTCTGACGCAGCAGGTGACCGGCGCCAACTATAATGTGGGAACCGACGGCCAGGGCAGCATCTTCGTGGGCGCCGCCAACAATGCGCAGTTGTTCAGCGGTACCCGGGCGATCTACCTTTCGGCCTCGGGCAATATCCTCCTGGGTGGCTCTACCGCCCCCGGTGGCCACGATATTCTGATCGGCGTAAAGCCGGTCTCCGGAGCCACCAACGGTACCTGGAACGCCACCTTCTGGGGCGCCGGGCTGCGCATCGATTTCAGTGCGGTGAGCGCATACTCCGGAGCTTTGGCGGCGCGCGGCCAGGGCAAACTGACCTGGAGCAAACGCTTCAAGGCGCTCGGCGCCGGCGCCTTCGATTACACCGGCGTCAACTCCTATGCGCTGGGCGCCGATGGCACGGGAACCGTCGATCTCACCCAGATCGCTCTCGGCGGCGCCGGCCAGGCGTTCGCCGGCGCCGCCATCAATGCGGCCGACTCCGCCGCCTATGAAATCTATTTCGGAGTACGGGCCCCCACGCTCACCGGAACCGGCGTCTTCCTGAACCCTCTGGGCGTCATCAACGCCGCCAGCTTCGCGCCGCCGGGGAATCCCATTTCGCCCGGCCAGTTCGTCAGCCTCTTCGGCACCGGTCTCGCCAAGAGCAACCAGACCGCCGCGCCGCCGTACCCCGCCACCTTGAATAGCGTCAGCGTGCTCATCAATAACAAACCCGCGCCCCTCTACTTCGTCAGCCCGACACAACTCAACGTGCTGGTGCCATACGCCACCAGCGGCCCCACCGCCACCATCGTGGTGCAGAACTCCAGCGTCAACTCCAACACCGTGACCGTACCGGTGGCCGCCACCTCGCCCGGCATCTTCACCCCCGACCAATCCGGCAGCGGCGGCGGCGCCATCCTGCACGCCGATTACAGCCTGGTGAACCCAGCCAAACCTGCCATCGGTGGAGAAACGGTGCTGATCTACCTCACCGGCCTGGGCACCGTGACTCCGGCTGTGGCCGATGGCACGGCGGGCACCGGCACCGCGCTTCACACCGCGGACGCCGGTTTGGTGGTTTACGTCGCCGGCCAGCAGGCGACCGTCGTCTTCAAGGGCCTCGCCCCCGGATTTCCGGGCTTGTACCAGCTCAACGTGACCTGCCCCAGTTCCTGATTACACCCGGCAACCTGCCCCTGGCCATCCAGACCACGAACGCCTATCACGACCAAGTGGACATCCCGATTCAGTGAGTAGGACAGGCCTCCCGGCCTGTTTGTCCGCGCGCTACAGTAAGCTCAAGCATGCGCACACTCTCCCTGCTGGCCGCCCTGGCGTTGACCGGTGCCGCCGCCGCATCGGACGCGCCCCCGATCCTCACCCCCAAGCCCGCTCCCCAGCCCAGGATCAACGGTCCCGAGGTCTACGGCGCGCGCCCGGGCCATCCGTTTCTCTACCGCATCCCGTGCACCGGCGAGCGCCCCATCCGCTTCTCCGCCGCCGGGCTGCCGAAAGAACTCAAGCTGGATGCGTCGACGGGGATCGTCAGCGGCGCCGCACCCGCCAGGCGCGGCGAGTATCGCGTGACGCTCTCCGCAGCCAACGCGAAGGGCAAGGTCACGAAGCGCTTCCGCATCGTGGTGGGGGACACGCTGGCGCTCACCCCGCCAATGGGATGGAACGACTGGTACACGCACTACGACCGCATCTCCGACCGCCTGATGCGTCAGGCCGCCGACGCCATGCTGGCCTCCGGGATGGCCGACTTCGGCTACCAGTACGTCAATATCGACGATTGCTGGATGGTGAAACCCGGCTCGACCGTTGCCGAACTCGGCGGCGACCCGCGCACCGCGGAGGGCTCCATCCGGCCCAACGGCCGCTTCCCGGACATGAAGGCGCTGGCCGCTTACATCCACGGCCAGGGGCTGAAGGCGGGCCTCTACACCTCGCCGGGGCCGTTGACGTGCGCCCGGTTCCAGGGATCCTATCAGCACGAGGACCAGGACGCGCACACCTTCGCCGAGTGGGGATTCGACTTTCTGAAGTATGATCTCTGTTCCTATCGCACCGTCGATAACCGCGGTACCGTGGAGGCCGATCGCAAGCCGTACGAATTGATGGGCTCCATCCTCGGCAAACTGGATCGCGACGTGGTGTTCAACCTCTGCCAGTACGGCCGCAGCGAAGTGTGGAAGTGGGGCGGCGAGGTGGGCGGCAACGCGTGGCGGACCACCGGCGACCTCGGCCTGGAGAAATCCACCCGCCTGCCGGGTTTCTACAGCATCGGCTTCAAAAACGCCGAGGCGGGGGAGTATGCCGCGCCCGGCAGATGGAACGACCCGGATTACATCCTGATCGGCACCGTGGGCAACGCGCACGAGATGAACGCGCCGCCGGTGAAGTCGCCGCTCACGCCGGAGGAGGAGTACAGCTACATGTCGATGTGGGCGCTCATGGCGGCGCCGCTGTTCTATTCCGGCGATATGGGCAGCCTGGATGAGTTCACGCTCAACGTGCTGTGCAACGCCGAGGTGATCGACGTGGACCAGGACGCGCTCGGCAAGCAGGCGCGCATCGTCCGCCGCAGCGACGATGAGTTCATCCTGGCGAAGCCGATGGCGGATGGGTCGATGGCGGTGGGCCTGTTCAATCTAGCGGATGGCGGGCGCGAGGTGCGGGTGAGCTGGCAGGATCTGGGCATCGAGGGCCGGCGGCGGGCGCGCGACGTGTGGCGCCAGCAGGACGCCGGCTCGGTCGCCGGAGAGTACCAGGCGTTGGTGCCGCGCCACGGCGTGGCGATGGTGCGGTTGTTCCGGTAGGGAGTCCGATGAGCACCGCACCGGCCGGCGCCTCGTTACAATGAAGGGGTATTGATGCCAGCCGGGGAAATGGATAGCCCGATGAGTACTGCACCGCCACCACCGGACGATTTCGCGAGCCTCTACCGCCGCGCCTTCCAGGAGCACCTCGCGCGGGCGTTATGGAGTACGCGGCTGCTGGACGACCCCACGCCCGAGGATGCTCTTGTGGTGGCGCGGGCGCTGCGCCTTGAGGGCAACCGCGAGGCGCGGGTTCTGGCGGAACAGATCGAACAGGCGTGCCGTGCCGCTACGCCCCCCGACGCACCGTGATTGCGCTAACCTTGAAAGCGTAAGGGCTGCAATTATGACTGTCACACTCACCCTGCCACCGGAAAAGGAAGCTGCGTTCAAGGCACAAGCGCAGGCGCGCGGGTTGAGTCTTGAGCAATGGATGCTCGAAGTTGCGGACCAGTCCGTACAACCCGTTTCCATTGCCCACTTGCAGAAAACCAATCCCGAGGAGTGGGCACGGCAATTTCGCGCCTGCGTCGACAGCCACAACCCCAATACCCCGGTTCTCTCCGGCGAAGCCATGAGCCGGGAGAGCATCTACCCTGACCCGATTTAACACGTCTCAAGAGAGGAGCAGATCCTTGAACATCGAAATCTCGCATGAAACCGGAGCCCGTCTCACTCACGAGGCCCAGAGGCAAGGCATTTCCGTGGATGCTCTGTTGGAACGGCTGATAAACGAACGCGAGGCGACAGCACCCGCCGCCGGCTCAACCCCCCACCTGCCAATCCTGCATCTCGGAGCCATGGGTGCTCTCCACCGGCGAGACATCTACGACGATGCTTGTTGAGCCGGGGATACTCGATGCGAACATTTTGGCGTATGCCGTCAACGCAGACGCCCCGCAGCACGCGGCCTCACGCGCCTTGCTGGAAGCGGCCCGCAATCCTTCGATAGCACTCTACGTCACATCGCAGATACTTTGCGAGTTTTATTCGCTTATCACCAACCCGCGCCGGGTTGACGTGGCCTCTTCTCCAACAGAGGCATTGCGCATAATTTCGGCCATTATGGCTTTCCCTGGCCTGCACGTGCTGCCGACCCCGGCCCGTGCAGTTGTGGGGTGGATGGAACTGCTGCGGCGTCACCCCGTCACCGGTGGAGACGTATTCGACCTGCAAATCGTCGCGACCATGCAGGCCAATGGTGTTCAGCGAATCTACACCTTCAACACTGATGACTTTGAGGTGTTTTCCGAACTCACGGTTGTGACGCCGTAGGCCCTCCGTGTTTCACATGGGTAAGTTTTGAAACAGCACCGGAAGGCCCGTCAATCGTGGGCCTCCTCGGTGGTCACCGCAAATCCGGCCATAGAGGGTCACCTCAAAACCGGCCATAGGGCCGCGGCCAGGACCTGAGGTTGTTGTACCGCGCCGGAGGCCGCTGCGGCAAGAAGTTTTTGATTTGAGTTTTTGATTTGAGTGTCCGCCACCTTGCGCCCCCGTAACGGAGAGTTCATAATAGGCCCCATCGCCATTTTTGACGGTCGCCAGACCGCTAGGGTGAACTGTTCCCTGGCGGGCAGGCTGGCGATCAAGGGAGATTTGATGTCTCGTATCGTTCGCTGTTCGCTGATTCAGACCACCAACGCCGCCCCGCCCGACGCCTCGCTTTCCGCCACCAAGCAGGCCATGATCGATAAGCACGTCGCTTACATCGAGCAGGCCGCGCGGGCCGGTGCCCAGATCGTCTGCCTCCAGGAGATCTTCTACGGGCCCTACTTCTGCGCCGAACAGACCACCAAGTGGTACGATTTCACCGAGCCCATCCCCGACGGCCCCACCATCCGCCTCATGCGGGATCTGGCCAGGCAGTATCAAATCGCCCTCATCGTGCCCATCTACGAAATCGAGCAGGCGGGCGTCTACTACAACACCGCCGCCGTCATCCACAATGACGGCAGCTTTCTCGGCAAGTACCGCAAAAGCCACATTCCGCACGTCGCGCCCGGCTTCTGGGAGAAATTTTACTTCCGCCCCGGCAACCTCGGCTTCCCCGTTTTCGACCTCGGCTTCGTCAAAATTGGCGTTTATATATGTTACGACCGGCACTTCCCCGAAGGCGCCCGCGCCCTCGGCCTGGCCGGCGCCGAGATCGTCTTCAACCCGTCCGCCACCGTGGCCGGACTCAGCGAGTATTTGTGGAAGCTGGAGCAGCCCGCCCACGCCGTGGCCAACGGCTATTTCGTGGGCGCCATCAATCGCGTGGGCACCGAAGCCCCGTGGAACATTGGCGAATTCTACGGCTCGAGCTACTTCTGCGATCCCCGCGGCCGCATCTTTGCCCAGGCGTCGCGCGACAGAGATGAAGTCCTCACCGCCGACCTCGATCTCGATATGATCGCCGAAGTCCGCAAGACCTGGCAGTTCTTCCGCGACCGCCGTCCCGACATGTATCAATCCCTGGTAAAGGCCTGAACCATGACCAAAGAAGAAATCATCATCGCCAACAAGGAATTCCTCTTCCCCGCGGTCTTCCACTTCTATCAAGAGCCCCTGGTGATCGCGCGCGCCAAGGATCAATACGTCTGGGACGCCGACGGCAATCGGTACCTGGATTTCCTCGGCGGCATCGTCACCGTGAGCGTCGGCCACTGCAACAGCCAGGTGAACGCCAAGGTCCACCGGCAGCTCGATACCTTGCAGCACGTCTCCACCCTCTTCGCCAACGAGCCGCAGGCGGCGCTCGCCAAGAAGATCGCTTCGCTTACCCCCGGCGGCCAACTCACCAAAAGCTTTTTCACCAACAGTGGCACCGAGGCCAACGAAACCGCCATCC
>JBEKDV010000235.1:0-11996 GCA_050014175.1 Candidatus Solibacter sp. | reverse complement strand
GTGCAAGGCACTTACCTCAGCCCCGGCCAAGGCGCGGAGGTGTGCCCAGGCTCAAGGCTCGGCTATGTTCAACATTCTCAAGGCCCGAAAAGTGCCCAGACAGCTAATTTGGACGCGAATGATCGCGCGTACAGCTTGTTGTCGATGATGTGCTGCGCCGCCTGGAGTGTCATCTTCTCCAGTTCGTTGGTGGCCGCCTCCAGCACGTCCACCTCTTTGGCCGTGAATTCATAGAAGGCCGCCTCATTCCAGTACGGCTGCTCGCCGGTATGCCAGGTGAGCCCCGCCTCTTCGACCTTCTTCTGCCAGTCCGGCCTGGGTGCCGCCGCGATTCTGCGCATTATTCCCCCGCTCCCGCTCCCGACGCATGTCCGGCGCCGATGGATCCGAACCCGCCGCGCTCCACACCCGACGACGACGCGCCGCCCGGCCGCGCATAGCTCCCCGCCGGCGCCGCCACGACTCTCCCGCCGCTGCTCACATAGGTCCGATAGTGATCGTAATAGTATGGATACGGATTGCTATACATCATGGGATACCACGATCCGCCATAGTAATAGCCGCCGCCGCGCACCGCATCCTGGCAGGCCATCTCATCGAACGAATACTGGTCGCACGGATCCCGCCGCGACCGGCCGCATGATGCCAGCCCCACCGCCGCCACCACCGTCAAGGTCACCTTTGTCGATTTCTTCATGACTACTTCACAATCAACGTGGACTCCGCCCCAAACCTCTTATAGTTGCTATACGCAATTCGCAGGCGGATTCTCTGCCCTCCGGTGCGGAATTGCAGGGTATCATCGGCGTAAGTATACACCGGGAACCAATGCTTGCCATCCAGCGGCTTGCGAATGGTGGTGAAGCGCGGGAACAGATTCTCCGTCTTCGTGGTCCGGATCTGCGGCACCGCCTGCCCTTCCATGCGCACGATATTGTAATCCTTCTTGTCCACCCAGATCATGCCGTCGAAGAAGCGCTGCCCTTGCAGAATCTGCCGCGGACGCACCTGGAGCACCCAGCAATCCACCTCGTCCACGGTCTCGTCGCCGCGGGACTTCGTTTCGTAATTCCACAGGCGGTCCTCGGTCAGCACCAGCGGCTGGATGTTCCGTATATCCTCGAAATCTTCCGCGGTGAGGATCAGGTTCTTGAGCGCGTTACGGGGGATTCCCACCATCTGTTCGGTGCGGTCGTGGCGCGGCGAGAAGATCACGTCGCGCGTCTCGCGATACAGCCCGCGCGCCGCGCCGCGATCGTCCAGTTCCTCGATGGTAAGCCCCTGCCGGTACGTGTACTCGTTGCGCTCGGTCTCGGTTTCGGTCTCGCGATGGGCCACCAGTTTCGCCAGGTTCGGCGGCGCATCCTGCGCGCGCGCCTGGGGTGCCGGAAGCGTCGCCAAAAGCACGGATGTTATGATGAGCGCGATGGCAAAAACGTCCGGCGGCTTCCGGGCCACCCTGTGGATCGGCTGGTTGCTGCTGTGCGTGATCGGTTTCGCGTTCGCTCGCTGGAAGGGCATTCCAAGCTGGGCGGCGCTACCGTCACTGGCCGCCTTCCTCGTCGTCTACCCATTCTATCTGGTGCCGGCCTTTCCCAGCGTGCGCGAGCAACTGGCGGGCGCCGGGTTGCCCGGTGTCCTCATCGCCTCCGCGGTTCTCCCCTATCTCGCCTGCTGCTCCGGCGCCATCCAGTTTCAGTTCGTCAGTTTCGTCAAACTGGTGGCGCTCGCGCTCGCCCTCGGACTCTGGTATCGCGTCCTGCCGGCCGTGCCCGTGGTAGACGTGGGTTTCCTGGTGCTCATCGTGGCGGTCAAACTCGGCAGGTATGGGGCGCCCATCTATCCCACGCCCTATAAAGGAGTGGAACTCGGCATCCTCGGCGATCTCGCCCTCTTCAATATGGCGGTGCTGGTCCTAATGCTGGAACGCCGCATACGCGAAACCGGCTTCGGCTTCCTGCCCAGCGCCAACGACTGGCGCATCGGTCTCCGCAATTATCTGTATTTCCTGCCCGTAGGAGCCATACTCGCCTACCTGCTGCACGCCGGGCGCCTGGTGGCCCCATCGGATCCGCTGAAACTGAGCGCCTACTTCATCGCCTTCCTCTTCGGTCTGACGCTGGCCGAGGAGTTCGTCTTCCGCGGCGTGCTGCAGCAGTGGATCGAAGACTGGACGTGGAGCCGGCGCACGGCGCTCATCCTCACCTCGATCCTCTTTGGCGGAGTGCACCTCTGGTTCCGCCACTTTCCCAACTGGCGATGGGTGATCCTCGCCGGTACCCTCGGCTGGTTCTGCGGCCGCGCCCGCAATCAAGCCGGCAGCATACGCGCCGCCATGGTGACCCACACCCTGGCGATCACCACCTGGCGGGCGTTCCTGGCCTGAGTTGGTTGCCGGCGGGCGCCCATCTGCTTCGCCCGGGCCGGCACAGCTCGCGGCGCCTGGTGGGGCGGGCGCCCTCGCCCGCGCGGAGGCCCCTGCCTCCGCTCCCGGCGGCGGGACGGCGGCGCGCCCTTGCGGCACAACTCCATGTCGCTCACGGCTACCTGTAGACACCGCACAGGAGCGTATGGTAGAGTCATGTGGTGATACCACATGGGAAGAGAGGAATATGAATCCGAAACTGGATCTCCTGCAGGGCACGCTGGACTTGCTGGTTCTGCGCACGCTGGTGTCGATGGGACCGCTGCACGGTTACGGCATCGCGCGGCGGATCGAACAACTCAGCCAAGATGAGGTGCTATTGAACCAAGGCACCATCTATGCGGCGCTGGTGCGGCTGCAAAACCGGGGTTGGATCGCCGCCGAGTGGGGCGCATCGGAGAACAACCGCCGTGCGAAGTACTACTCCATCACCCGTTCCGGCCGGAAACGCCTTGCCGTAGAAACCTCGTACTGGCAGCGCCTGTCGGCGGTGATTGGGCGCGTGCTCGCACCTTCGGAGGGAGGCCCGAAATGAACGCGGGCGAACTGTGGGCCCGGTTGAAGGGCCTGATGCGGCGGCGCGAGTTCGATGGGGAGTTGCAGCAAGAGATGGCGGCCCATCTGGAACTCGCGGCCGCGGAAAACCTCCGGCGCGGCATGCACCCGGAGGAGGCTCGCCGGCTCGCCGCGGTTCGTTTCGGCAGCGTTACCTCGGCCAAAGAAGGAGTCTGGGACGAGCGCGGGCTGCCGGGCCTCGCCTCCTGTCTGCAGGATGCGCGCCATGCGGTCCGCGGTATGCGCACCAACCCCGGCTTCACGCTGGTGATCGTGGCGACATTGGCTCTGGGCATCGGCCTCTGCAGCGTGCTGTTTTCCGTTCTGAATGCGTTCGTGTTACGCCCCGCCCCTGGAGTCTCAGATCCGGGCCGGCTGGTCACCCTCGAGGCTCCCGTCCCGTACCCGTACTTCGAGAAGTACCGAAATCAGACGGGCCTGTCGCCGGCATGGCGGCCTTCATTGGGCCCGTGCCGTTCGGCGTTGCGGTGAACGCCCAGGCCGATGGGAAACCGGAGCGAGTTTTCGGCCAGCTTGTCTCACCCGAGTATTTTTCGACCCTCGGAGTAGCGCCCTTGCTGGGCCGCTTCTTCGACCCCGCCCAGGAGTCTCCAGGCGCCGCCCCGACCGTGGTGGTTAGCGAGCGCTTCTGGCGGATGCGCCTGCACGCGGACCCGCACGCCGCCGGCCGCGCGCTCCGTGTGAACGGAAGGCAGGCTACCATCATCGGCGTCGGTCCGAAGGACTTTCTCGGGATCTTCCCCGCCACACCCGCCGAAGTCTTCCTTCCCGTCACCGCCGACCCGGCAATCGCGCCGGAACTGGCCGATGACATTCTGCACCGCACCACGCAGCCTGCGTTCCGGGTTCTGCTCCGGCTCCGTCCTGGTATGACGATGGCCGCCACCGAGGCCCGCCTCGACGCGCACACCCGCGCGATGGATCGGCAGACGGCTAAGCGCGGGCCCGATCGGAAAGGACGCCAGGTACACCTGGTGTTGGCAGGTCAGGTGTTGCCGATGTCTGTCGCGGAGCGCTCTCTGGTGGTGACGTTTTACACCTTGCTGATTGCCCTGATCCTCTCACTGACCTGCTCCAACCTGGCCGGACTGATTTTGGCTAGGGGAAGCGCCCGTTCCCGGGAGATCGCCATTCGCCTTTCCATCGGCGCCAGCCGTTTCCGGGTGATCCGCCAGTTGCTGACCGAAAGTCTCATCCTGGCTGCTCTCGGCGGAGTGGCGGGCTTCGCTGCCGCCTATCGCCTCCTCGACCTGTTGGCCAGGTTCCGCGGCGACTCCGCTGTGGTTCAGTCGGAAATCGCCTATACTCCGGATTTGCGGGTCGTGCTCTTCGCTTTTCTGATCTCCGCCCTCGCGGCCGCCGGATTCGGGCTTCTGCCCGCGCTTGCGGCCACGCGGGCGGATCTGGCCACCGCACTGAAGGCGAGCATGGGAACCCGGCGCAGCCGCTACCGGCGCTTCGGTTTGCGCAATCTGTTTGTGGTTTACCAGGTGGCCGCCGCCATGATGCTCATTTTGATCATGGGATTCTGGAGCAGCGGGCTGCGGAACGCCGCGAACCTCGACCCGGGTTTCGACCCGGCGCCTCTTCAGTTCTTCTCGCTCGATCCAGCACGCGACGGGCTCACACCCAGCCAGTCCGCCAGTCTGTTCACCGGCCTCGCCCAACGCCTGGCGCGGCTCCCCGGTGTGGAGAGCGTAACTCTGGCCGATCGACCTCCTCTGAATCAGACCGTCGCGACCAGCTCGGTTTCGGTGCCTTCCGTCCCAGTGGGCTCTCGAGAGTCTGTGCACGCGGTGGCGCTTCTGAGCATAGGACCCGGCTATTTCGCCACGCTGGGCGCGCCACTCGTGCGCGGCGCCGAGTTTTCAGAGCGTGAGTCGGGCCTTGATGCGGCGCCCAGCGACATCCTGCCTGCCGTCATCAATCAGACCGCCGCCAAGGATTTGTTTGGAGACGCCGACCCGCTCGGCCGGCGCATCCGCCAGGACGCGGGAGACCTGCAACGAACCTTTCAGGTGACCGGCGTCGTGCGCTACGATTGGCAGAGCCTTGCCGTCAACCGGCCGGTGGCCACCATCTTTCTGCCTTTGACCCGCAACGACATCCGGCGGGGCTCGCAGGCGGGTACCATCGTCCTGCTGCGCGCGCGGACTCATTTGGAGGGCGACACCATCCGGCGCGCACTAGCATCGATCGACCCCAATTTGACCATGTTTAACCCGCAAACCATGCGGGAATTCCTGGCCGCCTGGAACCGCGTCGCCCAGACTGGAACCGCCTTTACTACCGGTATCGGTCTGTTTGGCCTGTTGCTGGCGTGCGTTGGCCTGGCCGGAGTTACCGCGCAGGCCGTGGAGCGGCGGCGAAAGGAAATCGGCATTCGCATGGCCTTGGGCGCCAGGCCGCCGCAGGTGCTGCGCCTGGTGATGCGCGAAGGCGCAGTCATGATTTCAGCCGGCGCCGCGTTCGGATTCACGGGCGCTTACGGCATTTCGCGCGTGCTGGCCGCGGCTTCCGCGCAGATGGCGGAAATCATCGGTTGGAGCACCGGGAATCGGGCGCTCACGGTAGGCATTCCGTTGTTGCTCGTCTCTCTGGCCGCGATCGCCTGCTATCTGCCGGCGCGCAGGTCGATCTCCCTCGATCCCCTGGTCGCCTTGCGGGAGGAATAGGCGTGTCGGAAGCCTGCGCCGGGCACGAATCGCCATCTCGATGGACTGACGAGGGAATCTCGGGGAAGGCGGGTCGAGCGCGCCGGCACGAGGGCTAGCCTCACAACAGCCTGGCTGGCGCTAGAGTTGCAGAACAGTGCGCAGACCTTCATCGACGGAGCTCTGCAGACGCGGCGGCAGCGTGCCCGCGTGCTTGGTCAGAAAACCGCGGTCGAGGGTCAGGAGTTGGGAGACATTCACCACCGAATCCCGGGGAAGGCCGGCCGAGCGCGCCGGCACGAGGACATTACCCGGGGCATCGGCAAGCTCCAAGTTGCCGGTGAGGACGGCCACGATTGCGGTTTGAATGCGGCTGCGGTTGAAGGAGTCCGCTTGGACCACAAGCACGGGCCGCCTACATCCAGGCTCGGAACGGCTAGGCTCCGGGAGATCGGCCCACCAGATCTCTCCGCGCTGAATCTCGTCCATCTCTACCACGAGTCCTTTTCCAGAGATTTCAGTTGGGCGCTATGCAATGCGGTGTCCACCTTCGCGGGCCGGCGCGAATACACTTCATTCAGCCGTTCCGTGACTGCATTCCTCTGCTGCCGGTTCAGGAACTCCGAGATGGCCGTAGCGTACAACTGACTCCTCGAAACCCGTAGGCGACGGGCAGCAACCTCTGCCTGACGGAAAAGGTCGTCGGGTACTGAGACCGCGGTCTTCACGTCCACAGTATAACCTGAGTTATACCCGGTCCGCTTCACCGGGCGTGTCCGCCCCGCCGTCCCCGATTCCGCCGCCGTTTGTCCCGCGCCAATCTCGTACAATCCAATCTCATGCCCAAATTAGGATTCCTCGGACTCGGACTCATGGGGTACCCCATGGCGCGTAATCTCCTGCGCGCCGGATACGAAGTCGTCGTCCGGAGCAACACCGCCGCCAAAGCCCAAGAACTCGCCGCTGCCGAAAAAGGCAAATTCTGCACCACCCCAAGGCAGGTCGCCGAATACGCCGCCGGCATGGGACTCCAGGTAAAACTCACCCAGAACCTGATCCTGTCCAATCTGTTGATGGCGTTCAATGAGGGGATGGTGCTGGCCACCAAGGGCGGTGTGGACCGACCCCGAACTCATGCTGGAGATTCTCGACAACAGCGCGGCCAAGAGCGGGCTCATCAGTTACAAGGCTCCATTCGTCCTGGGGCGGAACTTTACCACCAACTTTAGTGTCAAGTGGATGGAAAAGGACATCGGCCTGATGCTGGAAAGCGGCCAGGAACTGGGTGTGCCCCTACTTTTGACGGGTCTGACCCGCCAACTTTTCCGGACGGCCATCGCCGCGGGCCATGGTGAAGAGGATATGTGCTCTACAATCAAGGTGTTAGAGAATTCTTCCGGGGTGGAAGTGGTTTTTCAAAAATAAATATAAAAAAGTGTTGCTTCCAGAAATGGAATCTACTATTATTGGAATAAGCCGGGGAGGCAACTCCCACCAAAGCGAGACTAACCTCTAAATAAAAGACCCCTGAAGCAATCCTCCCCGGCGCCCGAAAGGGTTTAGAGGATCTTCCAAGAAAAACCCCTTCAAGAAACAACGTATTTTTTGCCTCAAGTGCGGCATATTGCCTCATGCTCTGTCTTGCTCCCTATGAAAAACTGTACATTTGGTCACGGCGAGCTTTTAGGGTGGCTGTGTTAGAATGGCAGATGCTCCGATGAAGACAATCGCCGTTCTGGGGTCTACGGGCTCGATTGGAACCAATACTCTCGACGTGGTTCGGCGCAACCACCACCTATATAAGGTGTACTCTCTGGTGGCGGGCCACAACATCGAGGCCCTGACCGCCCAAATCCTGGAATTTCGCCCCAAGCTTGCGGCAGTAGCGACCTCCGGCGGAGTGAAGCGTCTAACGGAGTGTCTGGCGGCGTCCGGCCTGGCGCGAAGCGAGTGGCCGGAACTGGGGTGGGGCAACGGAGCGCGCCTGGAAGCGGTACGGGCGGCCGAGGTCGATACGGTGATCTCCGCCATCGTCGGGGTTGCCGGATTGGAAGCCACCTATGAAGCGGTCTGCCTGGGCAAGCGCGTGGGACTGGCCAACAAGGAAGTCCTGGTCTCCGGCGGCAGCCTGGTGATGCAAGCCGTCCGGCAGTATGGAGCCGAACTCTTGCCGGTGGATAGCGAACACAACGGGGCGCACCAGTGTCTGCGCGCCGGCAACCGGGCGCAGGTCTCCAAACTGATCCTGACGGCCTCAGGCGGTCCGTTTCGCAATACCCCCGCGGGCGAGTTGGCATTGGTCACGCCGGCGCAGGCCCTCAATCATCCGACCTGGAAGATGGGCAACCGCATCACCATCGATTGCGCGACTTTGATGAACAAAGGCTTCGAAGTGATCGAGGCCTGCTGGTTGTTCGATTTTGCCCCCTCCCAGGTAGATGTGGTGGTTCACCCACAATCCACCGTCCACGCCATGATCGAGTACACGGATGGCAGTGTGCTTGCTCAGATCTCGGCTACCGACATGCGGATGCCCATCCAGTATGCGCTGACCTATCCCGACCGCGCCGAGGCGCCGGTACCTAAAATCAATTGGGCCGAGGCGCGGAAGTGGGAATTCCTACCGCCCGATTTCGCCAGGTTTCCCCTGCTGAAATTGGCCTACCAGTGCCAGGAAGCCGGCGGCAGCGCTACGTGTACGCTAAATGCGGCCGATGAGATAGCCGTAGAGGCTTTCTTGCAGGGCCGGATCGGCTATCTGTCGATCCACGAAATTGTTCAAGAGACGCTATCGCGGATGCCCCCCCGGACGCCGCGCACGGTTGGCGATATCCTGGAGATTGACAGGGAATCGCGGGCCATGGCGCGCGAACTGGCAACGGCCCGCGCGGCCGGCACTGTGACAGCTTGAGGCTAGTATGATCCTCTTTGGTGAAAACGTTCTGTGGCTGCTCGTTCTGATCGGGGTCATGATCATGATCCACGAGCTGGGCCATTTTTGGGCCGCCCGTTATTTCGATGTAAAGGTGGAAGCCTTCAGCTTCGGGTTTGGTCCCCGGCTGTTCGGATTCCGCCGCGGGGATACGGATTACCGTTTCTCGCTGATTATGCTGGGCGGTTACGTGAAGATGGCGGGCGAACAGCCCTCGGACGAAAATCACGACGACCCGCGCGGATTCCTGTCCAAGCCCCGGTGGCAACGGTTGATTATCGCGTTCGCCGGGCCGCTGATGAATATGGTGCTGGCGGTGGCACTATTGACCGGTCTCTACATGTTCAAGTTCCAGAAAGTGGCCGACGAGGACATGCAGGCCGTGATCGGCCACGTGATGGTGGATTCGCCGGCGGCCAAGGCTGGTATTCAGGACAACGACCGCATCGTAAGGCTGGACGACAAGAAGGACCCGACGTGGGAAGACGTGGGCATGAAGGAAATCGCCAGCGCCTTCCGCCCCATGTACCTCACTATCGAACGCAACGGCAAGTACTTCGACACGGCCGTCACGCCGATTCTGGGCGAGCGCTCCGGCATGGGTTTCGCCGGCTGGGATGAGCGCGGTCAGATCCAGTTGGGCGCCGTCGAGCCCGGCATGCCGGCCGAGAAGGCAGGGCTCAAGAAGGGCGACCTGCTGGTGACGGTCAACGGCCAGCCGATTCACTCGCAGATCAAGTTCCAGGAAATCACCAAGAACAGCGGCGGCAAGCCCATCGAGATCGAATACCAGCGGGAGGGACGGTCGCACGTGGTCACCGTACAACCGGTCTTCTCCAACGTGGACAGCCCCTCGCGCTGGATGATCGGGGTGATTCCGCAACAGAAGCTGCGCATCATCACCACCAAGCTTTCGTTGCCGGCGGCGCTCAACGAATCCATTCAGGCCAACAGCAAAGGCGCGCTGCTGATCGTGCAGTTCCTCAAAGGGATGCTGGAGCGCCGCATGTCTCCCAAGAATCTGTCGGGTCCCATCGGCATCGGCACCATGGCGGGCGCGGCGGCCCGCGAAGGTCCGGCGGAATTCTTCCAGTTGATGTGCATGGTCAGCCTCAACCTCGCCATCTTCAACCTGCTGCCGATTCCCATTCTGGATGGCGGCGTGATCGTCATGCTGCTGGTGGAAATGACGATGCAGCGCGATCTCAGCCTCAATGTCAAGGAGGCGGTGTTCAAGGTGGGTTTTGTCTGCATCATGGTGATTGTCGCTTTCGCGATCTATAACGACATCTCCAAGATTCTCCCCGCCGGCTGATATGATTGACTCGGAGGTCTCGCCCGAACCGTGAAACTGTCGCTCGTCATACCGGCGCGGAACGAGGAAGGCTGCATTGTCCACACCCTGGAGCGGTTTACGGACGTCCTCACGGCGAATGTCGGCGACTTCGAGATTGTGGTGGTGGACGACGGCAGCACGGATGCTACCGCGGACCGCCTGCGCGCGTTTAGTGGGCTTCATCCCGAGGTGGTGCCAGTTACCAATTCGGGGCGGCACGGCTTCGGCATGGCGATCCGGTACGGATTGGCGCAGATCACCGGCGATGCCGTGGCGATTGTCATGGCGGATGGTTCGGACAGCCCCGAAGACCTGCTGAAGTATTATGACAAGCTGCTGGAAGGCTACGATTGCGTTTTCGGCTCGCGCTTCATCCACGGCAGTTTGGTGGTGGACTATCCGCGCCACAAGCTGCTGCTGAATCGCATGGCGAACGCCTTCATCCGGGTGCTCTTCGGGTTGCACTTCAACGACATCACCAACGCCTTCAAGTGCTACCGGCGGGAAGTGATTGCCGGGATGCAGCCCCTGATTGCGCCGCACTTCAACCTGACGGTGGAAATGCCGTTGAAGGCGCTGGTGCGCGGCTACTCGTACGCGGTGGTGCCGATTACCTGGACCAACCGCGCCACGGGCGTTTCCAAGCTGAAGATCAAGGAGATGGGCAGCCGCTACCTGTTCATCGTGTTGTATCTCTGGCTGGAGAAGCACCTGGCGCGCGGCGACTATTACCGCACGGTGACGGCGCCCGCCGAGGAAAAGGTCACCAAAATCAACGCATGAAAGCGTCCCATGCATGAAAGCGTCCTGATCACGGGCGGGGCCGGGTTTGTCGGCTCCACCCTGGCAATCGCCATTCGCCGCGCTCTCCCGGGCACGGAGGTGATCGCGTTCGACAACCTGCGCCGCCGCGGTTCGGAAATGAATCTGCCGCGGCTGAAAGCGGAGGGTGTGCGCTTCGTGCACGGCGATGTGCGCTCGCTGGCGGATCTGGCGGCGATTCGTCCCGCGCCGGACCTGATTCTGGAGTGCTCGGCGGAGCCCTCGGTGCTGGCCGGCTACGGCGGTTCGCCGGAATACCTCATCCACACCAACCTGACCGGCTGTTTCCATTGCTTGGAGATTGCCCGCCAAGCCAAGGCCGACTTCCTGTTCGTGTCCACCAGCCGCGTCTACCCGGTGGCGCCAGTCAATGGCCTGGCCTTCGAGGAGACGGAAACTCGCTTCCGTTTGCGGCCCGCGCAGACGGTGCCCGGCGCCAGCGAATACGGCATCAGCGAGGAGTTCCCGCTCGCCGGGGCGCGCTCGCTGTACGGCATGACCAAACTGGCGGCCGAACTCATGGTGGCCGAATATGGCGACGCTTACGGCATCCGTTTCGCCATCGACCGCTGCGGCCTGCTGACCGGTCCGTGGCAGATGGCCAAGGCGGACCAGGGAGTGGTGGCGTATTGGGTTGCCGCCCACTGTCTGAATCGCCGGCTGAAATACATCGGCTTCGGCGGCACCGGCAAGCAGGTGCGCGACTTCCTGCACATCGACGACTTTTGCGACCTGGTGCTGGACCAGATAGCCAACCTCGATGCCTATGCGGGGCGGCACTGGAACGTGGGTGGCGGCATCGCCAATAGCCTGTCTCTCCGGGAAGCTACCGACCTATGCCGCGAAGTTACCGGCCACACGGTGGAAGTCGTGGGCACCGATGAGAACCGTCCGGCCGACCTGCGCTGGTACATCACCGACCACCGGGCGGTGTCAGCGGTCCGCGGCTGGACGCCGCGGCGCGACGCCCGGCGCACCATCGGCGATATCGCCGAGTGGATCGACGGGCACAAAGCGGAGTTGTGCGAAGTGGTGTTCGGGTAGGTCGACTCAGACGTGCGTTGCCTCGTTGCGTAACATGGTGAGCAGCATGGAGAGCGACCACGCGTGCGAGTCTGGCCGCGAATCTAACTAGCCAAGGGCATTCGCCCTTGATATCCCTGCGGGATATGGGAGTCGAGGAAGTCAGGAGCCAGAAGCCAGAATGGCGGCGGCGTACGCGCCGAGGAGGCGGCTGACTTCTTCCAACGT
>JBEKDV010000234.1:0-15380 GCA_050014175.1 Candidatus Solibacter sp. | reverse complement strand
CACGATGTCGCTGACGTCGGTGGTAAATTCCTGATCGGACCCGATAAAGATGTGCTGCCGGTTCGTCACCAGGAATAAAAGCAGAAATCCGAGCAGCATCCCTGCCGCGCCCGCTGCCACCAGTGACGGCCGTTTCTGGCGATGCATGTACCAACCCATCGCCAGGGTCACGACAATCATGAAAGTCGGACCGCGCCGGGATGTGAGCGCCGCTTGGATCATCCAGGGCGCCAGAAATCCTAACGCTAAGATCGCCAGCGTAGGCCGGAAGCCGGCCCCCACCGCCGCCGCGATGATCAGCAGAAAACCCGGATACATCATCAGCGCCGCGTCGCGCACGTATCCGTTATCGTCCCAACCCCCGCTGTACGCGGCGCTGAAAGCATCCGTCAAGCCGCCCACATTCACGATGGCCAGCGTCCAGGCGGCCACCCCGATGGTACCCACGAGGATTCCCGCGATCACCAGAACGTGAACGGCTTTGGACGACATCGGCTCCGCTAAACGCACCTCTGGCAGACGGCATCCAATACTTATCGATCCCAAAACGAAACATAGAATCCCGGCGAAGTTGATCGATTGCACGAACACCAGTTGGTCCTTATCGAAGAAACCGTCCAGACCCCCGCTGGCGCTGAGCTTCAGCGGCATCCACGCATACATGAAGAGCATCATGGGACCGATAAACATCAGCGGATGAAACACGTCGCGGCTTCCCGCGTACGCGTAGGCCATGCCGAGCGCCACCACACCGATCGAGGCCCAGATCAGAATCTCAAACATACTGGTGCGCCCCGGCGCTCATCGACGGCTCGAGAATCCCCGACACGGCTTCCGTTACGTTCCGCCGGAAACGGTCCCAGGTGAAATGCGCGGCGCGCCGGCGCGCCGCCTCGCCCATGGTGACAATCCGTTCCGGATGTTGCAGGAAATACTCGATGCAGGTAGCCACTTGAACGCTGTTACCAGGATCGGTGACGAATCCTTCCTTGCCGTGGTCGATCAGGTCGGGAGCCGCCGTCCGGGTCGTGCTGACGATCGGCAGCCCGCAGGCCATCGCCTCCAGCAGAACATGCCCGAAACCTTCCGCCAGCGACGGGAACACGAAGACGTCGGCCGATTGGTAGGCCGCCAGAAGTTCCTGCGCGCTGACCGAGGGACGCAGCCGGATCGGCATCCTGCTCTGCCGGAACAACTCCAGGCCGTCCACTGCCCGCCCGCACACGGTCAGTTCCACCGAACCCGCAGGCAGCATATTCACCGCTTCCAGAAGATAGGTGATCCCCTTGCGCTGCCCCAGCGTGCCCACAAAGAGTAACTGTAGAGGGCGTCCGGCAACCGGGCCGGTCTTACGCGGCGTGAAACGGCTGAGATCCGTACCGTACGGAATCACGTGAATCCGCGCCGCCGGCGATCCCGCGTCTACCAGCGTCTGCTTGCTGAATGAGGATGCGACCAGCCAGTGTTCCGGCATGGCCGATTCCCGAACCAGGTGGTTGAAGTCTTCGGTCGATAACGCCAGTTCCCACTCTTTGTCGAGCGAGGCCGCGCACTCCGGGTGGAGCTCGCGCTCGGCGAGCAGGATCTCGCGCACCCCGCCGGGATGGGGATGCAGTTGAAACAGCATGCGGGGCAGCCCGCCCGAGTAGCTCGTGAAGGCGCTGTGGCCGTAGTAGCTATAGCTCAACAGGGCGGCTCCACGCTCCGTCGCCAGTTCGCCCGCCCGCCGCCCCAGTTCCCTATCGCAATTCCGTACCGCGTCGCGCATCTTCTCGAAAGAGACCCGGCGCGCCTTGCTCAATCCCAGCGAATATAGCCCGCTCCGCCAGCAGGACGTCACCAGGCGCGAAGGCAGGGACGACTCGCTGCGGCTGCGCAGGGCGCCGGAGACCTTACGCGGAGCCAGCCGTTCGATGGCGGCCGCCCATCCGCGATCGCCTGGCCAGTACATGTCGGTGACCAACGCTTCCAGCATTCCCGCTTCGCTCAATCCGCGCGCCACCTGGTAGTTATCGCGAGCGCCCCGATGTACCGTGACAACTTTCATCAGAAATTCCGTCTTACAGCAAGCTCGAATACAGTTCGTGCAACCGCGCCGCGGAAGTGTCCCACGTAAACTTCCGCGCTTGAATCTTGCCCTCTGAGATCAAACCGTCGCGATGCGCGGTGTCCTCGACAATCGCATCCAGCGCATTTACGTTCTCGTTTACCGAGTGGGGATCGACGAGCATCGCGGCTTCACCCGCGATTTCCGGAATCGAGGTAGTCTTGCTCGCCACCACCGCCGACCCCGCGGCCATCGCCTCCAGAACCGGCATTCCGAAACCCTCGTACCGGCTGGGAAACCATGTCGCCCGGGCGCCGTGATAGAGCGCGTGCAGTTCATCGTCCTCCACAAATCCGGTAAACAGTACCGATTTGCCCAGCGCTTCCGCGCGCGCCTTCAGCGCGGGATCGCAGTGCCCGGCCACCACCAGCATCAGGTCCTTGTGCCGCGCGGAGAGAATCGGCCACGCCTCGAGTGCCATGACGGCGTTCTTGCGATACTGCAGCCCGCCCGGCCACAGAACATACGGCCGGTTGGCCAGCCCGCTCCGCTGTAGAAAGTCGTCGCCGGCCGCATTCCCTGGCTCGAAGAATCGCGGCGAAACCGCGTTGTGAATCACGCGCAGCCGCGACCGGATGCTCGGGAAAACCGTGCCCAGGCGCTCAGCGGAGAAGTGCGACACCGTATGAAACACATCCGCGGTCCGCGATAGCGCCGCGTAGAGAAGCCGCCACCGCAGGCTCTGGCCCACCGTGGCCAGACTCCTCTGGTGCGCATCCTTCTCGAAGTAGGCGGCATCGTGTACCGTTACCACCAGCCTGGCTTTCGATTTCGGCACGTACGATTCGCCGGTACAGTGCACAATCTCCGCTTCCGGCCAGTAGTTCTGGGCCGCCGGCCGGTGCACCAGCAGCCACTGCCGCTGTTGAATCGACGTGTCTTTCGTGAACAGATGGTAGGGAAAACTCGTCCAGGGCTCCCCCAGCTTATCGATCACCGCCCGGTGGTCCCCCTGGTCCGCGAGAATCCGGATGTTCACGCCCGTCCGCCGGGCCAGGTGTTCGGTCAACTGGCGCGCCACCCGGCCGGCCCCGGTGGAACGATAGATGTTCCGCATATGCACGTACAGCAGAACGTTGATCGTCCGGCAGGCGGCGGGCATCTGCGAAGTTGTTTCGACCGTCGCGATCTGGGTCATGCTGTTTCTCACGGCTGTGCCAAAAATGGAACTCATTTGACTCTGACCGGCATTACGCGCCGGGCCGGGCCCGGCCGAAAGCCCAGCCGGAGCGGCTTCGGCAGCACGCCGCAGCGTTGCGCCCGCTGTACGAGAATCAGTGTTGCCGCGGCAGTTACTCCCAGGATCAGAGCATCGAAACCGAGCGTGTAGGCCCGGTTCGTCGCGCGCATCCAGGCCAGCCCGGCAATAGCCACCGCCGTGGCCGTATCCAATACCGCGAGCGAGGTGACGCCCGAAGGAAGCTCGCCCAATTTCCGCAGGCAGGCCAACCCCAGGAACATCGAGATCACATGAGCCGTAAACAGAACCGCCGTCGCGGCGATGGCTCCTCCCGCCGGAACCAGCAGGGTCGCGGCAATTACCACAAAAACCGCCCATACCCCGTTGACCACGCCGGACCAGGGCAACGACACAAACGTCAGCCGCGAAGCCGCCGGCGAAACCCCGAAATGCACCAGCAGCGTGGTGATCGCCAGTACTCCCGGGAGTTCCGCGGCTCCATAACCCTTGCCGTACATGTGGCCGACAATCAGAGGAAGCACCACCACCGCGGCCCCGGCACACAGCGTCGAAAGAACGCTCGCGGCGATCGAGCTGACTTCGATCACCCGGTTCGCTCCACCGAAATCCCGCGAACCTTCGGTCGTAAAGAACGCCAGATTGCCCTGCTGTACCAGGCTCGGCACCAACGAAGAGAAGTTCCGCAACTGCGTAGCCACCGTGTAGAACGCCACCTGGAGCAGGCTGGGGTCTCCCCGCGCCACCAACATGGCGGTCCACCACCCCGACGCGTTCATGCCCACGACGCCGGCGAGCTGCATCAGCCCGAAGCGCCACACCCGCCCCAACGACGCCGGTTCGATCTCTCGCACATCGCGCTTCGATGGCGCGCGTTTCGGCTTCCACACGATCAGCACGACGGCCACTGCCACGGCGATCAGCAATACCGTGGACTGCCCCGCGATCATCCGCGTCGCGCCGAATTTGGCCGCCACCGGCACAGCCATCAGCAACCCGAATCCCATCATCGAGGACAACACCACGATATGGGTGAAATTACGGGTCCCGATAAACACGCCCCGGCAGCATTCCACCAGCACAAACGCCGCCGCCGAAAGAGCCGCCATTTGGAGCGGCGCCACCAATTTCGGGTTGCGTAGAATCAGCTTCGCCATGGGCCCTGCGCCGGCCCAGAGTGCGAGCATGGCAATTGCCGCCGAGATCAGACCGATCGTCGCCAGCGCCCGGATAGTCCGCCGGTAACCTTCCGTGCCCGGTGCGTGCTCGGAGATGAACCGCGCCGACGTGGTCCCGATTCCGGACCCCGCATACCAGGCGACATTGTTCGCCGCCATCAAAGCCACCGAATAGGCCCCGAAAACTTCCACCCCGCCCCATCTGGCCGCCAGTACGTTGGAAAGAAAACTTCCGCCGCGTTCGATCGCCAGCGCCACACCCAGGCCTCCGACCGCCGTCATCAGCGATCCGATCAGGTGTGGACCGCGCCTGGTCTCGACGGCCGCACCGGCCTCCAACAGGACCGGCGATTCTTCCCGAGCTTCAGCGGCTGCTTGCAAGTTGCTCATGGTCTCTACTGATACCGCGGGTGCCCATACGACCCGTAGCTCCCGTATTTCGAATCGCGGGTCGCATACCAGTCGTTCAGAATCGTTCCCACTACCGAGATGCCGTCCTGTAACAGGCACTCGCGCGCGGCCAGCGCCGCGTCGCGCGTGGTTCGGCGGGCGCGCAACACCAGCAACACGCCGTCCGACAGCCACCCCAGCACCCGCGCGTCGGAGACGTTCAGCATCGGGGGACTATCGATGATGATCACTTCAAACTCGCGCCGCAAGCGTTCCAGCAGTGTGCGCATCCGGCCGGAATGCAGCTTCGCCGATATTCCCTCTTTGGCCGACGTCGTTGGCAGCACGTACAGATTCTTCACTTGCGTCTCGAAGATGGCTTCCGCCAATACCGCTTCGTCGATGGCGGTCGTGTCGTCGAGAATGTCCGCCAGGCCGGACTTTACTTCCTTGCCGAAAATATCGTGCAGCCGCGGCTTCCGCAGGTCGCCATCCACGACTACCACACGCCGTCCGATCTGTGCCAGGGAAATGGCCAGGTTGGTTGCCACCGTGGTTTTCCCGTCTCCGGGTTCGGGGCTCGTCACCACAATGACCTTCGTGGAAAGGCCGGCTCCGCTGGCAAACAGGAGCGAGTTCATGGCGCCTGAAAACGCTTCGGCCATGTCCGGTGGATTCCGCAGCCACGTGGCCAGCGCAATCGCGCTGGACGGATTATGCTTCACCAGCGCCGTTTGGCCCTCGCGCACCACCGCCTCGTCCCCAACCAGCTCACCGATCGTCTTCCTGGCCTCGGGTTTGGCGCGGGTCAGGAGCAGCTTCAACGACCGGCTGCGCACCGCTGGAATCACACCCAGCTCGCGCAGTTGCAGCACCACGGAGGCTTCCCCCGGTTTGTGCAACGTGTGATCCGCCCGCACGCGAAGGAACGAGAAAGTAAATCCCACAATGACGCCGCCGAACAGCCCGACCACCACATTCAGCATCTGGCTCGGCGTGTAGGGCGCGCCCGGCGCGACGGCCTGATCCACCACGTTGATCGTGCTCGTGCGCAGGGCCGTCGCCAATCCCACTTCGTTCACTTTCTGCAGCAGCGTTTCGTAAAGTTTCCGCTCCGTTTCCACGTCGCGCTTCAGCATCATGTACTTCACGGCCCTATCGCCGTGCTGCAATACATTGGAAGCCTGGTCCTCATAAGCTTTCTCGATCAGGCTTTCATGGCGCTTGGACGATTCATAGCCCGTTCGCAGCCGGTTCACCAGGTCGCTCTGCTCTTTTACGATGGCGCTCTGGATTTCCGCGATCTGCGATTTGAGCTGCCGGTACTCATAATGTTCGGGAGTCTTGGTGGCGGCGACTTCCGCCAGTTGCCGCCTCAGGTCGGTGAGCCGCATGCGGTACTCGCGCAAGGGCTCGGAATCCGAAGTCAACGTCTGCGCCGCCGCCATGGCGCTCGCCGCCGTGTCGTACTCCGACTGCTTGGCCATCCGGTCCGCCTGCGCCCGCGCCAGTTCCGCCTGCAACTGCTGCAATTTGCCCTGCGCCAGGTTCTCGCCGCCGGAATCGATCAGCGTAGCCGACTCGCGCGCTTCGTCTTTTAACTCCGACTCCGCTCTGGTCAGCCTTTTACGGACTTCGTCGAGTTGGTTCTGTAGCCACTCGCCGGTCTCTTTCGTGCTCTCGTAACGGGAATCCGAATTGTGCTGTATGTAGGTCTGGGCGAGGCTGTTGCATACGTCCGCCGCCAGTTGGGCATCGCGCGCCGCGCACAACATTTCCACGATCCGGGTGTTGCCCAGCGCCCTCACTTTCACCCTCTTCGCCGCGTCGTCCAGGAGCTGCCTTCGCGGGATCATCGCCGGATCGAGCAAACCCGTGGCCGAGCGCCAGAATGGGACGGAGGCGGCGTGCACACCTTGCAGCGCTTTGGGAACAGGCAGGCGGTCGATGGCGCGTTTGCGCAGCGAATCGCTCTGCAGGATCTTGATCTCGGTCTGCAGATACGCTTCCGGCAAGACACTTTCCGTCCCGCCCATTGCCGACCCCTCCCGTGAACTCAGGAGGTTCTCATTCAGGCTGCGAATGTCCAGAACCGTGCGCGCCTGATACATCGCCGGCTGAAACTCCGCGACAATGAAGCCGAGCCCGCCGCCGGCGATCGTCAGCAGAAGCATCCATCCGAAGTTGGCGGTGATCACCCGCCAGTACTCGAATAGCTGCCCTTCCTGCTCGACCGGAGCGGACCAGGATGGCGGCATCGGTTGCAGTCTTACCACGTTGCCGCCCGGGGGCAGCGGCGCAGGTCTGTTTTGGGGGGCGAAGTATGCCATAGTTTTAATACCGGATTGCCACGCCCGCGGCGATTTGAATGGCAGCTTCTATGGTGCGGGCCGCCACGGATTTCGCCGTACTGCTGGGGATGAATAGAATGTCGTTTGGGTGCAAAGTCACGTCCTTGGCTCTCCCTTCCAGAATTGCTTTCACATCGATTGGAGTCTGCGTCGACTCCCCGCCATCCGAGGCGGACCGCTGCAGGATTCGGGCATTCTTGGGAGCGGCGCGCGCGTCCAACCCCTCGGCCAGCGAGAGAGCCTGCAACACCGACAGGTTAGGCTTTCCGCCCAGGGGAAAGCCGCCGGCGCGCTTGACATTCCCGACCACGTAAACCACTTCGGCCAGCGGAATCGATATCACATCGCGCGGCCGAACCTGAATATTCTCCTCCGGATTGCGCGCCTCCATCAGGCTCTTCAGGTTGATGTCCGCGATGCTGTCCCCCGAAGCGCTTTCGTGCGCGCTGGGATGCGGTATCGGACCGTACAGTTTCTCGCGCGTGATCTTCACCACGGGTCCGGCGTCCGTCCGAACACCGCCCGCCGAGGAGAGGACCTCGAGCAGCGTCATCTGCCCGCGCACCTGGTGGACTCCCGGCGCCCCCACCGCGCCGATGATGGACAGCGGGTCACTGTGCAACCCGGAGACGTTCAACGCAATATCCGGTTCCAGGTAGAAGGTCTTTAGCTTGCTGGAGAGCAGCGATTCCGCCTGTGGAACCGTGGCCCCGGCAAGGTGCACACGGCCAAGCAACGGGCAGTTAATCTCGCCATTCTGGTCGATACGGAAACTCTTGGCCGCGACTTCCTTGACCTGCACGCTGTGCATGGTAACTTCGTCGTCCGCACGCAGAGAGTAGTCGAGCGGAATGTCCTGGACGGTCCCAGGGTTCTGATAGCTCATGGCGGAGCCCAGCAGAAACGCCGCCGGAATCAAGCCTTTCACGAGAGTTCTAAAACGTGGATTCATACGATCACCCTTGTTCCGCGCTGCCCGCGAGCGCGCGTTTTGTCCCCTCAGATCCCGGCGTGCCGGGCCGCCATGGCAAGCGGGGCCATGTGGGCGGATGGGGACGTTGTTGGCCGAATGTGAAGACGGCTCACCTCGACGGCAACCGAGCGCTGCAGCAGGGAGACGGATACCACTACCCGGAGCCCCTTCTTGCACTCGGTGACCAGGCCGGTTAGTCCCTTCAATGGTCCATCCTCAATACACACCCAGTCGCCCTTTGCGAGAAAGGGCCACTGCTCGACCGAAACCTTGGTCCGTTCGAGCAATTGCAGGGCGCTGACCTCTTCGGCTTGCAGCGGTACAAGCTCGTTGCCCGCGCCTAGAATCCGCACGACTCCCGCTGTCCGGAGAATGGGAACACGCTCCGCGGAATCGAATTTGGAGAAGACGTAACAGGGAAACACAGGCTCTTCTACGACGACCCGCCGGTCGCTCCAGGTGCGTAGCGTTCGGCTCAATGGAAGGCACGACTCAAAGCCCTTCCCAACCAGCGATGCCGCGACGACCTTCTCGTGACGTGCCTGTACGTAAACTGCGAACCAATTAAACACTGAGGCTCCCCCCCTTAAAATCATTGCGATTGGGCAGGCTCTCGCCATACTCGGCCACATTACCGAATTGGTCTGGGAGGCCCCTCAGATGGATTGGATAGTAGTTACAAACGGGGTAGCCCTTCAACCCAGATGAAAGGTCCAACGCCCAATATATTGTTCCATTATGGTGCCTGCGACCGCAAAGTCAAGCCTCATTTTCGCCGCCGAAAGCTCATCCGGTACTGTATTTTATCGTCCGGTACTGCGACTGAAAGGTCATCGGTACTGGGGCGTTGATCGATACTTTCGATGCTGCCCCAACAACTGTATGATGTCATACATTAAATCGATCCTAAGTGGCTTGACTTTGGTGAGCAAAGCCTCATAATAAACAGATCTGCAAGGCATTGGAGTTATCGCGGTTGAACGGGCTTGTGTCTGTGGCCCGACGCCCGCCGGAGAAGAGGGGAAGTTGTCAGTGTGTCCGAGGATGGCGAGAGCGTGCCCACTTTGGGAATGCCGGTCCGCCAATGCTCACTCCTCCGAATTCTCGCGCGGAGCCCGAATTGGAGCATCTGGGAATTCACATGCGAAGAGCCTTAATCACCGGTATTACCGGCCAGGACGGCGCGTATCTGACTGCTTTTTTGCTGGAGAAGAACTACGAAGTTCACGGCATTCTGCGGCGCGCCAGCACCTTCAACACAGATCGTATCGACCATCTGTACCGCGATCCGCACAGTCCCGGCACGAGGATGTTCTTGCATTATGGCGACCTCACCGATGGCAGTTCCATGCGGCGCATCATTCACAAGATTCAGCCGGACGAGATCTACAATCTCGGCGCCCAGTCTCACGTCAAGGTCTCGTTTGAGCAGGCGGAGTACACGGCCGACGTGGTAGGGACGGGCACTCTGCGGTTGTTGGAGGCGCTGCGGGATTATATCGAGGTGACCGGACGCCCGGTGAAGATCTACCAGGCGGGATCCTCCGAAATGTTCGGCGCAGCCAAACCTCCGCAGAGCGAGACTACGGCTTTTTACCCTCGCAGCCCCTATGCGGTCAGCAAAGTTGCAGCCTACTGGTATTGCGTGAACTATCGCGAGGCCTACGGCATGTTCGTGTCCAATGGAATTCTGTTCAACCACGAATCTCCCATGCGCGGTGAAACCTTCGTGACACGCAAGATCACCCGCGCGCTGTGCCGCATCAAGATGGGACTGCGGAAGAAGCTCTTCCTGGGCAACCTGGATGCGAGGCGGGACTGGGGTTTTGCGGGCGATTACGTGGAAGCCATGTGGATGATGCTGCAGCAGCCGGGTCCGGACGACTTCGTGGTGTCCACGGGCGAGTCCTATTCCGTTCGGGACTTCCTGGACGAAGCAGCCGGGCACCTCAATCTGGATTGGCACAAGTTCGTGGAACTCGATCCCCGTTACGTTCGTCCCACCGAGGTCGATCATCTGCTGGGCGACAGCTCAAAAGCGCGGCGCATCCTGGGATTCAAGCCGAGGGTATCTTTCAAGGAGTTGGTTGCGATGATGGTGCAACACGATCTCGAACTGGCGGAGCAGGAAAAGACGTTGATCGACGCGGGACACCAGGTTGCATTTCGCGGCGCGGCGAGCGCGTAGGAATTCCCATGGAAAAACAGAGTCGAATCTTTATCGCGGGACATCGCGGACTGGCCGGCTCGGCGATCGTCCGGGCACTGCGGGCGCAAGGCTACGCCAATCTCGTGTTCCGTTCGCATGGCGAGCTGGACCTGACCCGCCAGGACGCCGTCGATGCCTTCTTTGCCTCGGAACGGCCGGAATATGTCTTTCTGGCAGCCGCGCGGGTAGGAGGAATCCAGGCGAACAACACCCGCCGGGCCGAATTCATCCGCGACAATCTGCTCATTCAAGCGCTCACGATCGACGCGGCCTATCGCAACGGCGCTCGTAAGATGCTGTTAATGGGATCCTCCTGTATCTATCCCCGGCTCGCTCCGCAGCCAATGAAAGAAGAGTACCTGCTCAGCGGCTACTTGGAACCGACTAACGAACCCTATGCCATCGCCAAAATCGCCGGTCTAAAGATGGCTGAGGCCTATCGGGCCCAGTACGGATTCGATGCCATCAGCCTGATGCCCACCAACCTGTATGGTCCGGGCGACAATTTCGACCTGGAGAGCTCGCACGTTCTGCCGGGGCTCATGCGGAAGTTTCACGATGCCAAGCTGGCGGGCGCCGCGTCCGTGACGATTTGGGGAACCGGCTCTCCTCTCCGCGAGTTCCTGCATGTGGACGATCTGGCCGGCGCCGCGCTCTTCCTGATGAATAATTACAGCTCCCCGGAAATTGTCAATGTAGGCACCGGCCGCGAGATCAGAATTTGCGACCTGGCGCTGCTGATCGCCAGGATCGTGGGCTTTGCAGGGGAAATTATCCAGGACAGCAGCAAACCCGACGGCACTCCCCGCAAGCTGCTGGATATCTCGCGGCTGCGCAGTCTCGGCTGGGAGCCAAGTATCGGCCTTTCCGAAGGTATCCGCAGCACCTACGAATGGTACGCTGCCGGCAGCGCGGCGGCAAGCTCGACGTACGCCGCGGTGGGGCAGTAGCCATGTTTGCTCAACCGCGCAGTTGCCTCATCGGGTCGAGCGGTTTCGTCGGCTCCAATCTTGCCGCCCGGCATGCGTTTACCGATCTTTTCCGTTCGAGCAATATCGGCGAAATCCGGGGCCGGCAGTACGATCTGCTGATTTGCGCCGGGGCGCCCGCGGAGAAGTGGAAGGCCAACCAGCAGCCGGAAACGGATCGGGCGAATATCGACAGGCTCATTCAAAACCTGGCTGAAGCACGGGTTTCCACGGCCATTCTGATTTCCACGGTCGATGTCTATCCGGTGATGCGCGCTGTGGATGAGTCCTACGATTGTGAAAGCCTCCCCAATCATGCGTACGGAACGAATCGTTTGCACCTGGAGACGGCTTTCCGGAGCATGTTCGCCGAGTCTCACATCGTGCGGTTGCCGGCGCTGTTCGGTCCGGGCTTGAAGAAGAACGTCATCTACGATTTGCTGCACGATAACTGCCTGGACGCCATCAACCCGGGGAGCACCTTTCAGTACTACGATGTTACTGCTCTTTGGGACGACTTAGGAGCCGTTCGGAAGAATGAGTTGGCGCTTGTGAATCTGGTGACCGAGCCACTGGGCACCAAACGTATCGTCGACACGTACTTTCCGCAAAAGCAGGTGGGGCCGGGAAAGGGTGCTCCGGCTCATTACGATCTTCGTTCCCGCCATGCGGACTTGTTTGGTGGCATGCATGGCTACCGTTTTAACGGCGACTGGGTTCTGGCGCATCTCGGAGCCTATATCCAATCCATGGGTCAAGGCGCAGCGGCGTGAATCTGGCGGTTTCCAATATCGCCTGGCCGGCTTCGGCCGACGAAGAGGCGGCGAGGATTTTACATCATTCCGGCATTGGTGGAATCGAAATCGCACCCACGCGGCTGTGGCCCGAATGGAAGGGCGCGTCGCGGCAGGCGGCGGAGGCGGCAAAAGCGCGGTGCGCCGCCATGGGCCTTTCAGTGGCCGCGCTGCAGGCCATTCTCTTCGGCAAGCCCGAATACAAGCTCTTCGGTTCCGCGGGACAGCGTGAGGACCTGGTGAATCACCTGCGCTTCTGCGCGGAAATGGCGGCCGCGCTGGGCGCGCGGAGCCTGGTATTCGGCGCCCCCAAGAACCGCGAACTGTGCGGCCTCACGGAGGATGCCGCATTCGCGATGGCGCGCGAGTGTTTCGCCGCGGTGGCGCCGGATTACGAGAGGCACGGAGTGTGCCTCTGTCTGGAGGCCAACCCGCCGCAATACGGCTGCCAGTTCCTGACCGACAGCGCACAAGCGGCGAGGATGGTGCGGGCGGTGGATTCTCCCGGACTGCGCCTGCACCTGGACACCGCATGCATGTATCTGGCTGGGGAAGACCTGCCGGCCGCTGTGCGGAGCAACTTCGACCTGGTTTCTCACTTCCATGTGAGCGAGCCGTTCCTGGCCTCGATGGAGGCGCCCCTGATCGATCACGCACAGGTTGCCGGCACGCTGCGGGAACTGAAATATACTGGCTGGGTGTCGCTCGAAATGCGGGAGGCGGCCGAGCCGAGCCCGGCTCTGCGGCAGGCCGTCGCGTTCCTTGCCCGCACCTACGGTGGAGAATTCTAAGTGAGTGTGACAGCAACGATGGAAAAGTCCTGGCAAGTGCCGGCTTACGAAACCCACGAGTTCCGGCCGCGCGGCTCCCGATATAGCATCGGCATTCCCGTGATCAACGAAGGCAGCCGCATCACGGGACAACTGGAGCGTATGGCCAAACTCCAACTACCAGCCGACGTGATCATCGGCGATGGAGGGAGCAAGGATGGCAGCACGGACCCGGAGATTATGCAGCGTCTTGGAGTGCGAACCTTGTTGGTCAAGACGGGCCCCGGAAAACTCAGCGCCCAGTTGCGCATGCTGTTCGCCTACTCGATCCTTCAGGGATACGAGGGAATGGTTACGCTGGATGGGAACGGAAAAGACGGCGTTGAAGCGATTCCGGCATTCCTGAGGGCGCTCGAGGAAGGGTACGGCTTTGTGCAAGGTTCACGCTTCCTGCCGGGCGGCGGGGAACACAATACGCCGTTGGAGCGCAAGCTGGGGGCGATGCTGATTCATGTGCCGGTGATCAGTTTGGCCGCGCGATTCCGGTACACGGACACCACCAACGGATTTCGCGCCTTCAGCACGCGCTTTCTGACGGATCCGGCGGTGCAACCGTTCCGGGACGTATTCGATACTTACAACCTGCATTACTATCTTTCCATCAAGGCGCCGCGGCTTGGCTACCGGGTGAAGGAACTTCCCGTCGTCCGAACGTATCCGGTTTCCGGGCCAGTGCCGTCGAAGATCGGGGGAATGTCGGGGAAACTGGAGATCATCAAGCTCCTCCTGTTGTCCGCCATCGGCCACTACGATCTGCCGGGATGATGGAATAAATGGTCGGGGCGGAAGGATTCGAACCTTCGACCTCCTGGTCCCGAACCAGGCGCTCTACCAGGCTGAGCCACGCCCCGATGTTTCCAGTTTAGTCTGTTGCACCCCCTACACACAAGCACGTACCATCGAATTCGTGGGCGATACGCAAAAACTCAGAGAACTTCCGGCTGTTCATGAGGTGCTGGAGGAACTGGGGCCGAGCCTCGCACGTTTTCCGCGTGCGCTGGTTGTGGCCGAAATCCGGCGCGCCATGGATGCGGCACGAGCGCAGATTCTGGCGGGCAACGCCGGCGGGCAGGCTATCGCGGCGTGCGTGGAGCGGGCGCTGGCGGACCTGGAACAGCCTTCTTTGCGGCACGTGATCAATGCCACGGGAGTGGTGCTGCACACCAACCTGGGGCGCGCCGCGCTCGGCCCGCTCCGCATCGTGCCCGGCTACTCGAACCTCGAATACGACTTGGCGGCCGGGCGCCGCGGCAAACGCGATGTGCACACGGGCGGCCTGCTGGAACGCCTGCTGGGCGCGCCGGGTATGGCGGTCAACAACAACGCCGCCGCCGTCTTCCTCGCCCTGCACGAACTGGCCCGTGGCGGCGAGGCCATCGTCTCGCGCGGCGAATTAATCGAAATCGGCGACGGTTTCCGGATTCCCGACATCATGGCAAGTTCCGGCGCCCTCTTGCGCGAAGTGGGCACCACCAATCGTACGCGCATCGAGGATTACCGCGACGCCATCAACGAACGCACGCGGCTCATCATGCGAGTGCATCCCAGCAATTTCCGCATCTCGGGCTTCACCGCGCGCCCCGAATTGCGCGAACTGGCCGCGCTGGGGCGCGAGCGCGGCATCCCGGTGTACGAGGACCTGGGCAGCGGATGCGTCGTCGACCTGCGCGCCTTCGGCATCCATGAGCCGCTGGTTTCCGACAGCCTTTCGGCGGGCGTGGACCTGGTCTCCTTCAGCGGCGATAAGCTGCTCGGCGGACCGCAGGCCGGAATTCTCGCGGGACGCCATGAGCTGGTCGCGCGGTTGCGGCGGAATCCCATGTTTCGCGCGCTGCGCCTCGATAAAGTGATCTACCAGGTGCTGGAGAAGACGCTGCGCAGCCTGCTGCTGGAACGCTGGGACGAGGTGCCCACGCTGGCCATGCTGCGCCGGAGCGCGGAGGGGATTCGCGAGCGCGCGTTGGCGTTGGTGGCGCGCGTGCCGGGGCTGCGCGCGGAAGTGGTGGCGGGAGAATCGGTGACCGGCGGCGGCGCCACGCCCGAGCAGTCGATTCCCACGTGGGTGATCGCCGTGGATTGCGCCGACGTGGTGGACGCCGAACGAACTTTGCGCGCGGGCCATCCGCCGGTGGTGGCGCGCATCGATGACGGACGCTTGATCTTCGACTTGCGGACCGTGTTCACCGCCGAGGAAGAGATTCTTGTCGCGGCGCTGAAGGGGCTTGCCCAGGAGGCGTGAAGCGCCGATACCGCGGACGCCGGCAGGCGGAAGCTAGGGACTTGCAAAATTCCGGATCCAGAGCCCCTGGTTGGTGTCGGTACAAAACAAAATCGAGGGGAAATGTATTCGGCGGGGCGGCGAGGCAATAGAATATTTGTAAT
>JBEKDV010000233.1:0-12085 GCA_050014175.1 Candidatus Solibacter sp. | reverse complement strand
GGGTCCGACCGTGCAACCCGCACCCCTTTGGGAGCCCGCCGGGAGAACCGTTCGTTGCAAAGTCGTCATCGGCGCGGAAGGGAAAATCTCCGAGCTCGAAACCGGCGTGCAACTCTGTGAGAGTGTGCCGTGGTCTCAATTCAGTTATCGGCCCACGGTCCAGGGCGGCCACCCCGTCAGAGTGGAAACCGAGGTTGAAGTGCGCTTCGAACCGCGAAAGTGAAAGCCTCGATATACTGGTCCCAATACTCGCGCCCCTTGATCTCGGCGTCCGAGAACCCCCAGTTCGTCGATTTGTCTTCCAGGCGCGCGGAATCGCCTGGCCCATCATGGCGCTACCGATATTGTCCGATATACAGGCGGGCGATTACCGGCCACGCACCGGTCGCAGGCACTTCCACGGGACGACTGCACGGCCTAACAGTCAAGAGCCTGTTCCGGGCAATTACAGCGAACGGCGTGCACGGGATGGATCCGGATTGTGGGTAGAGGGCAAACTTCGCGTCAGGCAGATGCGCCTCGAAGCGCTGCTGAAACTGTACCACCGCCTTCTAAAGACCGGCGAGGTGAACCTGGAAGCCCCGGCTTAGTCCCGAAGGCCGCACCAAGAATATCTGGCCCAAGTCAGCAGGATATTGGACAATCTTGAAGTTGATCTGGCTTACCCCGGCGACCAGGAATGCGCGCGGGTCCGGCATACGTCACGTCGAACGAGGCGATTCCCGGGTGGAACGGGATCCCGGTTGCCCATTGCGCCTCAACTCCAACCGGCAGAACGTTATTGGGCCGTGGAAACCCCAGCAACGTACCGTCGGCCTGCGCCGGTGAGATCGGACCCAGCCCCGTCGCGAATATCGAAACGATGGAACCGGCCGCCGCGGGATTGTCCGCCGAATTGATGGTTCCGTCCTGATTCAGCGCCGCCGCGTACACGCCATCCACCGTGAACACCGCCGGAGCCGCCTGCACCACCGGCCAGGCGAGGCAATTCGTTTTCACGCCGTTGTACGCGACACAGACCTGCGTCGTCTGCCCAGGCGTCAGCGACCACGGTGCCACAACATTGATCTGGGCGGCCTGCACCCACAACAGCGGCGCCAGAGTCCCGTCGAAGGTCACCTCCACGTTTGCCGCCTGTGTTGGGAAGGGGCTCTGCTGCGTGGCCTGCGGCTGAATTCCCTGCTCCGGTCCGAGCCCGTTTCCAAACAATGTGACCACCTCTCCCGGCGTGATCGGCGACATGTCGTAGGTCGCCGCGTTACCCAAACAAGCCAGTGGAAGAGTCTGCGCGTTGGCCTTGGGGGAGTCCACAGATCCGGGGACGTCGGTCGAACTCGCCACCACTGAGCCCTGGGAATCGGGTCCAGGGGGACCCGCGCGGACCGGCCCTCAGGGCACCCCGTCCGCCCTACCCGGCCCCGCGCAGTTTGCGGATTTCTTCCAGGCGGTCGCGGATTCTTTTTTCGATGCCGCGATCGGTGGGGAAGTAGTATTGCCTGCCGGCCAGCGACGGCGGCAGGCATTGCATGTCGGGAATGGCGTTTTCGAACTGGTGGGCGTGCTGGTAGCCCTCGCCGTAGCCCCACTCCTTCATGGATCTGGTGGGCGCGTTGCGCAGGTGCATGGGGACGGGTTCGGCGATGGTCTTCTCCACGTCTTCCTTGACGGCGCCCAGGGCGCGATAGGCGGCGTCGCTCTTGGGCGCGACGGAGAGATAGATGGCCGCCTGCGCGAGCGCCAGATCGCCTTCGGGAATGCCCAGGAAGTGCACCGCCTCCTTGACGGCAACGCACTGTTCGAGGGCGCGCGGATCGGCAAGCCCGATATCTTCGATGGCCATGCGGACCAGGCGGCGCGCGATGTAGAGGCGATCTTCGCCGGCTTCGAGCATGCGGGTGAGCCAGTAGAGGGCGGCGTCGGGATCGCTGGAGCGTACGGATTTGTGGAGCGCGGAGATGAGGTTGAAATGCTCTTCGCCGCTTTTATCGTAGAGCAGCACCTTGCGCTGCATGGCGTCCTGCACGGCCGCCTCGGTGAGCTCGCCGGAGGCCGACGCGGCGGCGGCGGCTTCCAGGGTGTTGTACGCCTGGCGCCCGTCGCCATTGGAGTAGATGCCGATCTGCTCGAGGAGTTCCTCGCTGGCGCGCAGGTTCACCAGCGGCAGGGCGCGCTTGAGAAGGGTGACGATCTCGGGCACGGTGAGCGCGCGCAGGGCATAGACGCGGGAGCGGGAAAGCAGCGCGGCGATGATTTCGAACGAGGGATTCTCCGTGGTGGCGCCGATGAGGATGATGTCGCCGCGTTCCACATAGGGCAGGAAGGCGTCCTGCTGGGCCTTGTTGAAGCGGTGGATTTCATCGACGAACAGAATGGTGCGGCGTTCCAGGCGGCGCAGGCGCTCGGCATCCGCCATGACGGCCTTGATTTCCTTGATGCCACTGAGCACGGCACTGAAGGGAATGAACTCGCAGCGGGTGACGTGCGCGATGAGGTGGGCGAGCGTGGTTTTGCCGACGCCGGGCGGTCCCCAGAGGATGATGGAGGACAGCTCGTCGCGTTCGATCTGGCGGCGGAGGGGTTTGCCGGGGCCAAGGATGTGATCCTGTCCGATGAAGTCTTCCAGAGTGCGCGGGCGCATGCGTTCGGCGAGGGGACGCTGGGTGGTGGGCGCATCGGGCGGAGTGGAATCGAAGAGGCTCACGGGCGGGACATCCTCTGGCGGCGCGCCTCGTAGAGCAGAATGGCCGCGGCAATGGCGGCGTTGAGCGATTCCACGCCCACGGTGGGGATGGAGACAGGGGCGGCGGATGTGCGCCAAACGGCCGAGACGCCGCGGGCCTCGTTGCCGACGATCAAGGCGCAGCGGCACGTAAGGTCGGTGGCGGCGAGCGAGCCGGCGGAGGTGGCGGAGGCGGGCGGCGGGTGGTGGAATGGGATGGGAGGCGCGGGAGGAATGCCCCCAGGAATGGGGTCATGGCAGCCTGGAAGGCTACTCCACAGTGGCGAGGGCGGCATGGCGGCAAAGAGTTTGACGCCGTTCTGGCGGAGCGTGGCCACGGCGGTGGCGGTGGCGACGCCGTGCAGGAAGGGAACGCGAAAGAGCGAACCGGCGGAGGCGCGCAGCGTTTTGGGATTGTGGGGACTCACCGTGCCCTTGAGGAACAGCACGCCGGTGGCGCCGAAGGCCTCGGCGGCGCGTACCACGGTGCCGGCGTTGCCGGGGTCCTGAATTCCGTCCAACACCACCACCAGGGCTTTGCCGCGCAGCAGTTGTGGGAACTTCCATTCGCGGGGCCGGACCAGCGCCATCACGCCCTGGCTGGTCTCGGTGGCGGCGATGCCGGCGAAAAGCGCGTCGGGCAGCAGGACCACTCGCACGCCGTCGAGACGCGGTCCGAACGCAACCACCGCGGCGCGCGCGCTTTCGGCGGCGAGCACGGTTTCGACCTGGCAAGGGCTGCGCAGGGCCTCTTCGAGCAGATGGAAACTCTCGGCGACCGAGCACCCCCCGGCGGTGAGCTCGCCGCGCGCCACGGCGCGGCCCACCTCCTTCACCAAGGGGTTGGCCGGACTGGCGATGGTTTCCGGGGTCAACATCGGTTTGCAATAATGTTTCTTGAAACGATCAGCATAGCGCAGATGAAAAAGCTCCTATGGATGGCGATCGCGCTGGCGGTCATAGGCCTGCTGGGCACCGTCGCCATCCTGGCGGTGCGCATCGAGCGGCAGAGCACGCGCGAGGAAGCCCACGCGGCGGACGTGATTCTGGTGCTGGGGGCGGCGGAATATCGCGGGCGGCCCTCGCCGGTGTTGCGCGCGCGGCTGGACCATGCACTGGAGTTATACAACCGGAAGCTGGCGCCGCGCATCCTGACCACGGGCGGCCCGGGCGGCGATCCGGTGTTCACGGAGGGCGGCGTGGGGCGCTCTTACCTGACGAGCCGGGGGGTGCCGAGTGAAGCCATCATCGTGGAGAACGAGGGCGAGAGCACGGTGCAATCCACGGCGATGGCGGGCGAGATCATGCGGCGGATGGGGCTGCACTCGGTGATTGTGGTGAGTGACGGGTACCACATCTACCGGGTGAAGCAGATGCTGCGATTTCGCGGGCTGGAGGTGTACGGGTCGCCGCGGAGGGAACTCAATCCGGCGCCGCTGCACGAGCGGTGGAACTACGTGAAGCAGGCGATCGGGTACCTGCTTTGGCGGGTGGGAATGCCGGTATAGGGCCGCCCAAGATGCAAGAAGTCCGAGCTGCAAATTGGATGCACAAGGCGGAGCCTTATGCCACTGTTCAGAACGTGAAGCCGATGCGGGCGACCAAGGTTCGCGGCTGTAGGAAGTGGGTGCCGCTGAAGGTCGACAGGAAGTTGTACAGCGCGACCTTGTTGGTCAGATTGGCAATCTCGAGCGACCCGGTGAACTTTTCGTGCTGCTCCGTGTGAAAGAGGTTGTCGCTGCCGACGCCAAGGTTGAAGACGTTGCGCGGCTTCACGCGATCGGGATTGTGGTCGTCGTTTTCCTGGCCGGCTTGCGGCAGCGTGAGGAGTTTCGAAGTGACGGTGCCACTGCACGAAGTGATGGGGCTAGTGTAAGTGGCGAACACATTGCCGCAGGCCAGACCGATGGAGGTCTGTTGCGCGGCCGTGAGGGCCAGGGCGGCGGTGGAATCCGGCACGCCGCTGACCACCTGACCGCTATCGAAGCGCCAGGTGAGGGAGATCCATTCGTAAGTCTTGCGCTGGTAGCGGAAGACCCCGGTGGACTGGAATGCCTGGTCGTGATCGATGCGGAATACCCCGCCGGCCAACGCCGATCCCTGGGAGATCAGCCCGCCCACCTCGGGCGGAAAATACCGCGCCCGCGTATGGCCGAACGTCCAGTAGGCCTGAAAACCGTGCAGGTTGGTGGTGCTCAGACGGCCGGTGGCGCCATCCAGCTTGGAGTTGTGCCAGGAAATCGGAAACGTCAGGGTGGTGTTGAGCAGCGTGCTGAAGTCGTAGGAGCTGTGGGTGAACTTCCAGAAGTAATCGGCGTCGAGAAGCAGGTACCTGCCGATGGACTGCTGCAAACCACCATTAAACTGGTTGCGTTGGCCCGGCTGGATGGCCACCGAATTGGCGCCGAAGACGTTCTGGGCCAGCCCGCCGGTGCCGGTGGCGTTAGAGAGAAGCAGGTTCTCGTTGAACGGGGTTTCAAAGGTTCGGGCGTAGGCTACGCGCAATACCGTTCCCGTCTTCTTGACGTTGTAGGCGATGCCGGCGCGCGGATCGAAGCCGTTGGCGGAGACCAGGCCGTCATAGTGCTCGCCGCGAAAGCCGATTTTGAACAGGAAGTTACCCAACTTGATGGAGTCCTGCACATAGAACGCGGCCTGGTTGATATTGTGGGCCGCGTGGAATGCGAACAAGCTTCCGCCGCGCGTCAGGTCGAATGGGATCAGCCCCAGCGATACGTTGGGATTGGCCACGAGTCCGGCGCCGGCGCACTTGGTGGGATCGATGAGCGTGGACGGGCCCGCCGCATCGCCGGCGCTGTTCAGGCAGACCGGGTTGAATGTGGAGTCGGTAATGCCGAAACCGAAATCCTCCAATAGCCGGGTCTGCTTGGCATCGATGCCGATCTTCAGCTCGTGCGGGCCGGATGAGAGGGAAAGATCGCTCTTGACGCCCCAGTTCAAGAGTTGACGCGCCTGGCTCTGCGTGGAGGGCGTGTCGGCGAAGGGATCGCGGCTGGCGTAGTAATTGAACTGGTCCTTGCGGATGTACGGATTGATGGTCAACAGGGCGTGAGCGTTGAAGGTGTGCTGGAAGCCGGGAGCGAGGCTCCAGGTCAACACGCGCTGGTGCTGATCCTGGCCGAGCGTGTCGTAGGTATTGGGAATCTGGATCCAGTTGCGGGCCGCGAACAGGTTCAGGTGGAATGCGTTCTGCCCGTTGGGCTGATAATCGAAGCGGTCGAAGACAGTCTCGCTGTTGCCGATGTCGTGGAAGGGGGTGAACTCCGGGCTATCCAGGAAGCGGCCGCTGCGCACGCCTTCCACTGCCAGGAAGTTGCCGATCTTGGCATTTCCGAAGCCGAGCCCCGCCGATCCGCCAGGGGAGCCGAACGAGCCGTAGGTGGAGTCGACGTTGCCAAAAAGCCGCGGCGCGCCCAGGCCGGAGCGCGTGGTGATGTTAGCGACCAGGCTGCTCTTGTCGCCGAATTCGGCATCCGGCGTGCCCGTTACCACCTCCATGCTCTGAATGGCGCTGGTGGGAAGCTGGGTGGAAAAGACCTTGCTCTGTTGATCGCTGATGGGCTGGCCATCGATGACGAAGGTGCTCTGCGCGTGATCGCCCAGGGGATGGAAGAGACCGTTGCCATCGGCCACCACGCCACCGGTGCTATAGGTGATGGCCTGGCTCAAGCCGCCGGCGGGATCGACCGAGGGAAGCTTCATGATGAGCGACCGGTCGGCATCGATGTGAGAGGAAGGATCCACCTCGATGAGGTCCCCCGAGCCCTCCACGGTGACACTGGTCTGGGCTCCGGCCAGGGCCAGCGTGGCCTTGAACTGGATGGGAACCGCGCTGCGGATAGTCACGTCCTGAGCGAACACCGCAAAGCCCGATGCGGTCACTTCCACGTGATACGAATTCGGCGGAATATTGCCGAACCGGAACGCGCCGTCGGTACCCGTGACGGTAGACTGGTTGTAGCCCGTGACCGGGTTGTGGATGGTCACCTTGGCCTTGGTCACCGCGGCGCCGGCAGGGTCGATGACGCTGCCTTCAATGGTGCCCGCGTTGCCCAGCGACTGGCCGAACACCGGGTGGACAACGACTGCACAGAGGAGGAGCGCACCCAGAGCGAGGATTGTCTTCATATTACTTAGTATTGGGAGTCCAAAACGCGGGGCCTAGTCTTATCCCACCACCGGGCGGAATCTGCCGTGAGCGGGCTGAAAACTCCCGCGAACGGGCACGCCTCGCACCGGTGAACTTACCACTGGAGAATCTGCCGGATCTTGTGGGCTTGGCGCTTGCTGACCACCAATTGCAGCCCGTTGCTGAGGGTGATTTGCCACCGCTGGCTGCTGAGCGCGGTGAGCTTGCGGACGTGATTCACATTGACGATGGCGTTGCGGTGCACCCGCTGGAACTGAGGTCCACCCAGGCGATCCTCGATGGCTTTCAGCGACTGGGTTGCGTATAGGCGCTGCTTCGCGGTGACGATCCAGACCAGTTCGCGCTCGGCTTGAAAGGCGAGCACCTCATCGGCATCCAGCAGCACATAGTCGGATCCGCTTCGGCCCACCACCTTGCGGATCTTGGTGGGATGCTCCGGAGTGGCGACGGAGGCGATGCCGGCCACCTGGTTGGCAATCTCGACAGGCCGTTTCAGCAGACTGGCGGCGCGCTCCACCGCCTTCTGCAAGCGCGCTTCGGTGACCGGCTTGAGCAGGTAGTCGATGGCTCCGGCCTCGAAAGCCTGAACGGCATGCTGGTCGAAGGCGGTCACGATCACGATCACCGGCAAAGGGGGCTCACTGAGGCTCCTGACCACTTCGAACCCGCTCATCACCGGCATCTGGAGGTCGAGAAAGACCAGGTCGGGCTTGAGCGCGGCGATCTGCTGAAGGGCCTCTCTACCGTTGGCGGCTTCTCCGATAATCTCGATCCCGGGGATTTGCTCCAAGCCCTCGCGCAGGACCCGGCGCGCGATGGGCTCGTCGTCCACAATCAGGGTCGTAATCAGCCGCTGGTCCATCTTTGTCAGGTCTACGTCATCCGGTGGGCGATTGTCAGTACTAAATTACGAGCGTCCCACATCGCTCCATGAGCGGGCAAGTTTTCGGGGCAGGCGGACTTACCGCGGCGACGGTGCTCTCCGCCATCCTTCGCAGTACAGTATGAGAGAGGCGACCATGCCGGGACTGAACCAACCGCTGCTGATCAACATTCTCGGGCACGCGGCCGGCGCCCTGATCTTCGGCATTTTCCTGGTTCTTCTGTACAGCGGGCGGGGATGGTCCGGTCTGCAGGGGCGCTATTTGTCGGCGCTGGCGGCGGGCCTGTCCCTGGCCTGGAACCTGGGGTCGCTGGTGGTTCTGGCCTGGCCCACTTTGCCCGCGCCTGTGCTGAACCTGGTAGTGGCGACGAGTTTCTCCGTGCTCAGCCTGCTGCCCGCTGTCCTGCTGCAGGTGTCCCTGGAAGGCGCTTGGCCGGCGCTCGTGGGCACGGGCTACGCACTGAGCACGGCGGCGGTCATCATGCATTTTTGGGAAATCCGGGGCAATGGACCGGCGCTCCATCAGACCGCCCTGCTGGTGATCACCGTGGGGTTTTTGATTTTGGCCGTGGCGGCTGTGGCGGCGCCGGCGCTGCGCAAGCGGCGGGGCGGCATCAGGATGCTGGCGTCGATGTGTCTGGCCCTGTTCGCCATGTCTTTTGTCCACTTCGGCAATGGGCACGCCAGTCAGGCGTGGTCGAGCGAGCTGGTACTGCACCATGCGGGGATTCCGCTGGCCCTGTTCGTTCTGCTGCAAGACTACCGGTTCATCTTGCTGGATGCGTTCGTACGTTTCCTGGCCAATGCGTTGCTGGCGGCGATTCTGACGGGGCTGGTGATCGCCGCGGCCTTCCGGTTGCTCCTGGTGGAACGTGTCGCGCAACCGCCCCTTCAGGAAGCGCTGCTATTGATCAGCATCTGTCTTTTTCTGGTGTTTTTCGCTTGGTTGCGGAATTGGGTGCAGGCATGGCTCACGCAAGCGATCTTCCGGCGCGGCAGCGTCGCGGGCCTGGCAAGCCGCGTGAAGGACTGCCCGGCATTCTCCAGCGAAGACCGGTACATGGAGTGGGCCGCGGGGTTAATCGCGGCGGCGGTGAAGACCCGGGACCACGCTGTGGTGGCGCAGAGCGAGTTGGATGGCGCGAGCGACCTGCACGGTCCGGTGCTGGCGAACCTGCTGCCGGCGTCGCGCTCGTCGGAGAAATGGAACTGGGTGGAAGTGGTGGTGCCGGTGAGGCGCGGCCAAGGCGATGTGCAGTTGATCCTGCTGGGGCGCCGCCAGGGCGGGCAGCGCTACCTCAGCGAAGACATGGACGCGCTGGGTCGAACGGGCGTGGAAATCGCCGAGCGGGTGGAGGCGCTGCGGCGGCAGGAAATGAACCGATTGGTCAGCCAGGCTGAGTTGCGCGCTCTGCAATCGCAGATCAATCCTCACTTCCTGTTCAACGCCCTTAATACGCTTTATGGAACGATTCCCCGGGAAGCCAACGGAGCGCGGCGCATGGTACTCAATCTGGCGGAGATCTTCCGCTACTTCCTGCAATCGGACCGGACCTTTGTGCCGCTGGCGCAGGAGATGCAGATTGTGCGCGCGTATTTGGAAATCGAGCAACTCAGGCTGGGCGACCGCTTGAAAGTGGAGTTCCACATGGACGATGGGGCGCTGGACGTGCCGGTTCCCGTGCTTTCCGTGCAACCGCTGGTGGAGAATGCCATCAAGCATGGAATCGCGCAGAGCGCGGAGCCGGGCTACGTTCATGTGCGGATCGAGCTGCGCGGCGAGGACCTTTGCATCGTGGTGGAGAACAGCAGCAACCAGGCCATCGCGGAAGCGGCGGGAGCCGGCGTCGGACTGCAAAATGTGCGGCGGCGTTTGGAGATTTGCTACGGACCGGGCGCCACCCTGCGATTGACGCCCGATGCGCACAAGACCACCGCTAGAATTTCTATCCCGCTGGCCGCGGCGCGCGCCGCCGGGTAGCCGCGTCCACTAGGCATTCCTCAATTCAACTTCTTCAACCAGATATTGCGCACCGACACCTTGGTGGTGGCCTCGATCTCAATGCCGAAGAGGCCGGACTGATTGTTCGACGAGTCCGGATCGTCGTCGACCATTACGGCCATCAACTGGCCGTTGAGGATTTGGATCAAGGTGCCGCCGCGCGCGATGACGGTGTACTCGTTCCAATCGTTCATCTTCACGACGCCGCCCAGCGCCTGGCGGTCGCCGATGTTGCCCATGAGGCGCTTGCCGGCGAGACCGAAGCCCTCGACCACCTGGCCGCGCCAGGCGAGGATGCGCATGGGAGTGTTTTCGGAATAGAACTGGCCGGACCAATCGCGCGAGCTGGGCCAGAAGTCGGCCTGCGGGCCGGTCATCATCCAGTTGAGATTCACCGGGCCGACGTTGGCGGTGACGTTGTCGGCGATGTTGGCCAGCCAGGGCAGGCCGGTCTTGCTGCGGTACTGGAAGCCGCTGCCGCCGCTGCCTTCCACCTTCATTTCGAACTTCAGGGTGAAGTCCTTGGCCTCGATGTCCCGATAGACCAGGTAGGTGTTCCCGCTGGGGTTTTGCGGGGTGGATTCGCCGACGATTGCCCCGCCTTCGGCGCGCCAGAACTTCGGATTGCCGTCCCATCCTTTCAGGCTGACGCCGTCGAAGAGCGGGATGTAGCCTTCGTGCGCGGCGAAGTTCAGCGGATCGGGCTGGGTGAAAGCGAGGCCGGCGAACGAACCGCCCATGGCGACGAAGACCGCTACCTGATCCGGGGCGAGCTTGTTCGCCGAGGCTTGAATTCTCGCAAAGGAGTCCGCCCGGGCGTTGGCGACGGCCAGTTCGGCCGCCTGGACGGCTTCGGCTTTCGATCGGATTGCCGCATCGTTACGCGGTTCGGCGAGCGCCGCGGCTGCCAGGGCGTTGCGGGCTGTGGTGAGAGAGCGCGTCAAAGGCATCAGGTCGGTAGTCAATTGCGTGAGGGCGGTGGTTTGCGCCTGCCTGATGTTCGGAATGGTGCCGCGGCCCGCTCCGCCGGCCGGTCCGGCGGCGCCAGCTTGAGCGCCGCGAAATGCGCCGCCGGCCGCGATCAACGCCGCGGCCTGATTGGGAGCGAGCCGGGCGGACGAAGCTTGCAGGCCGGCAAAGGCGTCCGCGCGCGCCTTGGCCAGCGCCAGTTCGGCGGCGCCCACGGCCTCGGCCTTGGCATGGATGGCAGCGTCATTGCGCGGCTCGGCGAAGGCGGCCGCGGTGAGCGCCGAGCGGGCGGCTATCACCGCCTGCGCTGGCGGCGTGAGGCCGGCCGTCATGCGGGTGAGGCTTGCCGTTTGCGGTTCGGTGAGATCGGGGATGCCGCGGCCCGGTCCCTGGGCGAAAAGACTGGCGAAAAGACTGAGGGCCGTGAGTGCGGCCAGTAAGGTGCGTTCGAGCATATTCGATTTTCCTCCCGGAGGATGGCAATGAGGTGGCGTGAAAAGTGGCGAAGTTGTTACCGTCCGGCGATCACTTTGCCTGCCTATGGTCAGGCAGGCAAAGCTTCGAAGGTGAGGCGCAGGAACGAGCGCGGCTGCACTTCGAAGCGGACGGGCACCAGGGAATCGGAAGAGTTCTCCAGCCACAGGCGGAAGAGGATTTCGTAACCGGTGCGCAGGTTGCGGATCTTGCCGCGGACCGGCAGGGGCCCGGCGTTGCGGCCGGTTGGCGGCGCGTCGAGTTCCAGCAGGTACTCCTGCTCGCTGTAGACATAGTGGCCCGCGGCGCGGCGGGCGCGCTGCTTCAAGAGAGTGGCCAGTTGAAAAAGAAACGTGGGCGGCGCCTGCAGCGGCGAGTTGGGCCAGGAAGTCTCGCGCCAATCGACGTTGGCGTGAAAGGTGGATTGCGCCTGGTCGATGAGGCCGCGGTCGCTCCAGAGGGCGGCGGCGGAAAACTCGAAATGGGTAACGGCGCTGCGGCTGCGGCCGGGGGTATTGCGGCCGTTGACAGCGGCGAAGGTGCTGCGGCCAGATGGCGAGGCGTCGACGGACTTGCGGGCGTGCTCCAGACTCTCTTCGGGCGACGAGGTGAGCACGCCGAAGTAGGCGGCTTCTGACGGAGTGGAGGCCGGCCCGAGCACGACTTCGCGAATCCAGCCGAGCCGGCTCAACCCGTGGGCGCGCTTGGGGTCGGAGCCAGCGGCGAAGAAGAGCGTGCGGCGCAAGGAGGCGCCTTCGCCGGTCTCCTCGAGCGAGGCTTGGCCGCCGCCGACTCCGGAGCGCCGGAAGATGGGAATCCCGAGGAGGAGAATTACGGCATCGGCGCGATAGTTGCGGGACTGGGTGC
>JBEKDV010000232.1:0-12153 GCA_050014175.1 Candidatus Solibacter sp. | reverse complement strand
GCCAAGCCAGTGAGGTTGGAAGACCTGGTGGAGGCTTTGTGGAAATGGCTGCCGGAAAGAAAGTGAGGCGCCGCCACGCACCCGCGGCGCCGCCTGGAGAGCATGATTACAACTCGGGATGCAGGTGCAGCGTCTTGCCGGCGACTACGTAGACCTTCTCCGCGTAACGGACGTTGCCCGCTTCGCGAATCTCGATATTGTAGGTGCCCGCGCGCAGGTACATCGACTTGTTCTGATGGGTCGTGCCCGCGTAGGCGCCGTTGATGAACACCCCGGCGTCCTTCACCTTGGTGTCCAGTTTGACTTGGCCTGCGTTGGGGTTCGCAACGTAATAGCCGTAGCCCGGACTCCAATATGGGCGGTAAAAACCACCATAATACGAAGGGCCCACCGTCACGAACGCGCGGACCGCGGCCGGCGCGCTCATGGGCGCCAGCGCCATCAGGGAAACTGCCAGAATCAGCAATCCTTTTTTCATTTCGATCACCTCTGCACTGGTAATAAGCAATTGCATGGCCACCGCGCAAGTCCTTATTCCGTCAATGATTTGGCCGAATCCCATTGGTTCCGATTGGCTGTGGTCCACCGAATTGGCCGATTTCAGCCACCGGGGGGCGGCAGCCTGGACTAAGATGGAGCGAGTCACTCATGAAAACCTTTGTGAAGCAGTTAGCCCTCCTCCTGGCGGCCGCATCCGCCGTCATCGCTTTCCAGGCGGGATCCGCCGCCGAAGCCGCGCGCTGGCAGCGGCAGGCAGCCAATATCACCATCGTGCGCGACGATTGGGGCATCGCGCACGTCTACGGAAAAACCGACGCCGACGCCGTCTTCGGTATGATGTACACGCAAGCCGAGGACGACTTCAATCGCGTGGAGACGAATTACCTCAACGCCATGGGGCGCCTGGCCGAGGCCGAGGGCGAGAGCAAGGTTTACCAGGACCTGCGCATGAAGCTGTTCATCTCTCCCGCCGCGCTAGAGCGCCAATATGCCGCCAGTCCGGAGTGGTTGAAGACGCTCATGAACGCCTTCGCCGACGGCCTGAACTACTATCTCTCCAAGCACCCCGAGGTAAAGCCGAGAGTGATCCGGCGCTTCGAGCCCTGGATGGCGCTTTCCTTCACCGAGGGCAGCATCGGCGGCGACATCGAGCGCGTGAATCTGAACCAGCTTCAAGCGTTCTACGGCAAAGACGGCGTCCGCCGGGCGTTCTACCAGGCTGCCGAGGACCAGCCGGCGGAGCCCGGCGGGTCGAACGGCATGGCCATCGCGCCCTTCAACACCGCGGCGCGGCACGCCCTGCTGCTGATCAATCCGCACACCTCCTTCTTCTTCCGCTCCGAGTTGCAGATGGCCAGCGAGCAGGGGCTGAATGCCTACGGCGCCGTGACGTGGGGCCAATTCTTCATCTACCAGGGATTCAACGAGCGCACCGGATGGATGCACACCTCGAGCGGCGTGGATGCGGTGGACGAGTATCTCGAAACCGTGCAGAAGAAGGGCGATGGGTTCGTCTACCAATACGGGAATGAAGAGCGCCCGATGGCGGCTTCGCAGATCGCCGTGCCGTACCGCGACGGCAACGCCATGGCCGAAAGGAAATTCACCGTCTACCGCACGCATCACGGGCCCATCGTCCGCGAGACCAACGGCAAGTGGGTCAGCATCCGCCTGATGCAGGAGCCGGTGAAGGCGCTGGAGCAATCCTACACGCGCACCAAGACGAAAAACTACAAGGGGTTCCGCGAGACCATGGAACTGAAGGCGAACTCGTCGAACAATACCATCTTCGCCGATGCCGACGGCGACATCGCCTACTTCCACGGCAACTTCATTCCCAAACGCGACACCCGCTTCGATTGGACCAAGCCGGTGGATGGCAGCAATCCGGCCACCGAGTGGCAAGGACTTCTGGCGGTGGACGAGACGCCGCACCTGCTGAACCCCAAGAGCGGCTGGCTCTACAACACCAACAACTGGCCATGGTCGGCGGCCGGAGAGAGCAGCCCGAAGAAGGAAGACTATCCCGCTTATGTGGAGCAGGGCGGGGAATCCGCGCGCGGGCTGCACGCCATCCGCGTCCTGGAGAACAAGAAGGATTTCACGCTCGACTCTCTGATTGCGGCGGCCTTCGACAGCTACCTCACGTGGTTCGAAAAGCCGATTCCGGCGTTGATCAAGGCCTGGGACCAAATGCCCGACGGCAATCCCCTGAAGGCGAAGGTGGCCGCGCAGATCGCACTCCTGCGCGCTTGGGATCTCCGTTGGGGGGTGGCGAGCGTTCCCACAACGCTCGCGGTGTTCTGGGGCGAGGATGTGCGCCGCCGCGTGGGTGGAGGCGGCCGCGGTTCGGGAACGCCGCCCGACGACGCCATCGCCAAGGCTTCCGCGGAGCGCCTGCTCGAAGCCCTGGCGGCGGCGAGCGACCGGCTGGCGGCCGATTTCGGAAGCTGGCAGACGCCGTGGGGCGAGATCAATCGATTCCAGCGCCTGACGGGCGACATCGTGCAGCCGTTTAACGACGCGGGCGCGAGCATTCCCGTCGGCTTCACCTCGTCGCAGTTCGGGTCGCTGGCCTCTTTCGGCGCGCGCGCGTACCCGGGGACGAAGAAGTGGTACGGCACCAGCGGCAACAGCTTCGTCGCCGTGGTGGAGTTCGGCGATCGCGTGCGGGCCAAGGCGGTGACCGCCGGCGGGGAGAGCGGCAATCCGGCGTCGCCCCACTTCAACGATCAGGCCAAACGGTATAGCACGGGCGAGCTGCGCGAGGTCTACTTTTACCGCGATCAGCTCAAGGGGCACACCCAGCGGGAGTACCATCCGGGAAGCTGAAGAAGTGCATCATTCAGTGCGCCGCTTGTGCCACACTGAATGCGTGACGATCTCTCTTAGGAACCTGCCCGCGGAAGTCGAAAAGGCGATTCTGGAAACCAGCCGTCGCGAAGGGATCAGCCTCAACAAGGCCACGCTTCGATTGCTACAAGCATCGCTGCGCAAGCCGGCGATAAACTCGGATTTTGACGACTTCATCGGCACATGGCCGGACGCGGAGGCCGATGCGTTCAATGCAGCTTTAGCCGAGATGCGCCGAAGTTGATCCTGCGTGGAGCTTGTTTCCGATTTGCTCTCTCCGGAAGCCGCCCGTTGCCCGGAAAACACATTGGGCCGCCGATGAACGCCGATAAACACCGATAACACAGAAACCGTTTGATCGGCGTTTATCGGCGTTCATCGGCGGCTGAATAGGTTTTTCTGTTTCTCCGCTTCGGGCCACGCGACGCGACTGTATTCCGGTGATAATTCTCGTTCTTGAACCGGTTCAAGAGATCGGAGTTTCGCGATGTTCGTCGTGAATAGCTTGCCGGTGGCGATTATCTTCTGCGTGATCACCATGCTCGGCTGGGGATCGTGGGCCAATACCCAAAAACTGGCGGGCAAGGAGAAGTGGCCGTTCCAACTGTTCTACTGGGACTACGCCATCGGCGTGTTCCTGTTCAGCCTGGTGTTTTCGCACACGCTGGGCAGTTTCGGAACGGCGGGCGTCAACACGCGGGAAAACCTGCACCAGGCGAACTGGAGCTTCGTTCTGCCGGCGCTGATCAGCGGGGTGCTTTTCAACCTCTCGAACCTTCTTCTGGTAGTGGGCATCGATGCGGCCGGCATGAGCGTGGCCTTTCCCGTGGGGGTTGGCCTGGCTCTCGTCATCGGCACGGTGGAAAGTTACGTGGAAACACCGAAGGGCGACCCCGCGCTGCTGTTCACGGGCGTAGCGCTGATCGTCTTCGCCATGATCGTGTCGGCGCTGGCGCACAAGCGTCTGCCGCAAACCGGCGTGCGCCATCCGCTGCGCGGCGTGATCTATTCCGCCATCGCGGGCGCGCTGATGGGCTTCTTCTACCCGCAGCTCATGCGGTCGATTTCGCCCAACTTCAACTCCGCGCCCATCGTGCCCGGCATGCTGACTCCTTACGTGGCGCTGGTATTCTTCGGCGCGGGCGTGCTGGGCAGTAACTTTGTGTGGAATACGATCTTCATGCGCACGGGCCATGTGACCTATGGCGATTATTTCCGCGGCAGCGCGCGGTTGCACGCCATCGGCGTCCTGGGCGGGGTCATCTGGATGCTGGCGCTGAGCTTCAACGTGATCGCTTCCAGCGTGGCCGGTCCGGCGATATCCTATGCGCTGGGGCAGGGCGCCACTCTGGTGGCGGCGATCTGGGGCCTCGTCATCTGGCGCGAGTTCCGCGCGGCGCCGGCGGGGACCAATAAATATCTCGGGCTGATGCTGGCGGGGTACACTATCGGGCTGGTTCTGATTGGAGCGGCGACGCAGTAAGAGGGACCACTTATGATCAAAATCGAAAGAATCGACTATTCGGGTTGGGCGAACAGTTGGCGCATGTCGAACGGCGAAGTGGAACTGGTAGTGACGGGCGATGTCGGGCCGCGCGTCATGCGCTACGGGTTCGCCGGCGGGCAGAACTTCTTTAAGGAATTCGCCGGGCAACTGGGAAAGACGGGCGAGGCCACATGGCAGCCCAGAGGCGGTCACCGGGTATGGATCGCGCCCGAGGACGTGGTGAAGAGTTACGCGCCGGATAACGATCCCGTGGCGATCGAAGTGCACGGCGGCGCGATCGTGTGCACGGGAGGGGTGGAAGCGCTCACCGGGATGGAGAAGACAATCACCGTCAAGATGGCGGCCAGCGGAACGGCGGTAGAAGCGATCCACGAGATCCGCAACGCCGGCGCCGAACCCTACTATCTGGCGCCCTGGATTCTGACCATGATGGCGCAGGGCGGCGCGGGCATACACGGCTTTCCGCCGCGCGGCACCCATCCGGAAATGCTCGAACCCAGCAACCCGCTGGTAATGTGGGCGTTCACCCATCTCGACGATCCGCGCTGGCGGTTATCGCGCAAGTACCTGGTGCTTCGCCAGGACCCGAACAACGCCAACCCGCAAAAGCTGGGCACCTACAACCGGCACACCTGGGGCGCGTACCTGCTGAACGGCGAACTGTTCGTGAAGCGCTGCGAAGCGGTGGCCGCTCCGGCTGCCTACCCGGATTTCGGCTGCACCTTCGAGACGTTCACCAACGCCGACATCCTGGAACTGGAGACGTTGGGCCCGTTGACCACGCTCGCGCCCGGAGCGAGCGTATCCCACACCGAGCGTTGGACGGCGCACCGCGATGTGAAGCTGACCACGTGGACCGACGAAGAGCTGGACGCGGTGGTGCTGCCGCTGGTGTAGGGGCCAAGTACCCCGCAAAATACATTGGGCCGCCGATGAACGCCGATAAACGCGGATAAAACTAAGACACTTGATTTGATCCGTGTTGTTCCGTGTTCATCGGCGGCTGAATATGTTCTGCGTTCTCTGCTGGAGCGCCGGCGCGCATAGCCGGGTTACCCCCGCTTGCACGTTTACCTTCGCAGCTTCGTCATTGAGATCGGGAGGCGGCAGGAGAATGCGGCTGGCCGTTGCTTTGTGGTTTGCGTGTCGGTGCATATCGGCGCAGCCCGGCGAAGTTGGGCCGACCTTCGAGGTGGCATCGGTCAAGAGGCTACCTGCCGACGCGCCGCGGCACGGGTTGGTGCGCGAGATCTCGCCGACGAGTCTTACCTTGCGCTACGCAACCCTCGGAAACTGCATCCAGTGGGCGTACGGATACCAGAACTTCCAGGTAGCCGGACCGAACTGGCGCGACCATCCTACCGACGTGATCTACGATATTGTCGCCAAGAGCGCCAGCCCAGTGCCCGAGTCGCAGCTCAAGCTGATGCTGCAGACTCTGCTGAAAGAACGTCTCGGGCTCGCCGTCCATCGCGAACCGAGAGAACTCCCGGTCTACGCCATGGTGGTAGCTCGCAATGGGCCAAAGTTCCGTCCGTCGGAAGCCAAAGGGGAGCCCTCCATGAAACCTGCGGGGCGTTATACCACTAGATTTGAAAGGGTCACGATGGCGCAATTCGCCAAGATCATGGACCCTCCCTTCACGTCGCACCACGTGGTGGACGAAACCGGACTCGCCGGGACCTTCGACTTTACCCTGAACCTCTCGCCCTACGTCCTCGACCCTCAAACCGGCGAACCGGTGGTCGACAACATCGGCAGGATCGACGACGAGGGCGCTTATCTTCGCGCCCTTCCCGCGCAACTCGGGCTCAGACTGGAGCGGAAGACTGCTCCGCTGGAAGTGCTCGTCATCGACCACGTCGAAAAGGACCCGACCGCCAACTAGCGCCCCCGCCACCACCCTCCGTAAGGTGCGGATCGCCACATCGGCCCGAAAGATGCTCCTACCCAAGCCGATGGTGGCTTGGCGCATACCGCGATGGGCTCTTCCGGCGGCAATCGGCGGAGTGCTGGCGATTGCCGGGGCGGACGCGATACTGATGCAGCGCCGGCCGGTATCGGTGCGGCCGCGGGCGACCGCGGAAAAGATCGGGTTGCGCGCGGACGCGGAGGGCGAGGGACTGCGCGTGCAATGGGACCGCGGTTCCCGGCCGGTCCGCAATGCCGATCATGCCATTCTTTTCATAGAGGACGGGGCAGACCGAAGCCAACTGGATTTGACCGGCCGGCAACTGGACAGCTCCAGCATCATGTACTGGCCCGAGTCGGAACGGGGCGCCTTCCGGCTGGAGGTTTATCGCGGCAGCCTGAGCAGCAGCGAATCCGCGGCCTTCGCGCTGCCGCAGGATAGGAAGCGGCGCAAGCACGCGGGGCCGGCGCGAGCCATGGTGCAGCCGGCGCGCCCGTCGCCGTTCGAGCATGTGGAGCCGGTGATCGTAGTCACTCAGACGCTGCCGGCGCCGGCGCGGGCGATCGCGCCGAAGCAGGCGGAGGCCGTGGGCGCGTCCGTGGCCGTGGCCGAACCGGCCAGCGAAAGCCGGCTGGACCGCTTCATCAGTAGGATTCCCCTATTGCGGCGCTGGCGGAAACATCCGCCAGCGGATGGAAGCGAACCGCGTTAGTCGCGAGTGCCGGCTGCGCCATCGGGTAGACGTGGTCCGTTTTGCGCCATGACAGTCCCGCGCCCCGGGTGTAGGCATCCCAAAATTCCCATAATGCGGTGGCGGTGGCGGCAAAATTTACCAGGTTCCCCCAGAACATGCGGATGGGCACGGCCGCGGCGAAGCGCCAACCGTAAATGCGCGCACCGGAGCGGGCGCGCACGCAAGTCTGCAACAGCGCGATGCCGGAAGTGAGGCGGTCGAGGTCCGACACCCAGGATGGCACGAGGCTACCGAGGTGCCAGGGACCGGATTGACCGAGGCTGGCCAGGTAGCTGACTGTGCCGTAGAGGAAGAACAGGTTGGCAGCCGGCGAGAGCAGGTTTCCGACCAGCCCCTTACGGTCGCGCCAGAACCAGTAGAGTTGCGGCCAAGGCGCATTCCAGCCGTGACGCTGCCAGCTTTGCAGCGCGATGCCGGTGACCCATCGCGTGCGCTGCGAGATGGCGGGGTGGAAGCGCCGCGGGAAATACTCGCGGGTAGCGATTGGGCCGGCGCCCCCGATGCGGACGGGAACGAAAATCTGATTGTAGCCGAGGGAATGAAGAAGGTAGCCGGTTTCGTAATCCTCAGTAAGGCAGGCGGGGTCGAAGGGACGGCCGCGGCGCGTGGCGGCAAGGCGTTCCAGGGCCGTCCGGTCGAAGCCGGTGCCCACGCCGTTGGAGGGCAGGAATCCCCCCAGGAACTGGCGGACGGGGATGTCCTTGAGCTGGTATTCGGCGAATTCGTCGCAGTATAGCCCGTGGGTCCATTCGCGAACGGCGGTGGGCAGCGGCAGGACGGGCACCTGCACCATGGCGTAAGTGCGTGAGAACCAGTTGATCAAGCGCAGCGACTCGGGGTGGATCAGATCTTCGGCGTCGTGCATCACCACCACGCGGAAGCGCATGTGGTGCCGCTGCTCGTGGTCTTTCATGCGCTGGTAGATCCAGTTGAGGCAATCGCCCTTGGAGGTGGGCCCGTCATGCGGGCAAATGGCGACGTGGACGCGCGGATGGCGGCGCGCCTGGCGGGCGACGGCGCTGACGGTTGGGACGTCGTTGGGGTAGACGCCCACGAAGAAGTGGTAATTGCCGTACTGAATGGCGGCCAGATTGTGCTCCAGCATTCGCCCGATGACGGCATGCTCCTGCCACAGCGGGACGAAGACCGCGATGGGCCGCTCGGCCGCCCGGCACACATCGGCATCGGAGGGCCAGGGGAAGCGGAGACGGCTGGTTAGAAACCCGACCAGAGTGATGAACAGGTCATCCAGCCCGCTGATCGCGATCCACACCGCGACCGGCACCAGGAAGGCCACAACCCAGTGATCCAGCCAATCGAGTGATAGCGTCGTAAACAGGGGAGTGGGGCGGGGGTGTGCGAAATCTCACGGAAATTCGAGGAGTTTCTTGCAACCAGGCGCGGGATGTCGGGATCGAATCCGGATCAGGCCTTCATTATGTATATCCGTCTCGATCGCATCCACCGAGCGGCACCGGTGATTACCGGAGTGATTACGCTGGTCGCCAGCGGAGTGCTGCTCGTGTGGGATGCCCGCCCGGGGGTTTTTCCGGCCCGGGCCCACGATTTTCTCGGGGCATTTCCCCTGGCGGCGATCGCCTTTGCCTACCTCGTCTATCAGAGTGCCCATCGCCCGCCCCTTCGGGAACTGGCGAAAGCCGTCATGCTGGCCACCGCGTTTCTCTTCTGGGCGGCCAATCAATTCTGGCCGGACAGCCATCAGGCGACCCTGTTTAACGACATTGCCATCGCGCTGTTCGTACTGGACGTGTTCCTGGTCATGATCGGCTGGCCGGCGACCTCACCGGATGAGGCCTTTGCGGAAACTTACGCCGGTCCCCTCGACCCGCCGCCGAGCCGCAGCGCGCCGCTCATCCCTCCAAGGTGATACGGGTGTATACCACCTCGAAGCCCAGGCGCTCGTAGTTGCGCTGCGAGTCGCTGCCGGGGAGAGTGGAGGCGGTGGCCAGATCGCAGCCTTGGGCGAGCGCTTCGTTGAGGCGGGCGGCGATCAGTTCGCGGTGCAGACCCGAGCGGCGGTGATGCGCGATGGTGCTATCGGCAAAGAGCGTGGCGAGCCCGCCGTAGACCGCGGCGGCGGCGCCCCCGGCCAGTTCTCCGCTCTCCGTGACGGCCAGATAGCACAGGGCGCCGGGCATGGCGCAGATGGCGCGGCCGACGTCCATCTCTTCCGTGGTCAGTTCGTGCTCCTCGAAGAAGCCCCATCCCACGGTGTGGCTCCAGATATCGGTCTCGTCGGGCAGGGCGCGGCGCACGCGCGGGGTGAGGACAATCGCGGCTCCGGCCAGCCGTTTCACCAGCACGTTATTGAATTCCGTGACGCGGTATCCGCGGTCGCCCAAGGCGGCGAGAATTCCGGGGTCGGCGAGCGGGCAGAGTTCGACGGAGACCTTGCCGCCGCGGCCGCGGTAGAACGCTTCCAGCCGGTCGATTTCCGGCCCCGTGACCGGGCCGTTGAGCCCGACACCGACGGCGTGGCTAAGCGGCGACTCCGCGCCGACGAATACGGCGCAGCCGCCGGCCACATCGAGCGTGGCGGCCTCCGGATGGATGGCCGTGCAACCGCGCGCGTTGGCCGCTTCGGCTGCTTCAATACGCCGCGCCAGCGGCAGATCGGCAAAAAGCAAGAATTCCTCCTGAGCCAGTATGCCGCATGGCGCATCATATAGGTATGGCGGCACAGACCTTGAAAATGAACGTCGGCGGAATGACCTGCGGCAATTGCTCGCGCAGCGTGGAGCGGAAACTCTCGGCCACGCCCGGCGTGACCAAGGCCACGGTGGATCTGGTGAATGCCTGCGCCACGGTGGAATACGACGCGGCTGTGGTGAACCCGGAGACCCTGGCCAACGCCGTCCGGCAACTCGGCTTCGAAGTCCCGGCATGAAGACGACGGCCCCGGAGCGCGTGGACCTGCCGGTCTCCGGCATGACCTGCGCCGCGTGCGCACGCACCATCGAGCGAACTCTCGCCAGTACGCCCGGGGTGGGCCGCGCCAATGTGAATCTGGCCACCAATACGGCCACCGTGGAGTTCGACCCCGCCATCGTGCAGGTGCGCGATTTCGTGGGCGCGATCGAGGAGCTAGGCTATGGCGTGCCGGAGAAGGCAGCGCCGGCCGATGCCGCCGAGCGGGGATACCGGCGGCGCCTCATCGTGGCGGCCATCTTCGCGGCGCCGGTATTCGTCCTCGGCATGTCGCACGGCATGCTGCACGTGCCGTACTCGGCGTGGATTCAACTGGCGCTCACGCTGCCGGTGATTCTCTACGCGGGCGCACCGTTCTACCTGGCGGCGTGGAGCGCCACGCGTCACGGTGCGGCCAACATGAACTCGCTGATTGCGCTGGGCACGGGCGCGGCCTTCCTCTATTCGCTGGTGGAGACGGTGCGCGGGCGGCACGAGGTCTACTACGAAGCCGCCGCCGTGATCATTGCGCTGATCCTGCTCGGCCGGACCCTGGAAGCGCGGGCGCGCGGGCAGGCCGGCGAGGCTATCCGCAAGCTGATGGACTTGCAACCGCCGGTGGCGCGCGTGCTGCGCGGCGGCGTCGAGGTGGAGACGGCCGTGGAGGAAGTGCACGTGGGCGATATCGTGGTGGTGCGCCCCGGCGAGCGGATTGCGGTGGATGGCGAGGTGACGGAGGGCGAATCGGCGGTGGACGAATCGCTGCTCACCGGCGAGAGCATGCCGGTGGACAAGCGCGCGGGCGCCAGCGTGTTCGCCGGCACCATCAACTGCGCGGGCGGATTGCGCTACCGGGCCACCAAGGTGGGGCGCGGCACGCTCTTGCAACAGATGGTGGAACTGGTGAAGAAGGCGCAGGGCTCGCGCGCGCCCGTGGCCCGGCTGGCCGACGTGGTCAGCGGATACTTCACCGTCACGGTGCTCGCGCTGGCGCTCGCGACCTTCGGCGCGTGGTTGTTCTTCGCGCCCTTCGCCGTGGCCATGGTGAACGCGGTGGCGGTGCTCATCATCGCCTGCCCCTGCGCGCTCGGTCTGGCCACGCCCACCGCCATCATGGTGGGCACGGGCCGCGGCGCGCAACGCGGCATCCTGATCAAGGGCGGCGAGGCGCTGGAGATGGCGCATAAGATCGATACCGTGGTGCTGGATAAGACGGGCACGGTCACCACCGGCAAGCCGCGCGTCACGCGGGTGACGGCGCAGGGGGCGTTCCCCGAGAACGAAGTGCTGCTTCTGGCGGCATCGGCGGAACGCTATTCGGAGCATCCGCTGGGCAAGGCCATCGTGGAAGCCGCGCGCGCGCGGGGCCTGGCGCTGGAACCGGCGAACGAGTTCTCCGCGCAGGCTGGCCACGGTGTTCGGGCGCGCGTGGCGGGGCGCGAAGTGGTGGTCGGGCGGCCCGGCGCCACGGTGACCATCGATGGCGTCGTGGCGGGCGCCATCGAGATTGCTGACACCATCAAGCCGGAAGCGGCGGAAGCGGTGCAACGCCTGCGCGCCATGGGAATGGAAGTGTGGATGATCACCGGCGATCGCACCGCGACGGCGGAAGCGGTGGCCCGCGAGGCGGGAATCGATCGCGTGCTGGCCGAGGTGCTGCCGGCGGACAAGGTGGCGGAAATCCGCAAACTACAGGCCGCCGGACGCCGCGTGGCGATGGTGGGCGATGGCGTCAACGATGCGCCCGCGCTGGCGCAGGCCGACCTGGGAATCGCCATGGGCAGCGGCACGGATGTCGCCATGGAAACCGGCGGCGTGATCCTGATGCGCGACGATCTCAACGGCGTGGCCGAGGCGCTGGAGCTTTCGCGGCGGACCATGCGCATCATCCGGCAGAATCTCTTCTGGGCGTTCGCCTACAACGTGATCGGCATTCCGGTCGCGGCGCTGGGCCTGCTCTCGCCGATGCTGGCATCGGCGGCCATGGCGCTCTCCAGCGTCACCGTGGTGACCAATAGCTTGCGGTTGAAATGAGTGGCATAGGTGCTCATCAAGCAACCGCTCCCGAGTCCTCTACCCTGACTTTCGCACTTCGCGTTCAATTTTCGAAACGCCGAGGCGCAAGTGTAATGCCTGCATGGTGAATTTTCAGAAAACCGCTGAGTGAAGACCTACCCTCTTTTCAATCCGCTGGATTTC
>JBEKDV010000231.1:0-12163 GCA_050014175.1 Candidatus Solibacter sp. | reverse complement strand
CACTCTCTCGATGCCAACGCCGCCGAAAACCTGCTGCGCTACCTCGAAGATCAAACCGCCGCCACCGGCCGCGTGCCCAGCGATCGCGATATCGTCATCGAACGCTGCCGCGACGAGCTCGGCGATTTCCGCGTCTGCGTCCTCACCCCCTTCGGCAGCCGCGTCCATGCCCCCTGGTGCATGGCCGTCACCGCCAAACTGCGCGCCGAACGCGGCGTCGAAGTGGAGACCATGTGGAGCGACGATGGCTTCGTCATCCGCCTGCCCGAAAGTGATGAGCCGCTCGAAACCGATTGGCTCCTCCCCGCCCCCGCCGAGCTGAAAGACCTCGTCCTCCGCGAGCTCGGCGGCACCTCCCTCTTCGCCGCCAAGTTCCGCGAGGCCGCCGCCCGCGCGCTCCTCCTCCCGCGCCGCCGTCCCGGCATCCGCACCGCCCTCTGGCAGCAGCGCAAGCGCGCCGTCGACCTCCTCGCCGTCGCCGCCCGCTATGCCAGCTTCCCCATGCTGCTCGAAACCTACCGCGAATGCGTCCGCGAAGTCTTCGATCTCGAAGCCGCCACCGCCATCCTCCAAGAGGTGCAGCGCGGCACCATCCGCGTCACCGCCATCGATTCCGCCAAGCCCTCGCCCTTCGCCAGCGCCCTCCTCTTCTCCTACATCGCCAACTACATCTACGATGGCGACGCCCCCCTCGCCGAACGCCGCGCCCAAGCCCTCTCCATCGATCAATCGCAGCTTGAGGAAATCCTCGGCAGCACCGATTTCCGCGAGCTCCTCGACAAAGCCGCCCTTGCCGAAGTCGAGCAGCAACTGCAAGCCCTCGATCCCGATTACCAGGCCCGCCACACCGACGCCCTGCACGATCTCCTCCTCCGCCTCGGCGATCTCTCGCGCGAAGAGATCGGTGCGCGCTCTACCGGCGGCTCACTCGATGAACTTACCGCCGCCCGCCGCGCCATCCCCGTGCGCATTGCCGGCTGCACGCGCTTCATCCCCGTGGAATACGCCGCCCGCTATCGCGACGCCGTGGGCGTGCCGCTCCCTCCCGGCCTCGCCGGCGTCTTCCTCGAAGCCGTCGAGCGCCCCCTCTTCGAACTCCTCCGCCGCTACGCGCGCACCCACGGACCCTTCACCACCGCCGATGCCGCCGCGCGCTTCGGCGTGCCGCTATCCCAAATCGAACAGGTCCTCCGCCGCCTCCACGCCGATGGCAAACTACTCGAAGGCGAGTTCCGCCCCGAGGGCATCCACCGCGAATGGTGCGACCCCGACGTGCTCCAGCAGGTCCGCCGCAAAACCCTCGCCCGCCTGCGCCGCGAAGTGGTCCCCGCCGAACAGCGCACCTTCGTCCGCCTCCTCACCCGCTGGCACGGCGTCGCCGTCCCGCGCCGCGGCCTCGATGCCCTCCTCGACGCCATCGAGATTCTGCAAGGCGCCGCCCTCACCGCCTCCGATCTCGAACGCGAGATCCTCCCCGCCCGCGTCCTCGACTACTCCCCCGCCGATCTCGACGCCCTCATGGCCGCCGGCAACGTCGTCTGGATCGGCCGCGAACAACTCGGCGATCGCGACGGCCGCATCGCCCTCTACCTCGCCGACGCCCTGCCCGGCCTCCTGCCCCCAGCAGAGTGGCATAAGGCTCCGCCTTGTGCATCCGAGCGAAGCTCGGACGCTTCACAGCAATACGATTCTGCTGACAGTCACAGCCACGACCGTCAGGGAGTGGACCTTTCCCCCCGCGCCCAACGCATCGCCGCAGCCCTCCGTGAAATGGGAGCATCCTTCTTCGCCCCGCTCCATCAGGCCGCGGGCGGCGGCTTCCCCGGCGATACCCAAGCCGCCCTCTGGGAACTCGTCTGGGCTGGCGTCGTCACCAACGATACCCTCCACCCCTTGCGCAATCTGCTCTACGCCAAGGACGCCGAGCGCGGGCGCCGCGAGTTGCGCGACGGCCCGCCCGGCTCGCCCGAATTCCTCCGCCGCTTCCGCGCCCGCACCGGCGGCAGCCATGCCGCCGAAGGCCGCTGGTCGCTGGTCGCGCAACGCGTCGCCGCGCCCGTCTCCCCTACCGAATGGAGCGCCAACATCGCCCAACAACTCCTCGCCCGCAACGGCATCGTCATGCGCGAAACCGCCCTCGCCGAGAACATCCCCGGCGGCTATCCCGCCATCTATCCCGCACTCAAAACCATGGAAGAGAACGGCTGGATCCGCCGCGGCATGTTCGTCGCCGGGCTCGGCGCCGCCCAGTTCGCCCATACCGGCGCCATCGACATGCTGCGCACCCTGCGCGCCGAGCCCGATCGCCCCGAAGCCCTGCATCTCGCCGCATCCGACCCCGCCAATCCCTACGGCAACCTGCTGCCCTGGCCCGACGGCCAGCACGCCATGTCGCGTGCCGCCGGCTGTAGTGTCGTCCTCATCAACGGCGCCCTCGCCGCCTTCCTGCGCCGCCGCAATCCGGCCATCCGCGTCATCCTGCCGGAGAACGAGCCCGAGCGCACCCGCTTCGCCCAGGCACTCGCCCGCAAACTAGCCGAAGTAGCCATCCGCCGCCAGACCCGCCGCACCGGCCTGTTGATCGGCGAAATCAACGACGCACCCGCCCGCGACCACCCGCTCGCCCGCTTCCTCGAAGAGGCCGGCTTCGTGCCATCGCCCCTCGGCCTGCAGATGCGCCACATCCCCGAACCCACAGTGCCGGAGCCCGCCTGACATGCCCGAAGGCGACACCCTCTTCCGCACCGCCCGCACGCTGGCGCGCGCGCTCGGCGGCCAAACCGTCACCCGCTTCGAAACCGTGCTCCCCGCTCTCGCCCGCGTCGATTACGACACCCCCCTCGCCGGCCGCACCGTCGAGAGCGTGGAATCCCGCGGCAAATGGCTGCTCATGCACTTTTCCGGCGACCTGATTCTGCTCACCCACATGCTGATGAGCGGCAGTTGGCACATTTACCGTCCCGGCGAAAAGTGGCAGCGGCGCCGCATCCACATGCGCATCGTGGTGGAGACCCCGGCGATGCTGGCCGTCGCCTTCAACCTCCCGGTGGCCGAGTTCCACACCGCCGCCACCCTGGCGCGCCGCGAAGGCTTTAACAAACTCGGCCCTGCCCCGCTCGCGCCCGATTTCGATCCCGCCCTCGCCATCGCGAAGCTCGCCGCCACCCCCGATCGCGAACTCGGCCTCGCCCTCCTCGATCAAACCGTGCTCGCCGGACTCGGCAACGTCTTCAAATCCGAGGTCGCCTTCGCCTGCGGGTTGAGTCCGTTCCGCAAAGTCGCCACCCTCACGCCGGGCCAGCTCGCCGATCTCGTCGCCACGTCGCGCAAGTTTCTCGAAGCCAACGTCGCCGCGTCTTCCGGCCACCGCCGCACCACCACCGGCAACACCCACCGCGAAGAGAATCTCTGGGTCTACGGCCGCGAAGGCCTGCCCTGCCGCCGTTGCGCCACGCCCATCCGCTCGCAAAAGCACACTACCGACGGCCGCATCAGCTTCTGGTGCCCCGCCTGCCAGGAGTAGAATTCCAGTATGAGTACAAGCGACAACCCCTCTTCTTCGCCCGCCCCGCAGCCATATCCGCTCGAAGGCCTTTGGCAGGGATACGACGGCGAATGGGGCCATGTTTCGCGGCTGCTCCTCGCTCTGGCCGACGCCATCCCGGCCGAAAAGTTCACCTGGCGCCCGGTGCCCGGCGTGTCCTCCACCAGCGAGGTCCTCATGCACGTCGCGCTCGGGAACTTTTTCTTGCTGAGTTTCACCGGCCCCAAAATGCCGCCCGATCTCACATCCGCGGATATGGGAAAGACCGTGACCGCAAAACCGGAAGTGATCGACTGGTTGCAGCGCTCGTTCGATGCCGTCAAGCACGCTCGCGCGGGCCTGCAACCCGCCGATCTCCAGCGCCAGGTCAAGATCGCCGGCAGAGATGCCACCGTCGATGGCATGTACCTCCGTATCATCGGCCATGCCAACGAGCACATGGGCCAATTGGTCGCCTACGCGCGCATCAACGGGATTGTGCCGCCCTGGTCGGACGGCAGCGCAAAATAGCCCCGCTTGCGGGTGTATGATCGAACAATGTCAGTCGAAGCCAAGCAACTCGAATCCGGCGTAGCGGTCGTGACCATCACCGGCCGCCTGGCCATGGGCGGCGAGCCCGAGCGGCTCGACGCCGCCGTCAAGAGCCTGTTGCAGAAGGACCAGAGGAGATTCGTTCTCGACATCACCGCGCTCGACTACGTCGATAGCTCCGGACTCGGCATGCTGGTCTCCTGCCTCACCAACGTCAGGAAGGCCGGCGGCGAACTCGTTCTCGCCGGAGCCAATCCGCGCATCAAACGTATCTTCGCCATGACCGGCGTGGACACCATGATGCCCATGTTCGATACCCTCGCCGCCGCCACCGCGGCCTAACGCCGTTTCTCTGCGAACTTCTCGCGGAACTTCTTCAACTTGGGCGCTACCACGAACGCGCAGTACCCCTGCTGCGGATTGTTCTTGAAATACTCCTGATGGTATTCCTCGGCCTCGTAGAATTTCGCCGCCGGCCGCACCTGAGTCACAATCCGCTTGCCCGCGAGGCCCGCGCCATCCAGTTCCGCGATCAACTGGTGCGCCATCTCGCTCTGCGCGTCGCTGTGCGTGAAGATCGCCGAGCGGTACTGCGGGCCGGCATCGTTGCCCTGCCGGTCCATCGACGTGGGGTCGTGCATCGCGAAAAACACTTCCAGGATCTCGCGATACGTCGTCACCTCCGGGTCGAAGGTGACCTGCACCACTTCCACGTGCCCCGTCTTGCCCGTGCAGACCGCGTCATAATCCGGATTCTCCACGTGCCCGCCCATGTAGCCGGATTCCACCGAGCTCACGCCTTCCATTTCGTCGTACACCGCTTCCAGACACCAGAAGCAGCCCCCTCCGAGCGTTGCAGTTTCCATATCTCCACTGTAACAGCGGCGCCGCCTGCCTCCTACAACTGCGGGCGCGGCAATTTCACCGGCTCCCACGGCAAGTGCCCCTGCCGCCGTGCGCGCAGAGAACCGCCGGAATCAGGATGGCGAGGAGTTTCATTCTCCGCAATGTTACACCAGCGGTGGGGCAGGCGCTTTCGCCTGCCAACCTCTAATACAGCAGGTACCGCGCGCGCATCTCCGCGAATGCCGCCACCGCATCCTGGAACGATTCCTGAATGGTGCGCGGGTCTTCCGCCGCTTGCATGCGCCGGATCGCGTCGTCGCTGCCGATCAGCCGCTTGTTCACGCTGAAATCCACCTTGCCGGGATACAGCTTCTGCATCCCCACGGCGAGTTCCAGCCCCAACCGCGTGCCGTCCAGCAGTTCGCGATTGGTCACCACAAAGCGCACGCCTTCCACTTTGACGCCTTTGAAAACCGAGTCCGCCGGCGTGAAACTGGTGGCGTAAACCCGCACCCCAGGGATCTGGCGCTGGTTCAGGTAGGCGGCCAGTTCCCGTCCCCCGATAAAATCCGCGCCGATCTGTTCAAACGGTGCGTCGGTGCCGCGGCCCACCGAGATCTTGGCGTACTCCAGCATGCCGACGCCCGGATACAACGTCGCCGCGTTGAGGCTGCGCATGTTGGGCGAGGGGTCGATCCACGCGAGATTGGTGGAATCGAACCAGTCGCCGCGCTGCCAGTTCTGCATCGGAACCACGGTGAGATCGGCGCCAATGTGGTTTTCCGCATTGAACAGTTTGGCCAGTTCGCCCATCGTCATGCCGTGGCGCACCGGTTCGCCCGCCATGTAGCCTACGAAGCTCTTATTGGCCGCGTCCAGCATGGGGCCTTCCATGTGCGTGCCCGTGATCGGGTTGGGACGGTCCAGCACGTAATAAGGAATGCCCGCTTTGGCCGCCGCTTCCAGGGCGTAAGCCATGGTGCTCTCATACGTGTAGAAGTGCACGCCCACATCTTGTATATCGAACACCAGCACGTCGATCGCCTTCATCATCTCCGGTGTGGGCCGATTGGTGGCGCCGTAGAGGCTGAACACCTTGATGCCCGTCGCCGGATCGGTGGCGTCCTGAATCCCCTCGCGATCTTCCTTGCCGAGGAAGCCATGTTCCGGCGAGAAGATGGCGGCGATCTTCACCCCGGCCTCGCGCATCGCGTCGATATTGCGCCGGCCCTGCCGGTCGATTCCGGTGTGGTTGGTGATCAGGCCGATCCGCTTGCCCGCCAACGGCGCGAATTTCAGGCCTTCCAGCACGTCGAGGCCGGTCAGCGTGGCGCCGTTGCGCCCGACTTGCCGGCGCGCGCCCGGTCCGGTCAGATTATCGTTGTACCCGGTCAAAATCACGCGCTGCCCGCGCAGTCCCACGTTGGCCGCCACAATCGTCGCCACCTTGGCGCGCACCGAAGTCAATGCCGGACGTAAATCCGGATGCACGCTGTTGGCCAGCAGAATCACGTAGGTCTTGGTCAGCGGGTCGATCCATATCGATGTGCCCGTGAAACCGGTATGTCCGAAGCTGCCGATGGGAAACAGTTCCCCCCGATTGCCCGAATGCGGCGAGTCCACATCCCAGCCCAGACCGCGCAGAATGGGCTGATCGGGCGGCGTCTGGGGCTCGATGAACTTCGCCACGGTCAGCGGGCCGAAAAGGCGGACGCCATCCAGTTCGCCCCCGTTCAGCATCATCTGGGCGAAGCGCGCCAGGTCACTGGCGGTGGAGAAAAGCCCCGCGTGGCCGGCCACGCCGCCCATGTTGCGCGCCGTCGGGTCGTGCACCACGCCGCGCAAGGGCTCTCCGGTCTTCACCGGCCAGCGCTCCGTCGGCGCGATGCGCGGCAAAAGCGAGGCGGGCGGCAGAAACATGCTTTCCCCCATGCCGATGGGCAGGAAGATATTCTCCCGCGCATAGTCGTTGAGCATCTTTCCGCTCAGGCGGTGCACCAGTTCGCCCAGCAGAATGAAATTGATGTCGCTATACACATAGCGCGTGGCCGGAGGACCGCCCACCTTGAACGTACAGGCCAGCTTGATGCCGGTGTCGTAGCCGGTCCACGGGGTGGCCAGCGGAACGTCCGGCTGCAGGCCGGAGAAGTGCGTGAACAGTTGGCGCAGCGTGATCTCGCTTTTGCCACCCTGGAACTCGGGGATGTAGTCGGTGATCTTGTCGCCCAGGCGGAACCGGCCCTCCTCGAAAAGCTTCATCAGCGATGACGTGGTGGCCACCACTTTGGTGAGCGAGGCGCAATCGAATACCGTATCGAGTGTCATCGCCTCGGGCCGCGGCACCAGCGCGCGCTTCCCGTAGGCCTTGCGGTAGACTACCTTGCCTTCATGCCCCACCAGCAGAACGGCTCCGGGCATCTTGCCCTGTTCGATGGCCTGATCGATCACCTCGTCGAGCGCCGCCGCCCCCGAAAAACTCTGCGCGGACAAAGCGCCCGCGGCCAGCGCGGCGCACCAGAAGAACTTCATGCCATCCATGATAACCGGCGGCATCTCACAATGTGGCGGCGGCACACGGGAGTTCAGTCAACGCCGATCCCCGTGGATTTCGTTAACGGGCTATCGGCCCTTCTAAACACTGCGGCGTTACTCGCGGGTAATGTGGGGAGTGCCAAGCTAATTCCCGGTGGGAACCTTATCGGCATGGTCGATCACCAATCGATCCACGGGACCTTTCTTTTGCTCTAATTTCAGCCCGAGCTGTACCTGAAGGGCACTGAAAATGGTGGGCCCGGAATCGGCGTCGAGCGCCGCAGACGGCTCGCCTTGGTCCATGACCCAGGATAAGGTGAAATCGAATTCTCCCTGCAACCCCGTGGCATCCGTGACCGGCAGGTGAACCTGTTTCGACAATATCCCGGCAAGCTCTGCCATCGACAGGTTGCTATACCCCGCGCTAACGCGGCCGTCCGGCGTAATCGTCGCCCCTGGCTCGCGGCCATCTGTAGCCGTCGGCTCTCCAACGGAAGCCTTAAGCCTCGGGCCACCCTTCGCAACCAGCAGTTCACAACGCGGCATTTCCTTTTCTTCGTGATGATAAGTGAGCTTGAAGCGCTCCTCCAAGAGGCTCTGCTGCATCAGCCGAAGCTGCTCCGGAGTAGTCCCCGCTGGTACTCTTGCATTGACCGTGAACCGTTCCGATTCCATCCAGCTCGGAGCAGAGATCTGGTAGGGTTGAATGTGATATGCGCTCATCACCAGGTCGGACAGAGTGCAGGAGTCGCAAATGAACAGGCTGGGGTCCGGCGTCCTGGCTCCGCCGGTGGTGCGGCGGACTCCGCGGCCGCCACTTCTCTGTTCGGGTGGGGCTGACGGCTTGACCGACGCCACTTCGAATTGCGGCCGCGCTTCCAAGGGCTGGCCCGACGCCGCGCCGCAAGCAAAGGCCATCAGGATGGTACTCCTAACCGCACAGCTCATTTCCTGACCTTCTTTCAGATTTCAGCGTACAACGTCAGCGTCTCTAGCCGGGCGCGGCGGCGGAGTTGGGGGAGGCTCGCGCGCCGCTCGCGCGGCTTATTTCAAAACGCGGTTACCTGAAAACAAGGGAGCGAGCGCGGCAATCCTAAGGTAGATCGCCTGTAGTGTTTACTGATTGCGGGCGATAGCCGCACGGCGAGGTCCCACCGAACGCTCATTTGACACCCGTGGGGTCAGTGGGTCAGTCGCCCGACCGGGTTTGACAGCGGCGGGCAGGACTCATACACTGACGGCATGGATGTGAATTTCAAGCCCGAGACGGAAAGCCGTCTGCACGAGTTGGCCTCGACCAGCGGCCGACCGACCGACGATCTCGTCGAAGACGCCATGGCGGGATATTTGGCCGAAGTGGCTGAAGTTCGCCAGATGCTCGACTGCCGCTACGATGATATTAAGAGCGGGAGGGTGAAACCCATCGACGGTGAGGAGTTCTTTGAATCCCTCCAGCGGCACGAAGAAGAGCAGCTCAAGCACCGCACCCCACAATAAACGGCGATCTGGGCTTTCGCCTGCACCCGAAAGCAGCACAAGACATCACCGACATTTGGGAGTACATCGCCAGCGACAATCTGCCTGCTGCAGGGCGAGTCCGCGAACAGATTCTGGCTGCCATCCGTGGGCTCACTCCCTTTCCCCATCAGGGACACAAGCGCCCCGATCTGACTTCTCGGCCCTTGCGCTTCCACAGTGTAAGAGACTACCTCATCGTCTATGCTCCCGAAGAAAAACCAGTGTTAGTACTCGCCGTGTTTCATGGTCGCCGCAGTCCTCGCGTCATGGCCGCGATTCTACGCGACCGGGAAACGTAGAGCTACGTCCTGCCGCAACGGAACAGCCCAAACTCAAGCCGGGATCGTGCAGCATCTCACAATGTGCCGGCGGCACTCCCCGGAACCGGCGGCCTTTCGATGCGCATGTATTCCACGTCCGAGGTGGCGATCATGCCGGTGTCCATCATCTCTTCCAACTCGGGAATCAGCCGGCCCAGGTTTTCCGGCGTGTCCACAATCGTGACCACCACAGGCTGATCCTTTTTGATGAGGTGATGGCGGTGGATTTCCGCCGTCTCGCCATACCCTTCCAGGCCGCGAAACACGGTGGCGCCGGCGATTTTCAATTCCTTGCACCGATTCACGATGGCTTCGTAAAGCGGTCTCCCATTGTAGCGGTCGCTCTCGCCAAAGTGGAGACGAAGCAGTTTGGCTTTCTTAACTGTTCGCATGCGAAGACTCCGTTTCCGGGCGGCTGTGAACCAGGCGAATCACCTCCACGTCGGAAAAAACGATGATTCCGTCCTGCATCATCGACTCGATCTCGCTTACGGCCTTGGCCAGTTTCTCCTCCGTGTCCACCACCGAAATCATCACCGGCAGGTCGTGAGAGAACCCAAGCCGCCCGCTCTTGTGGGTGTGGCCCTTCGCTCCGTATCCCAGAATGCCCCGGTACACCGTGGCGCCGGCAATATCCATCAGGCGCAAACGCTTCACGATCGCCTCATAAAGCGGTTCCCCCTGCCACTTGTCCGACTCGCCCATATAGATCCGCATCAACCGGGCCGTGCCTCTCATTTCCGTGTGCGGCCGCTTCAGCGGCGACGGGCGTTCCGTGTTGGCAACTTTGACCACGTTCGTATCCTGCACCTCGATCACGCCATCGGTAACCATATCGTAGAGTGTCGGCATGATCTCATCGACTTTCTCGGCGGATTCGATGAACTCGATGCGAATCGGCAGGTGCTCGGTGAGCACCTCGATCTTCGTTGTGTGCATCGCCTGGTGGGCGCCGAAACCGGCCATGGCGCGCGTGGCCGTAGCACCCGACACCCCCTTGTGAAGCAGGAACGTCAGAATGGAGTCGCACAGCGAACCGAAGTGGTGCTGCGTGTCCTCATTGACGAAGATCGTGACCTTCTTGGCCGTGCCCTTGCGGAGCATACCAACTCCTCCCGCGGTCCCTGGCGCCGGACCGGCATCGACCCGGGCGAGACCGCTACGTACCCAAGCATAACGCTCGAAGCGCCGTCGAGCATCCCGGTCCGGAGGCAAGCCCTCCTGAGCCGGATCAACTCCCGGTCTCCCCAACCAGGGATTGCCGCGCCTTCTCGATCCGCTCCAGGTCCGCGCGGAGTTGCGGCGCGCGCTCATCGCCGCCGGTCTCGAGCAGCCGTTCCACCGTGCCGAGCAATTCATCCAGGCGGCGCCGGGCTTCTTTCTCGACGCCCCACAGCGCGGCATGGATGCTCTCTTCCCACTGCGAGCCGAGCCGGCTGAGGTTCTGATAAACCACATAAGGGACGGTGCGCGCAAAATGGCGATGAACAGCCCTCTCGATCGTCCATGCCGGCACCACGGGCGACAGCAGCTCCCAGTTCCTGTCGAACACTCGTCCGACTCGGATGTGGGGCGTGCGGGGCTCCACCACATCGATCTCCGTTTCCGTGGTGCGCAACGGCACGCCGAACGCCCGCAGGGTGCGCTCCGACAAGCGGTCGCGGAATTGTTGCAGCGCGCGGAATACCTGCCTACGCACCTTGTCCAGGGGCGCCAGGAACGCGCTGCGTTCGCGGATGGAAAGCTCGGTAAGCTCGTCGCGCAATGCGCCCGTGAGCCAGCTTTCGAACGAGGTAAGCATCGTCGCAAGGCTCTTGGTCCATTTCGGGAATTCGCTTTCGAAACCTTCCAGCAGCACGCGCTCCAGCTCGCTCTGGTGCGTTTCGAGCTGATCGGACACCATGGACCGCGTTCGAGCCGCGGCGTTTTGCACCACCAGCCGGACGGTCGACTTCACTTCGTCGACGATTCCCTTCTCGCCGATTACCTGCTGCTTCAGCGCCTCGCGCTCCGACTGGACCATTTCAGCCGATTTCAGACTCAAGGCCAGGTAGTCCCCGCATTCCCGCAGGAGGGTGTCCATTTTCCGCTGGAGGATGGATTCGCGCTCTTCGGCAAAGCGCTCCAACGTTCCGCCGGCCAGCTCGGCTTCCAGCGCCTGACGGAACCGCTCAAAGCCGGGCTTCGTGGAATAAGGAAAGACCCGAGGCGTTCCGCCGAAGTTCCTGGCAAGCTGCGCGCCCACGTACTCGACCACTTCTTCCAGCTCCGCCTCGCTCAGCAGGTCGGCTTTGGTCAATAGCACGCCGACTTTCGGTGTGTACTGGTAGAGGCTCTTCAACAAATCGATATCGCGTTGCGAAAGGGGCGGGTCGACGCTCACCGCCACCAACGCCAGCCCCGCATTCGGCAGCCAGTCCAACGATGTTTGCGTGTTGTGCGAAAGCGCGCTCTCTAGCCCCGGCGTATCGACGAACTTCAGTCCGCGAAAGCGCCGCAATTCGGGCAGTTCCACGGTGATCAGGTCGACTTGCCTGGCGTTCTCCGGGTTTTCCTTCTCGGAGATGTAGAGGCCAATCTGCTCGAGCGGAACCTCGAAATCGTGGCCATCGTGTCGATGAACCCGTGCCTCTTCGCTGGCGCCGTAGCGGATTTCCGTGACCACGGCCGTCACCGGCACGACGCCCACCGGAAGCACGTTGCGCCCCAGGAAATGGTTCAGGAAACTGCTCTTGCCGGCCTTGAATCGTCCCAGCACGGCGACGCTGATCTCGTCCTGTCCCACCGCTGCCCGCGCGCTCGCCAGCAGGCCCGAAAGCGCCGAAATCCCGTATCGCGCCGCCACTTCCGCCGCCAGGTCCAGGGCCGGATG
>JBEKDV010000230.1:0-12228 GCA_050014175.1 Candidatus Solibacter sp. | reverse complement strand
TGGCATATCTGCGTAGATTAAGTAACAGGTTCGGGGCGGAAACCCGCGCCCCGAACCCGTCCGGGGCCTGCCAAGATCTCCGGACAGTTTATTTTGCAAGTTCCTAGCTTCCGCCTGCCAACTCCCCATCGAGCCCCCGGGTTGGCAGGCGGAAGCGCCTGCCCCACCGGCGGCGCCACTGGGACCAACGTCAGGGTGGTTTTTCGACCCTGTCCGTATGCCACGGAGGCCGACAGGCGGACCCAGAGGGTACCCCGGCCTGTCCCACATCTGCTTACCGGGCGCCGTGTTGCTTCAGGAGGGCAGCGGTTTCCTGGAAGCCATTCTTTTCGGCGGCGGCCAGGGGCGTGATGCCGGCCTTGCTCCTGGCGTTGATGTCGGCGCCGCGCGCCAGCAGCAGCTCCACCAGCGCGGTCCTGCCCCATGCGGCGGCGTGATAAAGCGGGGTGGCGCCGGATTCGGAGTCGCGCGCCTCGCGGTCCGCGCCCTTGTCCAGAAGCAGCGCGGCCACTTCGCGGCGGCCGCTCAGGGCGGCATTGTGCAGCGGTGTCGCGCCGTCTCCATCGCGCGCATTGACATCGGCCCCGTGTTGTAACAGCAAGGTGGCGAACGCAAGATTGCCTTTCAACGCCGCCTGGTGAAGCGGCGTGGCGCCGGATTTATCGCGGGCGTCCACGTTGGCGCCCTTGGCAATCAATAGATCGGCAATATCGGTCTGATTCTTTATAGCGGATTCTGTGAGCAGCGCGCTAATCTCCGCGGCGGCGGGCCCGGCGGCGGCAATCAACAGCTCCAACACCTCGGCGTGGCGTCCGTTGGCGGCGTTCTCGATGGGGTTGACACCGGAGCTATCGCGGCGTTTGGCGTCGGCGCCATGGGCCAAGAGCAGCGCCACCAGCTCGCGATGGCCCTTGCCGGCGGCCTCGTTGAGCGGCGTGGAGCCACTGGCCGGGTCGGCCTGGTCCACCCGCGCGCCGTGCTGGATCAGCATCTGGGCAATGTCGCGGAAGCCGCGGCGGGCGGCCTCATCGAGCGGCGCCGAGCCGGCCTTGTCGCGCACATTGACTTCGGCGCCGCGCTCGACCAGCACCGCGGCCAGCGCCTGGTAACCGCGGTCCACGGCAAGGTGCAGCGGCGTGGCGCCGGAATTATCCGCCGCGCGCACGTCGGCGCCGTGGGCCAGCAGCAGTTCGACCATCGGCAGATCGTTCTTGATGCAGGCGTACGCCAGCGGCTGGGAGCCGCCCTCGGCGTGTCGCGCCTTCACGTTGGCGCCGTGCTCCAGCAGGTACTGGGCGATCTCGCGATTGCCGCTCCAGGCCACATCGTGCAACGGGGTGGCGCCCATCTGGTCGGGCTGATTGACGTTGGCGCCGCCCGAAATCTCCCGCTTGACGCGCTCCAGGTCGCCGGACATGACGGCGTCGTGCAGGTCCGCGGCCGCCGCCGCGCCAGCGAGGAGCGCCACGAGCGTCACCATCCGGGCTGGGCCGTTAACCCACGTATTGAACCTCTTCTTCCACTGCGATGCCAAAGCGCTCGTGCACGCGGCGCTTCAGCTCGGCGATCAGCGCGCACAGCTCGCGCGCCGTGCCTTGACCCGCATTGTAGATCAGGTTGGCGTGATACGCGGCCACGTGGATGTCGCCAAGCTGCATGCCCTTGGCGCCCACCTGTTCGAGGAACCAGGCGGCGGGTATCTTGCCCTCCCGCACCACGGCGGCCGGCACCGCGGCGGCCACCGCCGGCGGCAGCTCGCGCAGCAGAAAGTTCTTGAAGATGCTGCCGGCGCACTTCATGGTGAGCGGGAACTTCTCGTTGCGCACTTTAAGAATGTCGGCCGAGATCTGTTGCAGTTCCACGGCGGAGGCCGCGTCCAGCGTGAGTTCCACCTGGAAGACGGTCCAATCCTTGTGGCGCTTGAAGATGCTCTCGCGATAGCGGAACTCGCACTGCCGGTTGTCGAAAACGCGCACTCCGGCGCCCTCGAAGAAGCGGACCGTAGCGACGCGCTCCGCGATGGAGTGCCCGTAGGCGCCGGCGTTGCCATAGACGGCCGCGCCCACCCAGCCGGGGATGCCGGCGAGCGTTTCCAGGCCCTTCAGTCCATGATGGTTGGCAAAATCGACGAGGTCCTGAAGCACGGCGCCCGCCCCGGCCGTGATGCGCGTACCATCTGCCCGTAGCGTGTCCTCGGAGAAACGCAGCACCAGGCCGCGGAAGCCCTCGTCGGAAACGATCAGGTTGGTGCCGCCGCCGGTGACACAGACCGGCGTGCCGCTCTCCCGGGCGGCGGCAACGGCGGCGAGGAACGCCCGCTCGTGGCGCGTCTCGGCAAAGAGATCGGCCGGCCCGCCGATGCCGAATCTGGTATAGCGGGCCAGCGGAGTGTGCGCGGAAACAGTTAAATTAGGAATCTCGGCGAGACGCAATTGCGTCTCTTCCGTGGTCGGCATTTACCTTAATTATAAGGGAGGATACTTCGTGCCATCCGTATTTCCAGGGTTTCCGGCGGAGGGACTGGCCTTCTTTGCCGCTTTGCAGCGCCACAACCGCCGCGAGTGGTTCCAGCCGCGCAAGGCCATTTTCGAAGAGACTTTGAAGCAGCCCATGCGGGAATTGGTGGGCGCGGTGAATGCGGCCATGAAGAGCTTCGCGCCGGAATACGTAACCGATCCCGACAAGGCGATCTACCGCATCTATCGCGACACGCGTTTCAGCAAAGACAAAACGCCGTACAAGGACCACATTGCGGCGTCGTTTCCGCGGCGCGGGGACAAGGCGGGCGCGGGGTATTACTTCGCGGTTTCGCACAAGGAGGTGGCGATCGGCGGGGGCATCTACATGCCGCCGCCGGAGACGCTGTTCGCCATCCGGCAGCACCTGGCGGAGCGGCACCAGGAATTCCGCAAGATCGCCGGGGCGCGCGCGGTCCGCCGGCTTTTCACCGCGGTGCAGGGCGAGCGGTTGACGCGCGTGCCCAAAGGCTACCCCTGCGATCACCCCGCGGCCGACCTTTTACGGATGAAGCAATACCTGTTGTACGTGGAGCTGCCGCCGGCGCTCGCGACCACGCCCGCGCTGTACACCGAGGTGGTCAAACATTTTCGGGCCATGGCGCCGTTCATGGAGTTTCTGAACGCACCGCTGCGCGGGAAACGGAAGCAACTGTCGCCGGAGTTTTAGGACGGCCGCATTGGCAGGCGGACCCAGAGGGTACCCCGCCTGCCCCACCTCTGGGCGCTACGTATTTTTCTTGCGGGGGCGCGAGGTGCGCTTCTTCTGGCCTTCGCTGCCGGGAGCCGGCGTCTTGCGCGGGGCGCGGGGACGGCGCTGCACCTTGGGAGGCGGCTCGGGAATGGGGATCTCGCCCGTGGCCGTGGGCTGTCCGGGCACGAGGGGTTGCGGCTCGTCGACTTCCTCGTCTTCGGCGGGGATGACCTCTTCGGGCTGCGGCGGAGGAGCCGGCGGATGAAACTCGGTGCCGAGGAACACGACGAGGCCGCGCTCTTCGTCGACCTGGTTGCGCACCAGGCCTTTGTCCTGCGCATAGTTCAGCAGTTCGCTGAATTCCTGGAACCCGTACTCGCGCGGCTCGAAGTTGGGACGCTCCTGCTTGACCCACTCGAAGAGTTCGTCGGCGGTGGAGCCGGAATCGACTTCGAGACGGTGAATTTCCAGGATGTCGCGGAGCAGCGGGATGGCTTCTTCGGGTTTGGCGCCGGGCTTTTCGGGAACGCCGCCGCCCTTCATACGGATCATGTAGCGGCCTTCGCCGCCGGTGACCTCGACGTAATCGGCCTTCTGCAATCTCTCCACGAAATCGGTGAAGGAATTGGCGCCATAGGCCTTCTCATTGAAGGTGGAATCGAGTTGCAGCATGGTGCTCTTGAGCAGGCCAAGCTGGGGACGGACTTCGCGCCGTTCGAGGACGCCGAGGGCGCGCTCGACGAGCGGCATGGCCTGGGCCAGGTCGAGGGCGACGCGCTTGTGGGCCTGGCGCTGCTGCCCCTGCTGTTGTTGCGGCTGCTGCTGCTTTTCGGGGCGTTCGGTATGCTGCTGCGGCTGCTGCTGCGGCTGGTGCTGCTGCGGCGGCGCCTGCTGTTGCTGATCCTTCTGCTGGTGGCCGGACGAACGCGGGCGATCGTCCATTACGGATTCGTAGGCGACGAACTCGTGACAGTTCTTTTGCAGAATCGTGCTCGTGAAGGCGCGGCCGCCGACCACGAAGATGCGCTTGTCATATTGCTTGAGCTTGTTGACGAGCGCGATAAAATCGCTATCGCCGGAGACGATGGCGTAAGCGTTGATGTGATCGTGAGTGAAGGCCATCTCGAGTGCGTCGAGTGCCAGGTTGATGTCGGCGCCGTTCTTGTCGCCGCGGGGTGAGGGGTCACGCTGAACCATCTGCACGGCGTGCTCGCTGAGCGCGCGTGTAGCGGATTCCTGCCTGCCCCAGTTCGCGTATGCAAACTTGGTGACGATTTCGCCGCGCTCCTTGAGCGCATCGAGCACGGCCGCCACGTCGAACTCGCGGTGCAGTGTGCTCTTCACGCCGATTTCGATATTGTCGAAATCGATGAAGACGGCGATCTTCAGTTTCTGTTCCATTATTGGTTCCTTAAACCCAGCGGGAGGAGTGCCGGACCGGGTGGTCCAGCGCGCCCGGCGCGCCGGGGGTTCGCTGGCGGACACAGTGTCCGCGGGCGAGGGTTCTTCGGCTGTAAGCCTCATGGGTAAGTGTATCCTAATTCCACGCATCGGGGGGTGAGGGGGTGATGAGAGAGAAAGAATGCCCCCACGAATGGGGTCATGGCAGCCCTAAAAGGCTACGCTACCGGGGCTTTCGGATCTGGGCGGCGAGGGCCGCGCCGCGCTCGAATTCTTCCTGCAACTGGCGGGTGCGCAGGTTCTCGCGCATGTGCTCGAGTTTCTGAATGTAGAGACCGAGGGCGCGCTCGATGTGGTCGGTGTTGGTGGCCAGAATATCACGCCAGATCTCGTACGATCCCATGGCGAGGCGCGTCATATCCTCCAGACCGGGGCCGGCGGCATGCACGCGCGGCGGCCCGCCCAGCTTATCGGAAACGGTGGCGGCGAGCGCCGTGGAGGCGAGTTGCGCGAGGTGCGAAACCAACGACACCACGCGGTCGTGCTCATCGGCATCGAGCGTGAGCACGCGCGCGCCGATGCGCTGTAGCCACATGCGGAATTCGAGCGCGGCGGAGGTGTGGAGTTCGGAAACCTCGTCGGGCGTGAGGATCCAGGTGCGGCCGCGGAAGAGATCGGCTTCGGCGGCCGAGGCGCCGCGCGTCTCCTTGCCTGCCATGGGATGCCCGCCCAGGAATTGGGCGCGCGTCAGGGTCTGGCGCGCCAGATCGACGATGGCGCACTTGGTGCTGCCGGCATCGGTGACCAGGGTGCCGGCCTGGAGTAGCGGGTCGAGGTGGCGGATGGTATCGAGAATGCGGCCGATGGTTTGCGAGAGGAAGACGAGGTCCGCCTGAGGGATGGCCTCTTCAAGCGAAGCGCCGCGATCGATGGCGCCCCTGGAGAGCGCGTCCGCAATGGCATGTGGGGAGCTGACACCGGTGATGGCGCCGGTGAAGCCCGCCTGGCGCAGGGCCAGCCCGAAGGAGGAGCCGATCAGACCGGTGCCGACGATGACTAGGTTTTGCATGTCAGGTGGTGGTTGCGTAGGTGTTGGCCGGCTGAAGGCCGGCAGGCCGATTGCCAATCGGCCGCAGGTTGACAACCTGCCCCACAAGTTGGGACGTCATAGCGTCCGGCCTACGGCGAGAGAGATGGCGCGCACTTGGTGCATCAACTCTTCGAACTGTTCGGGGCGGAGGGATTGCGCGCCGTCGGAGAGGGCGCGATCGGGGTCGGGATGGACTTCGATCATCAGGCCGTCGGCGCCGGCGGCCACGGCGGCGCGCGCCATGGCGGCGACGATGTCGCGGCGTCCCGTGCCGTGCGAAGGGTCGACGATAATCGGCAGGTGGGAGAGCTTCTTCACCACCGGGATGGCGGAGAGGTCCAGTGTGGTTTGCGTGTAGGTTTCAAACGTGCGGATGCCGCGCTCGCAGAGGATGACGTTGTAATTGCCGCCGGAGAGGATGTGCTCGGCGGAGAGCAGGAGTTCCTCGACGCTGGCGGCGATACCGCGTTTCAGCAGCACGGGTTTGGGCTGCTTGCCGAGCTGGCGCAGCAGGTTGAAGTTCTGCATATTGCGCGCGCCCACCTGGACGATGTCGGCATACTCCGCCACCAGCGGAATCTGCGTCTGGTCCAGGACTTCGGCGACTACCAGCAGGCCGTGCCTATCGGCGGCGGTGCGGAGCATTTCCAGACCGCGCACGCCGAGGCCCTGGAACTCATAGGGCGAACTGCCGGACTTGAACGCACCGCCGCGGATCACCCTGGCGCCGGTGCGGGCGGCCACTTCGGCGCACTGCTCGATCTGGTCGCGGCTCTCCAGGCTGCACGGACCGGCCATGACGACTACGGAATCGCCGCCGATGGCCAGCGAGCCCACGCGCACGATGGTGCCGGCGGGCCGAAAGCCGCGGCTGGCGAGTTTGTAGGGCGAGACGATGCGGTGGGCTTCCTTGACGCCCTCCATGACCTGGAAGACGGCGAGATCGAAATCGTACTTGCCGCCGACGCCGCCCAGCACGGTGTGGATCACGCCCGTGGAGCGATGCACGTCGAAACCGAGATCCACCAGGCGGTCGATAACGTGTTCGACCTGCTCTTCGGTGGCGCCTTGTTGCATGACGACTAACATTTGGGTTCCTCCGGGGGCGGCTGGCTCATGCGCATACGCTGAATGGAGCGCGCCGCGTCGATGATGCGTTCGAAGATGCCGCGCACGGCCTGGGTGGTCAGCGGACCGTGGTTGGCGCTGGTGATATTGGCGAACACCTGATCTTCGCGTTTGGGCTCGTAGACGGGGAGGCCGACCTCGCGTTTGACGCAGCCGATCTTCTCGACGACGAGCGTGCGCTCGTTGAGCAGGGTGACCATGCGGCGGTCCACGTCGTCGATCATCAGGCGGTATTCCTCGAGCTTCTCTTGGGCTTCTTCCATCGTCATGGCAAGGCTCCGAAACCGCTCTTGAGTTCGCGGGTGAATGCTTCGAGCTGGTTCTCCAGCGCGGGATTACCGGCATTTTGCTCGATCAGGCGCACAAAGGCGCTGCCCACAACGACGGCTTCCACCTGGCGGCCGAGTTCCGCCACGTGCGCGGGTTTGGAGATGCCGAAGCCGACGGCGAGCGGAAGATCCGTGGCGGCGCGGACCGCCTGAACCAGCGGCGTCACCGATGCCGAGAGCGAATCCTGCACGCCGGTGACCCCGGTGCGCGAAACCAGATACACGAAGCCCGTGGAGTACTGCGCCACAAGCTTGATGCGCCGCGGGGTGCTGGTGGGCGCGGCGAGGAAGACGGTGTCCAAGCCATGGCGATGCATGGCCCCCACGTAGGTTTCCGCCTCTTCCACGCTGGCATCGGTGAGCAGGCAGCCATCGATGCCGGCGGCCGCGGCGTCGGCGGCGAGGCGTTCCAGGCCATAGCGCAATACCGGGTTGAGGTAGGTGAACAGCAGCAGGGAAACCTCGGAAGTGGCGCGAATCTGGCGCGCGATTTCGAGCACCGTGGCGAGAGTGGTACCCGCCTTGAGGGCGCGCTCCCCGGAGCGCTGGATGACGGGCCCATCGGCGACGGGATCGCTGAACGGCACGCCAAGTTCGATGAGATCGGCGCCGCCGCGCACCATGGCGGCCACCAGGGCGGGGGTGCGGAGCGGCGAGGGGTCGCCGGCGGTGAGGAAGGCGATCAGGCCTTTGCGGTTCTCGCGCTTGAGCGTTTCGAAGAGCCGGCCGATGCGCGTCATTTCTGGTCCAGCTCCTTAAAATTTTCGCGGTAGATATCGATATCTTTGTCGCCGCGGCCGGAGAGATTGACGATGAAAATCTTCCCCTTGGCGGCAGGCGCGCGTTTCATGGCTTCGGCGACGGCGTGCGCGCTTTCGAGCGCCGGCAGAATGCCCTCGATATGCGAGAGCCGCCGCGCGGCGTCGAGCGCTTCGGCGTCGCTGGCCGCGACATACTCGGCGCGCTCGCGATCGTGCAGCCAGGCGTGCTCGGGCCCGATCATGGCGTAATCGAGACCGGCGGAGACGGAGTGGGTGAGGGCGATTTGCCCGTTCTCGTCCTGGAGCACGTAGCTGTAGGCGCCTTGCAGCACGCCCGGAGCGCCGCCGCGATAGCGCGCCGCGTGCTGGCCGAGCGCGTCGCCCCGGCCGCCCGCTTCGACGCCGACAAGTTCCACGGCCCCATCGGGGATGAAAGCGTGGAACAGGCCGATGGCGTTGCTGCCGCCGCCGACGCAGGCGATCAACGTATCGGGCAGGCGCCCTTCGGCCTCCAGGATCTGGCGGCGCGCTTCCTCGCCGATGATCTTGTGAAAATCGCGCACCATCATGGGGTACGGGTGCGAGCCCAGCGCGCTGCCCAGCAAGTAGTAGGTCTCGCCGACGTTGGTGACCCAATCGCGCATGGCCTCGCTGATCGCGTCTTTGAGGGTGGCGCTGCCGTTAGAGACGGCCTCAACCTTGGCGCCGAGCATGCGCATGCGGAAGACGTTGAGGCGCTGGCGGCGCATGTCCTCTTCGCCCATGTAGACGACGCATTCGAAGCCGAGCAGGGCGCAAACGGTGGCGGTGGCGACGCCGTGCTGCCCGGCGCCGGTCTCGGCGATGATGCGGCGCTTGCCCATGCGGCGGGCGAGCAGCGCCTGGCCCAGGCAGTTGTTAATTTTGTGCGCTCCGGTGTGCAGCAGGTCTTCGCGCTTGAGCCAGATGCGCGCGCCGCCCAGCGTCTCGCTGAGGTGTTTGGCGAAGTAGAGCGGGGTGGGGCGTCCGGCGTAGTTGCGCAGAAGATCGGAAAGCTCGGCCTGGAAAGCGGGGTCGTCGCGCGCGGCAAGATAGGCGGCTTCCAGTTCCTCGATGGGCGCCATGAGGATTTCGGGAACGTAGCGCCCGCCATAGGGTCCGAAGTGTCCGCCGGAATCGGGTTGCGAGGTCATGGGTTGGTTGGCAGGCGGAAGCGCCTGCCCCACCTCGGGTTGCGAGGTCATGGGTTGGTTGGCAGGCGGAAGCGCCTGCCCCACGTTGGGTTGCGAGGTCATGCGCCGAGCGCCGCCTTGGCCGCGTGCAGAAATTCGATCATTTTCAGGTGGTCCTTTTTGCCCGGCGACGACTCGATGCGCGAGCAGGAATCGACGCCCCAGGGCTGGGCGAGCGCGATGGCGCGGGCGACGTTAGAGGCATCGAGGCCGCCGGCCACGATGACCGGGTGGCGGGCGTGGCGGGCCAGTGTCCAATCGAAGGAGAGCCCGGCGCCGCCGTAGAGACTGGCGGCGGGGCCGTCGAGCAGGAGGGCCTGGGCGGGGCAATCGTCCAGTTGCGAAAAATCGAAATCCGGGGACACGCGGGCAGCTTTCCAGACGGCGATGCCGGCTGGATAGTGGGCGGGCGTTTCATCGCCGTGCAGTTGCGCCACATCGAGCGCCGCAAGGCGCGCGATCTCGGCGATCCGCGCGGCCGGTTCGTTGACGAAGACGCCCACGCGGAGTGCGCCGGGCGTGGCAATGCGGGCCGCCAATTCGGGGGCGATGGAGCGCGGGCTTTTGGGGTAAAAGTTGAAGCCGATGGCGGTGGCGCCGGCGGCCATGGCGGCATCGGCGTCGGGCTGGTTGGTGATGCCGCAGACCTTGAGGATGGCTTGGAGCGGCGCCTCGGGAATCATGGGGCCACCAGCTTTCGCAGGGCGCCGGCGGGGTCGGGGGATTTCATGAGGTGCTCGCCTACCAGGAAGGCCTGGTAGCCGGCGGCGCGCAGGCGGACGATATCGGCGGCGTCGCGGATGCCGCTTTCGCTGACCGGCAGGGCGCCCGCCGGCATGTGTTCGGCGAGAGCGAGCGAGGTGTCGAGGGTGACTTCAAAGGTGGCGAGATTGCGGTTATTGACGCCGATCAGGTCGGCGCCGGCATCGATGGCGGCATCGAGTTCCGGGCGGTTGTGGACTTCCACGAGCGCGCTCAAGCGATACCGCGCGGCGGTTTCGCGGAAATCGCGGATCTGGCGGGCGGAGAGGATGGCCGCGATGAGCAGGATGGCATCCGCGCCGTGGGCCGCGGCCTCCAGGATCTGCGCGGGGTCGATGGTGAAATCCTTACGCAGCACGGGCAGGGATACGGCGGCGCGGGCGCTCTGGAGATCGGCCAGGCTTCCCTGGAAGAACGCCTCGTCGGTGAGCACGCTGAGGGCGGCGGCGCCGCCGGATTCATAGGCGAGGGCGATGCGGGCGGGATCGAAATCCCGGGAGAGGACGCCCTTGCTGGGCGACGCTTTCTTGATCTCCGCGATGATGGCGGGGGCGCGGGCGGCGAGAGAGGCGCGGAAATCGCGGCGCGCGGGTAGGCACAGCGCGGCCTCGCGTTCCCAAGCTTCTAGCGGTTGGACCGTGCGCGCGAGATCTTCCCGCTTTTTGGCGACAATACGGGCCAGGATGTCTGCAACAGTATCGATCAAGGGTGTCGATTCAATGGTATCAGACCGGCAATCGGTCCCTCACCCCAAACCCCACCCGCTGACCGCGGCAGTACGCCTGTTCGGCGAGCGTCTCTGGCGGCGAAGGGCTACACTGGGAAGCGTACCGTAGACAGGAGGACTGGAAATGGCAAAACTCGACTATTACTCAGTGGTAGTTCCCAACAAGCCGGGAAAAGGCGAGCGCGTGCTCAGCGCCCTCAAGGACGCTGGCGTGAATTTCGTCGCCATCTGGGGCTACCCGGTGGGCAAGCGCAAATCCAAGATCGATCTGGTGGCGAAGGACGCGGCGGGTCTCAAAAAGGCCGCGAAAAAACTCAAGATCGATCTCGGGAAGAAACAGACGGCATTCCACGTCAGCGGCGAAGACCATCCGGGTGCGGTGGCCGAAGTGCTGGCGAAACTGGCTGCGGAGAAAATCAACGTCAGCGCGGTGCAGGCCCTCTGCGCCGACAGCGGGCGCTTTGGCGCGCTGATTCAGGTAGCGCCGGGCGACGTCAAGAAGGCGGCGAAGGCTCTGAAGTAGGTCTTGCCGTAGACCTCCCACCCCGCGGCTTCCGTCATCGCCGTAAGGACATTACCCGAGTACCCCAAGACCTCTTCGGTGTTCCCGGGAGCCCCCCGAACCGGTGCCTTGTCACATGACCGCTAACCCTGTTCGTCTGCAATCAGATAAGGAGACTTCTCCCGTAGTGTTGGTTCTAGTACCTCGATGGCCTCAACCACCCGATTTTTTTGGTTTTGGGCCTTGATTCCCCTGCTGGCTGTGATAGTATTTGTTTACGCCCTACTAGGAGTGCGGGAACGAATTGGGGCGATTTCGCAGGTCTTTGACGGAGGAAATTCTCAAGATGCTCGGAAAACGCAGATTTTACATTTTGATTGCTTTGCTCGGACTCGCTCTGGCGAGTACCGCATCGGCGGGTATCGTGGCGGACGGAAGTATTCCCTTTTCCGATTCTGTGGTGTCTTATGTCGGTGCGAACCTCGCATCCGCCACTTCCGTTACTTTGGCTAGTGCGACCGGGAGCGTTGGAGTGACGGTAGGTACACCCTTCGCGTGCGTTCAGTCGGGTTGCACGCCGCTTGCAAGCACTACCCTCACCACTCCGCTAACCTTTAACGTGCCGGTCACTGCCGTCGCCAACTTCGTGGAATGGGGTGATGGCACGGTCCCGGGCCTCGACCGGTACGAATTCAGCGTGGTTACGTCGACGGTGGACCGCACCTCGCCCAACGCTTTGATCATTTACGCCTCGGGCACTTTCCATGACACCGAGGGCGTGTTCAATGACGCAACCGCATCCCTGATTTTTGACTTAACCCAAGCGGGCGGCCCAGGGAACGCGATCAGCGGAGCTGGCACCATCCAAACGCCCAGCGGCCTGGTACCGGAACCCGCCACCATGGCTCTGCTGGGATCGGCGCTAGTCGGCCTGGGTCTGATCGGCCGTAAACGCTTCTCTCGCTAACCAGCAACTTAACAACCTGCGAATCGACATAGGTAGGCTGTCGCCAGCTTTCCCTGTCACACCACCGTACGTACGGGTCCGTATACGGCGGTTCGGCGGGTTGAGCCATTAGCCACCAGCCAATCTCGGAATCCCGAGCG
>JBEKDV010000229.1:0-12378 GCA_050014175.1 Candidatus Solibacter sp. | reverse complement strand
TCATCGGTGCGGCGCTCCAGTTCTTTGATCTTGGCGGTTTCGCGCTTCTCCCACTCGCGGGCGATTTCCTCCTTGCGGCGGTCGAGCTCGACGATCTTCTCGCGCAGGCTGATTTCCAGCGCCTGCGTCTCTTCGATGCGATGGTGGAGTTCAGAGAGGAAGCGCGTGACATCGCGCTCGCGGTCGCTCATGGAGAGACGCGCGCGGCGCATGATGTCCTCGGGCATGCCGAGCCGGGTGGCGATTTCCAGGCCGGCCGATTTGCCCGGAAGGCCCAGTTGCAGATGGTAGGTCGGCTCCAGGGTTTCCTCGTCGAAACCCATGGAGCCGTTGACCACGCCAACGGTCGCCGCACCATAAATCTTGAGCGCCATCAGGTGGGTGGAGACCAGGGTGAACGCTCCGGCGGCGCGGAAGTGCTCCACTAGCGCGACGCCCAGCGCACCGCCCTCTTCGGGGTCGGTGGCGGCGCCGAGTTCGTCGAGCAGGACCAGCGAATTCGGCGTGACGTCGAGCGCCATCTCGCGAATGTTGGAGACGTGCGCCGAAAAGGTGCTGAGATTCTCCTGGATGGACTGGTAATCGCCGATGTCGGCCAGCACCGCGCCGAAGAGCGGAAACTCGGCCTCCGCGGCGGGCACGGGCAGGCCGGCCTGTGCCATCAGGCTGAGCAATCCGACGGTTTTCAGCGTCACCGTCTTGCCCCCGGTATTGGGACCACTGATCAGCAGCGTGCGCTGTTCGCGCGTGAGTTCGAGCGAGATGGGAACGGGCGTCTTGCGGCGGCGGCGCAGCACGTCGGCCAGCAGCGGGTGGCGCGCATCCTTGAGGTAGAGGCGCTCGCCGAAGCGCGGGATGGCGCAATCGAAATCGTTGGCGAACTTCGCCTTGCCGAAGACCAATTCCAGCTCGGCCATGGTGACCAGCGTCTGGCGGATAGAATCGCCGTAGGCGCGCAGGCGGTTGGTCATCTCCAGCAGGACGCGGTAGACCTCGCGCATCTCCTCCTCGCTGAGGCGCACCAGCTCGTTGTTGAGGTCGATTGTCTCTAGCGGCTCCACAAACAGCGTATGCCCGCTGGAACTCGCCGCATGAATCACGCCATCGATCTTGCGGCGCTGTCCGGCGATCACGGGGACGACGAATCGCTCGTTGCGGATGGTGACGAACTCCTCCTGCAGCACGCCTTCCTCGCGGTGGGAGCGGAGGAAGCGCTCCAGCGACTCCTGGATGGACTTCTTCTGGCGCTCGATGTCGCGGCGCAGGCGCGCGAGGGCGACGCTGGCATGGTCGGCCACGCTGCCATCGGGCAGAATCTTGCCATCCAGTTCGCGCAGCAGGGCGCGGAACTCGCCGATGGTGGCGGCGCGGCGGCCCAGCAGCGGAAAGCGCTCGGCGGCCGCGGCCAGATGCGACTTGGCGTCGGCGGCGACATCGAGCAGGGTGAACAGCTCGAAGATTTCCTTGGGCTCCAGGGCGGCGCCTTCGATGCGCAGTTTGTGCACCGCGGGTTCCACGTCGGGGATGCCGCCGAACTCGATGCGCAGAGCGGCGCCGCGCCCGGCGGGTTGCGGGTGCGTGGCGGCGTGCAGGTATTGAATCGCCTCTCCGGCTTCGGCGAGGGCGGTATCGAGTTGCGCGCGGTCGGCCAGCGGGCGCACCTTCTCCAGTTCGCGCTTGCCCAGCGGGCTCGCGATGTAGCGGCCCAGCAACTGCCGCAAAGCTTCGAATTCCAGAACTTCAGCGCTTGTCTTCAAAATTGATACTTCCTCGCGAGAAAAAAGCTGTCTCACGCAAAGGCGCGGAGCCGCCAAGAAAACCAACCAGTTCTTCTTTGCGGCTTGGCGACTTTGCGTGAGATTGCTTTTTCAGCGTTCCTCACCGGCCGGCTTCGACCGCTTCCCATATTCTCTGCGTTTGCGGAAGGCTTTTTCAATCACGGCCAGCGTGCCTTCGGTGATTTGCAGGCTCTTCAGCCCCTCCGGCTTCATCCATTCGACGCGGCAGACATCGTCACCCGCGCACAGCGTGCCGCCGGCGACGCGGCAGATGTAGTCGATGAGCACGTAATGGTACTCGGCCGCGCCGCTCTCGTCGCGCATGATGCGCTCGAAGATTTCGAACACGCCGAGAGGCTCGATTTCCAGGCCGGTCTCTTCGCGGACCTCGCGGCGCACGGCGAAATCCAGGCTCTCGCCAACCTCCAGCGCGCCGCCGGGAAGCGACCACCAGCCCTGCAACGGCTGCTTGCCACGCTGCGCCATGAGGATGCGTCCGCGGTGGAAGATGAGCGCGCCCACACCGATAATGGGGCGCTTGGGGTAGCGGCGGTCGTCCGTCACGGGGTGTCCGGGCGCGCCCGGTAGACCACGGCTCGGGCGGCAATAAACAGGGTCTTCATATCGCCCTCACCGAAGGCCAGGCTGGAGATCACGTCGTGCATCTCGATCACGCGGACGCGCTTGCCTTCGGGGCTGAAAATGGCGATTCCTTTGGCGGCCACCCACACGTTGCCCTGCTCATCCACCGCGATGCCGGCCGGGGCGCCTTCGATTTTGGCGGCCAGCACGCGCTCGTTGGCCGCCTCGCCGTTGCGGTCCACGTCCCAGGCGCGGATGTTGTGATCGTCGGTGTTGGCAACGTAGAGCGTGCGTCCGTTGGGCGAAAGCGCGATGCCGCGCGGCCGGGTGGCGGACTTGGCCACCAGCGTCATGGCTCCCTTGGGCGGGATGTGGTACACGCCATGGAAGTCGAGCTCGCGGTGGTCGATTTGCTCGCCAAAGGCGGGATCGGTAAAGTAGACGTGCCCGTTGCGCGCGACTACAATCTGCGACGGAGCGTTCAGCCGCTTGCCGTCCCAGGATTCGGCCAGCACCTCGATTTTGCCGTTCTTATCGGTGCGCGTGACGCGGCGTGTGCGGGTTTCGCAAGTGTAGAGGCGGCCCTGGGAATCGAAGGCATTGCCCGCGGGACCGTGGGCATCGGCGCGGTAAACCGAAACCGGGGTGCCCGGCACCCATTGCAGCAGGCGGTCGCTCGGCGTATCGCTGAAGATCAGGTAGCCGCCCTCTTTGGACCACGCCGCACCTTCGGTGAAGCGGTACCCTTGCGCCAGGCGTTCGAATTTCAACCCTTCGAACTCCTGGGCGAAGAGGGCGAACGCAAGAAGCAGTTGGCAGGCGGGGTACCCTCTGGGTCCGCCTGCCCCACCAAGACACAAGGGGCGGGTCATTTCCCCGAGCGGGTCTTGATTTCGATCTTGTTGACGACCTGCTTCACGCCCTTGACCTTCCTGGCGACCTTCTCAGCTCTTGCACTGAGGCTTTTCGCCTCGACGGTGCCGCCAAGCGTCACCACGCCTTGGGCCACGGTCACCTTCAGGTCGAGCACGCCGACAAGCTGATCGCTTGCCAGCTTGACGCGTACGGCGTCGCTGATCGTGTCGTCAGTTATTTGTGGAGGATCCTTTGCCGGGCAAACAGCCTGCATCAGGAATAGCGCAAGAAAAGCGGCCAAAAGTTTATGCATCGTCTTCTCCGGTCATTGTACGCCAGTCCAGGGCATTGAGGAAGGTGCGGTTTTCGCGCCAGTTGGGCTGCACGCGAACGTGCAGGTCCAAATAGATCTTGAGGCCAAACAGGCGCTCCATTTCCTGGCGGGCCAGGGTGCCGATCTGCTTCAGCATGGCGCCGCCGGTGCCGATCACAATCGCCTTCTGCCCTTCGCGCTCCAGGTGAATGGTGGCGTAGATGGTGGTCATCTTCGGGTTGTCTTCCCACTTGTCCACCGTGACCGCCACCGAGTGCGGCACTTCCTGGCGCGTGGCGCGCAGCACCTTTTCGCGAATCAGCTCGCCGGCCAGAAACCGCTCCGGCTGGTCGGTGATGTGGTCTTCCGGAAAATACATCGGCCCGGCGGGCAGATATCCGAGAATGACCTTGAGCAATTCGGCGGTGCCGCCGCGCTTCACGCTGGACACGGGAACGTAATCGGCGAATTCGTACGCCGCTTTGTACTGCTCGATGAGCGGCAGCAGGAGCGACTTGTCCTTGATGAGATCCACTTTGTTGAGCGCCAGCACACAGGGGGTATCGGTGCGCCGCGCCACATCGATGGCCTGGCGGTCCTGTTCGGTGAACTTGCGCGCGGCGTCGGCCACGAACACCAGGAGGTCGCGTTCCTCCAGCGAGTTGCGCACCGTGTCCATCAGCCGCTTGTTGAGCTGCGAATCGGCGCGATGGATGCCGGGCGTATCGATGAAGACGATCTGCGCTTCGGGCAGGGTGACCACGCCCTGGATGGACGTCCGCGTGGTCTGCGGTTTATCGGCGACGATGGCCACCTTCTGGCCGACGAGAGCATTCAGCAACGTGGATTTTCCGGCGTTCGGCCGGCCGATGATGGAGACGAACCCCGATTTAAATTCCGTTTTCAATTCCGTGTTCATTGAGCAACCGTTTGGGACTTACCGATGCGGACCTGGCCGACTCGCAACTCGTCGGAGACCAGGACTTCGAGGCGTATGCCGTCGCGGTCGACGCTCTCGCCGGCCTTGGGCACGCGTCCCAGCCATTCGCTGACCAATCCGCCCACCGTGGTGGATTCGATTTCTTCCTCGCGGTGGAAGCTCGCCACCAGGTCGGAGATGCGGTCGAGATCGAAGCTGCCGGACACGATGAAACCGCCCTTGCCGTCCTCGGTGACGTCGCTTTCGGGCTCGTGCTCGTCGCGGATTTCGCCGATGATGACTTCCAGCAGATCTTCCATGGTGGCCAGACCGGCGGTGTTGCCGTACTCGTCCACCACAATCACCATGTGGCTGTTTTCCTGCTGCATCTGCCGCATCAGGTCGCTCACCGGCTTGGTTTCGGGGACCAGCCCGATGGTGCGCACCAGTTCGCGCACGGTGCGGCGCTCGCGCTCTTCTCCCTCCAGCTCGAACATGTCGCGCACGTGGATGAAGCCGATCACCTGGTCGATGGTCTGCTCGTAGACCGGAATGCGCGAGTATTGCTCCGTGATGACGAGCTGGCGCAGTTGTTCCAGCGTGGCGTCGGCGGAGATGGCGACAATATTCGGCCGCGGCGTCATGACCTCGCGCACCACCTTGTCGCCGAACTCCACCACGGATTGGATCAGCTTGCGGTCTTCCTCTTCGATCAATCCCTCTTCGGTGCCGGCGGAAATCAGGGCGTCGATGTTCTCCGCCGAAGTGGGTTCGTCGGCGGCGGTAGCGGCATCGTCGGTGAGATCGATCAGCGACTGGAAGAAGGCCAGCAGGGCGACGCAGGGGCGCGCGATCCAGGCGAACAGGCGGAGCAGCGGAACCAGCGGCAGCAGCCACTGGCCGCCGGTGCGCCGGTAGAGCAACTGGGGCAGCGCGAAGCAGACCGCGACCATGGTAAGCGCCACCGCGACAACGGCCTGCCAGAAGACGGCGGCGTGCCAGGGTGCGTCATCGGCGAACCAGGCGAAGTAGAGAATGCCGACGACGGAGAGGAGCGTGTGTTTGACCAGCGAGAAGGCGCCGGCGCCATCCTCCGTTTCAAAGCCGATCTTGTCTTCCAGCGTCTCCTTGAAGAATTTCAGCGAGGGGAAGTCGCGGGTGCGCAGGCGCAGGCTCTCCAGGTAAAGCACCTGCACGAAAGTCACCAGGCCGAGCAGCGGGATGATGGCACACAGGGCGAGAGGGACCACCAGGATCATGACCGCACCCGTTCGATCAGGCCGTTGGGCAGGCCGAGTTTGGCGCGCCAGCGCTTTTCGGCGCGAGCCATGGCCCCGGAATCGCTTTCATGGTCGTGGCCCATCAAGTGGAGCACACCGTGCAGCATGAGGATCCGGACTTCCTGCTCGATGGTGTGGCCGAATTCCCGCGCCTGTGCGCGGGCGCGGCCCAAAGAGATGGCGATGTCGCCGAGGAAGGGTGGCGCAGGCGGGGTACCCTCTGGGTCCGCCTGCGAACTAAATTCCCTCTCAGCGTCCGCTGCCGGGAACGAGAGCACGTCCGTCGCGTAGTCCTTGCCGCGGAAATCGCGATTCAGGCGGCGGAGTTCGGCGTCGCCCGCGATCAGGGCGTCGAAAGGGCGGCCTTTGGCGATTTCCTTTTGCAGCGTGCGCGCGAAGCGTTCGATCGGCGCCCGGCGCAAACTCGCGGGGACGCGACGGAACGTGACGCTACTGCCTTCGGGAGACGGCATGGCGCGCCTCAGGCCTGCGCGGCGGTCTCGGCGGGCGGAATCACCACTTTGACCTCGCGGTTCCCGTTGCCGTTTTCGGCGGGCGGTTCGGCCAGCGGCAGCGTAAGCTGGCGCCCGGCGCCGATGGCCTCGTTGTAGCGCTCGTAGGCCTTGACGATGCGCTGCACCAGGCTGTGACGCACCACGTCCTTGTCGTCGAACTGCACGAAGCTGATGCCTTCCACGCCCTTGAGCACTTCGGTGGCGTCGATCAGGCCGCTGCGCCTGCCGGCGGGGAGATCGATCTGCGTGACGTCGCCGTTGACCACCATCTTGGAGCTGAACCCCTGGCGTGTGAGCACCATCTTCATCTGCTCCGGCGTGCAATTCTGCGCCTCGTCGAGGATGATGAAGCTGTCGTTGAGCGTGCGTCCGCGCATGAAGGCGATGGGCGCCACTTCAATCACGTTGCGCTCCAGCAGTTTCTCCACCCTCTCGCTATCCAGCATGTCGTAAAGGGCATCGTAGAGCGGGCGCAGGTAGGGGTCCACCTTTTCCTGCAAAGTGCCGGGGAGGAATCCCAGGCGCTCGCCGGCTTCCACCGCGGGACGCGTCAGGACGATGCGCGCCACCTGTTTGTTCAACAGCGCGGAGATGCCCATGGCGACGGCCAGGTACGTCTTACCGGTACCGGCGGGGCCAATGCCGATGACGAGATCGTTGCGCTCGATGGCTTCCAGGTAGCGGCGCTGGTTGACGGTCTTGGGCGCCAGCACCTTCTTGCCGAAGTTGCGCTGCTTGCCGGAGTTCACCAGGGCGCGAAGCGACACTTCGCGGTCGTTGGTGACTACGCGCAGGTAGCTGTTCAGGTCGCCGTTGTTGAAGACGTGACCTTCGCGGAGGAGGGTGTTGTAGTCCTCCAGGATGTTGGCCGCGCGCGTGACGTTTTCCGCCTCGCCTTCGATTTCCAGGTTGTTGTCCAGCAGATGGGTCTGGACGCCCAATCCGGCTTCGAACAACCGGATGTTTTCATCCCGGGTGCCAAAGAGGCTTTCTACGCCTCGGCTGATGCGTACGCTGGATTTCATCAAGTGGGTGTTGGATACCTCCAAGCAGGGGAAAAAAGGCGACAAGGCTTACCGCTCAACTGGGAAGGATTCGAAACTTCGACCGCCCGCTGGCACGGGCTGTAGAACACCATCCACGTCTATTATACCGAAGTGTCAAGCCCCCGCGCTTCATGGGCGCCAAATCGCGGCCATCACCGTCCCGGGGTGCTTGTTCGCGTAAACTATTAGGGGGATCGTGTGACGGAACCGGATCCGCAACCGCAGACCGATTGCAGCGACGATGGAGTGGACCTGACGCTGATCCGCTGGATGCTCTCGCTCACGCCGGCAGAGCGCCTGCAGGTCTTACAGCGCCAGGTGAATGCGATTCTTGCCGTCCAAAGATTAAATGCCGGACAGTGATTTTTTGGCGGCGCTCGGCGCCCTGCGCGAAGGGGGTGTGGAGTTTGCCGTTGTTGGTGGGCTGGCGGCCGTTCTGAATGGCGCTCCGGTCAATACGTTCGATCTCGACATCGTTCCCGCGCGAGATGAGGCCAATATTACCAGGCTCCTGCGCGTGCTCGAGACGCTCGATGGCATTTATCGAATGCAGCCGCAACGCCGGCTCAAGCCCAACGCCGGCCATCTCAGTTCACCCGGCCATCACAACCTGATTACCAATTGCGGCCCTCTCGATGTGCTGGGGACAATCGGCCGCGGACTTTGCTATGAAGATCTGTTGCCGCACACCATGGAGATGGAAATAGGCGGGGGAGTGCAAGTGCGTGTACTCGATCTGGCCACGATTATCGCGCTGAAGGAAGAGCTCGGGGGCGAAAAGGATCTCGCCGTTTTGCCGATTCTGCGCCGCACCCTGGAGCAGAAGCAGCGGGGTGGCGGCTAAGGTTTGGCGGGCCTCACCGTAATTTCAACGTCTGGCCGAGGGCGGTCAGAAAGTCCATGAGCCGCTCGACGGAGAAGTTGCCGGACTGCCCACGCATCAGACCGGAAACGTGCGGCTGCCGGATGCCCAGAATCGCGCCAGCCTTTGCCTGCGTGAGTCCCCGATCCCTGATCAGCCGGTAGATTTGGAGCGTGAGGCGGGCCTTGAGTTGCTCCCGTTCAGGGTTGGGAAAGCCGAGGTCGGCAAAAACGTTGCCGCTACCCTCTTTGACCCGGATTGTGGGGTCCTTCTTCATCTCACTTGTGCCGGCGCTTCGGCGGCAGCGGCATTTCGATGAACTCATAGCTTCCTGGTGTTGCCGCAGCGGCTTTGGCCGCTATTGCCGCTCCGTGGTCACGCACCACGGGCCAGATGTTGGACCCGAGCACGGCCAAGGCGAGTTTCCGGCCCGTCAGGTTTTGCTGGTGCCTGATGTTTTGATCGGACGTAACCATCACGTCGAACCCCGACGCTTCCGCCGCCTTGAGAAGCTCACCGTTTTCAAGCTGCGGATGCCACCGCATCTCGACGAAGGTGCGCACTTCATGTTTGGACAGGAAGCGCCGCACACCGACTGGAACGTTCTTATCAAATACGATGCGCAATGCGGTGACTCTTGGCGTAAGTCAAAATTGCCTCGATACGATCCGCCGGAACCTCAAACTGTTCTATGATTTCGGCGATGCTCACGCCATAGTCGAAGTTATCGACAATCGCGTCTACCGGCATCCGCGTGCCGACCAGCACAGGGGCACCGCTTTGCACTCCGGGCTTGACTTCGACGAGCGGGCATTCCGACCAGTCGATTTCTTCTTTCGCAGCCATTGGCGGACCTCCCCGCCACCATGATTCCACGATTTTGCTCAGAAAGCCAGCAACGCCTTTGCCCGGCTTAGCCCGGCTCCGGGCGGTTGCCTTTGGCCCCCCGTGTTTCTTTCGACGCGAAGCCTCGCCGCGATTGCTTGCGAGGTTCGCGGTCACTGGTAGAGGGTCAGTCACTGACCCACAACCGCTCACTGAATCGAGTGCAGACCCTTGGCGCCGGGAATAGTCCGCACCCAGCTATTCATCTCTTCTTCGTTCTGTAACAGATCGCGCAAGGTCGCCTTACTGAGCACCTGATCCACCGCCACCTGCACGGCGCGCCACAGCGAACGCACGGAGCAATCCACGCTGCGCGTGCAGATGGCCGCCTGGCCGGAGTGGCTGTCGCAGAAGCTGCTTTCGAAGATGCGGCCGCCGAGCGCGTCCATGACGTCGCCGATGACGATGACTTCGGCCGGACGGGCCAGGGTGTATCCGCCCTCTTTGCCGCGCGCCGCCTTGACGAATCCGCCCTTGCGCAACACGCGCAGAATCTTGGCCGCGTAGGCGGGGGAAACGCCCTCGGCCTGGCTCATTTCGGGAATCGTCAGGCTGCCACCCTCGCCGGCGTAACCGATGCGCACCAGGCAGCGCAGGCCGTATTCTTCATTGGCGCTCAACTTCATCGGCGCAGCCTCGCGAGGGGAATGAGGTCTTCGATGCCCATGGCCAGTTTGGCGGCTTCGGACATGCGCGCTTTGGTCCACGGCGGATCGAAGGTGAGTTCCAGTTTGACGCCGGTGACGCCGGGGACGGCGCGCACGGCGCGTTCCACTTCCGCCGGCAGGCTGCCGGCCACGGGACAGTTGGGCGCGGTCAGCGTCATGCGGACGGCCACCTGTCCGGCCTCGTCCACTTCGACCTCGTAGATCAGGCCAAGTTCGTAGACGTTGACCGGCATTTCCGGGTCGTAGACCTTCTTGAATGCGGCGATGACCTGGTCTTTCAAATTCATTCCGTACTTACCGGCTCCGCGGTCTCGGTGCTGAGAGCGGATTTCAGGGTATGCCACGCCAGGGTGGCGCACTTGACGCGCGCCGGGTAATCGCGCACGCCGCAGAAGACCACCAGCTTGCCCAGGTCCTGGCTGACGGCAGAATCAGTGGTCAGCAGCTCGTGGAATTTGTCGAGCAGTTTGAGCGCTTCCTCGCGGGTCTTGCCTTTGAGGCTCTCGGTCATCAGCGACGCCGATGCCGTGGAGATGGCGCACCCCGAGCCGACGAAGCTCACGTCCACGACGATATCGTTTTCCACCTTGACGAAGAGCTTGAGCTTGTCGCCGCAGAGAGGATTGTAGCCATCGGCCTGGCGGGTGGCGTCCGCCATGGAATGGCAGTTCCGCGGACGCTTGCTGTGATCGAGAATGATTTCCTGGTAGAGATCGTGGACCATTAGGCGAAAACCTCCTTCACTTTTTGAAGGCCGGCTACGAGCGCATCGATTTCGCCGAAAGTGTTGTAGAAGGCGAGCGAGGCGCGGGTGGTGGCGGGCACGTTGAAAAAGTCCATGACCGGCTGTGCGCAGTGGTGGCCGGTGCGGACGGCAATGCCCTGGCGATCGAGCACGGTGCCGATGTCGTGCGGGTGGATGCCTTCCATGACGAAGGAGAGGACGCTGGCCTTTTCGCGCGCGGTGCCGATGAGGCGCAGGCCCGGAATGCGGGTGAGCGCTTCGGTGCCGTAGGCGAGCAGGGCATGTTCGTGGGCCGCAATCCGATCGATACCCAGTTGGTTGACGTAAGCCAGCGCGGCGCCCAGCCCGATGCCGCCGGCGATGTTGGGCGTGCCGGCTTCGAATTTGTACGGCAGGTCGGCGTAAGTGGTTTTTTCAAAAGTCACCACCTTGATCATGTCGCCACCACCCTGGTAAGGAGGCATGGCATTGAGCAGCGCCTTCTTGCCGTAGAGGATGCCGATGCCGGTGGGGCCGATGACCTTGTGACCGCTGAAGGTGTAGAAATCGGCGTCGAGCGCCTGCACGTCCACCTTCATGTGGGGCGCGGACTGCGCGCCGTCGATCAGGGCGAGGGCGCCGGCCTTGTGGGCCATGGCGACGATCTCGCGGATAGGGTTGATGGTGCCCAGGGCGTTGGAGACGTGCGTGACGGCCACCATCCGGGTACGCGGATTGAGCAGCTTGGCGTACTCCTCCATGAGGAGCTCGCCGCGATCGTTCATGGGAATGACGCGCAGTTTGGCGCCGCGCTCTTCGCAGAGCATCTGCCAGGGAACGATGTTGGAGTGATGCTCCATGGCCGAGATGACGATCTCGTCGCCGGTTTTCACATTCTTCCGGCCCCACGAACTGCTCACCAGATTGATGCCTTCCGTGGTGCCGCGGACAAAGATCAGCTCCTCTTTGCTGCGCGCGTTCAGAAAGCGCCTGGCCTTGGAGCGGGTTTCCTCGTAAGCCGCGGTGGAGCGTTGCGAAAGCTCGTGAACCCCGCGGTGGATGTTGGCGCAGTCCACCTCGTGGAAGCGGCGAATGGCATCGATCACCGCGAACGGCTTCTGGGCGGTGGCGGCGCTATCCAGGTACACCAGCGGCTTGCCGTGGATGTTTTGCTTGAGGACCGGGAAATCCTCGCGGATCCTCTCCACGTCAATACCGGCCGTGGCGCCGGCTGTGCCTGGTTTACTCAGCGTGCTCATGGAATTTCTCGAATAGAATCCGTTCCAGCGAATCCCGTAACGACTGTACTTTGATGCGATCGGCCACGTCCTGCGCGAACGCGTAGGTCAGCAGACTGCGTGCCTCGCGCTTGCCGATGCCGCGCGATTGCAGGTAGAACAGCGCTTCGCCGTCGAGTTGGCCGATGGTGGCGCCATGGGTGCAGCGCACATCGTCGGCAAAGATCTGCAACTCCGGCTTGGTATCCACCACGGCATCGTCGGAGAGAACCAGGTTCTTGTTGGTCTGCTTGGAATCGGTCTTCTGCGCATCCTGGCGGACGATAATTTTGCCGTTGAAGACGGCGTGCGCCTTGCCATCGAGAATGCCCTTGTAGAGTTCGTGGCTGGTGCCGTGCGGCATGGCGTGGTCGATCAAGGTGTGATTATCGACGTGCTGTGTGCCGTTGACGATGTAGAGGCCGTTCAGCGTGGCGTCGGAGCCTTCGGAGAGGGTGGCGTTGACGTCGTTGCGGACTAGCGCGCCGCCCAGCGAAATCGAGTGCGACGCGAAAGCGGCGCTGCGTCCGATGGTGGCTTGCAGGGTCGCGATATGGAAGGCGTTGACGGTTTCCTGCTGGACCTTGTAGTGATCCACCACGGCGCGATCCCCTACGACGATTTCGGTGACGGCGTTGGTGAAGTAGGTGCCGGTGCCTTTGTAGGTTTCGACG
>JBEKDV010000228.1:0-21849 GCA_050014175.1 Candidatus Solibacter sp. | reverse complement strand
GCATTGGCCACAAGGATCGGGTCGTTGCTGACCTTTAAGATCACCTTGAAGACCTGCGTGCTGCTGCCCGGCGTGGCCGAAGTAACACTGACGACGGCGGTATACGTTCCCGCCGGCAATCCCGCGGGATTGACAGACACGGGCAGTGCCGCGCCCGTATTGCCGGCACCGGGCACGGTCAGCCATCCTGTACTGGCGCCCGGGTTGTAGCTGCCGGTGGTGACCGCATAGTTCAGAACTCCGCTGGTCGCGGAGATGTTGACCGACTGCGAGCCCGGCGCGCTGGTGCCTATCTGGTAGAAGAAGCTCAAATCGGCATTCGGAACATTGAGCTGCGCCGTGTTGAAGATATTAAGAAATATCAGAATGTCTTGCGACTGCGGGCTGGCGCCAGGCGTGAGCAGCGTGATCTTGCCGGCGTGCGCGCCGAGGGCGATTCCATTGGGGTTCAACGCGACGGTAATCTGCGTGCTGCCCGTGAAGCTACCGCTCGGCGGGGTGATGGTGGAAATCCAGTTGCCCGTATCGACCGTCGGCGGGTTAAAGCTGTAGCTCAGCGACTGCGTCGGGGTCGTAACGATTGTAAACGACTCGCTGGGGTTGGGGTTGGCGGTACCGGTCTGCCAGTTGAAAACCAGCGAGGTCGGGTTCAGACTCACGGGGGGAGTCGGCGTTACCGTCAGGGTCACTGGCACTACAACTGCCGGACTCTGCCCGGAAGGCAACGGTGTAATCGTGATGGTGCCGTTGTAGGTATTGGCTCCCAGACCGTTGATCACGGCGATGTTCGGCAGCACGGTGATGCTACCCGACACGCACGAATTCTGTAGCAGGGTGAACCAGCTTCCGCCGGAAGCACTGGCGGAAGTCACCGTGCACGGAGTCGAAGCGGTGCTGAGAGTGATGCTCTGCGAGGCCGGGAAATTGGGGCTGCCGACCGTGTAATTGAAGGCCAGCGACGACGGACTCACCCCGATCGAGCTGACAGTAAACGTCACCGCGATGGGACTATTGTTGTTGGCCGAACCGCCCGAGACGGTGATCAGGGCGGGAGGGCTGGCCGGATAGGTTCCGGCACTGAGCCCGGTCGGATCCGCAGTGATGGTGACTGCGGCGGGAGTGCTGCCGCTGATGATGGTCTGTCCTCCCACCTTGAGCCAACTGTATGCATTCGGCACAATGAGGGCGAATGGTACGGACGCTCCCGTACTGCTGGTCACATTCACTGTTTGTGAAACGACGGAGCCGCCCACCTGGCTGGAAAAGGTCAGGTTGGGCTTATCCACTACGATCGTTTGAGCGCTCAGACCTTGAGCGGAAACCAGCGCGAGCAGCGGCAACATCAGCATCGATGGGGAAATCGAAAGAACTCTCTTCAAGGTAGAACCTCCAGATAGGGCGGGCAGTTCGGACGGGAGAACGCCACGGCGCAAAAGCAACCCTGCACGGCGCGTGCCACTTGGCGATTCCTCACAGAAACATGATGACCCGAAAATGTTTTTTATTCAATAGACTTCACGAGTTACATGCCGTAGGGAGGTGCTGGATAGAACGTCTCATATCGGGCAACAGGCGTTACATGCCGACACAGGCGCTGTGACACCCGGCCACGATTTCTCAACCGGCGTACAGATGGCGGGAAACTGCATAATTCAAGACCACGTCCGGCAGCCCCGCGGGGCTTTGGCGGGAGGCCAGAGCGCGGCGGATGTCCGAAGACGAGATCGCAACCTCGATATCGTCGATGCGGTCGAATTCCACGCCCGGCGGCGATGGATACCCGTGCCCCGGACGGCTCGCCACCAGGAAACGAACGCCGCGCGCCACGTCGCGCCAGCGGTGCCACGTCCGGATCTCGGCGAAGGCGTCCGCCCCGATGAGGAAGTACAACTGGTCGCCAGGGGCGAGACCGGCGTGTAGTTTTTCTATGGTATCGATGGAGTAACTACGCGCCGTGCCCTCTTCCAGGCGCGACACTTCGAAGCGCGCGTCGCCCTGGCAGGCCAGTTCGGCCATGCGCACACGATCGGCGTACGGCGCGTGCGTGACCCCCGCCTTGTGCGGCGGATGCGCGGCCGGGACGAAGAGCACACGGTCCAGGTCGAAGCGCACCAGGGCCTCCCGCGCCAGCGCGAGATGGCCGTCGTGGATCGGATCGAAGGTGCCGCCGAAGATCGCCAGTTTCAAGGAATTTGTGGGCAGGCGGGGTACCCTCTGGGTCCGCCTGCCAATCTATTATGTTATTTCACAGCCCCTGGGAGGACGGCACTACGCCCTCTCAATGGTGACCGAATTCACTTTCACTTCCTTGATGGGACGGTCCTGGGCGCCTCGCGGAACCTTGGAGATCTTCTCCACCACCTCGTAGCCCTCGGTGACTTCGCCGAAGATGCTGTGCTTGTTGTCCAGCCACGGCGTGGCCGCCACCGTGATGAAGAACTGGCTCCCGTTGGTGTTGGGGCCGGCGTTGGCCATGGAGAGGAAGCCGTGCCTCGTGTGTTTCAGCGTCGGGTGGAATTCGTCGGCGAATTTGTAGCCGGGACCGCCGCGGCCCGTGCCTTCGGGATCGCCGCCCTGGACCATGAAATCCGGAATGACGCGATGAAAAACCGTGCCGTCGTAGAAGGGCTTCCCGGTCTTGGAACCATCGGCCAGCGAGACAAAATTGTCCACCGTCTTGGGCGCCTTGTCGGCGAGAAGCTTGATCTTGAACTTGCCTTCGGTGGTATCGAAGGCGGCGTAGATTTCGTTGGGCATCCTTAAAATTGTAACAGCATGCATATGGTAAACTGATGACGGCAATGCGGCCGTAGAGCCCCAGCGGACTCGCGCGTTCGCCCTCGCCGGCAGCCGGAGCCATCGCAGTACTGGCACGCTGTGCGGAGGAATTCTATTCCACTGAGTCTTGACGAACATCGCGAATTAGGCCGTGAAATGAAAGCCACCGCCCAGCGGTTGCGCGTCCTTTGCGCCCTCGTCGTGGACGTCTACGGTCCCGCCAATCGCGCCTCTTTCAGCTTTCTGAAGGCCATGGAAGCCATGGAGCGCCTGGAGCAGGATCTGGCCACACAAGCCATGCATGACCTTCCCGGATATCCCTCCAACGACATCTATCTCTAGTCCCCAGCCGCGTCAGCTCCCCTTTTTGCACGCCTTGGTGCACTTTCTGCATGCGCCCGGCGGGCCACAGGTGCAGCGCGGAGATCGCCATCCCGTGCGCGCTCGACAAATGGCCCCCGATTTGCTAAACTCCTAATATCGTTGTGGTACATCTGCCCGAACACACCATCCATTCCAAGCCGGCACGTCATACCTCCAGCACTACATCCGAGGAGTGAACCTTAGGAACTCTATGGCTTCTAACACGTATTCCCAGGGCGCCCAAGTCGAGCATCTGAAGTTCGGGTTGGGCCAGGTCCTGTCCAGCACAGAAGAACGAATCGTCATCAAATTCGACGATCACGGCGAAAAGAAGTTTGTCACCACGCTGGTGATGGGCAGTTTGAAGAAGAGCGACCGCGCGGCTCCCGTCGAGAAGAAGGGCACCCGCAAAAAGAAGGCCGTCGCGCCCGCTACGGCGTAGCGCGCGGGATTTCGAGGACACTAGCGTTGAACGCAAGCCAGAAACGGTTATTTGAGGAGGCCCGCAAGCGCAATCCGGACCTCAAGATGCCATCCGAAACCAAGCCGCCAGCCAATTGGTCGGAGGCCGATCTCCAGTTGGTCAAGCAGGGAGTCGGCGACAAATCCAGCAGGCCGGTCACTCCGGCTGCCGCCACCGGAGATGCCACCGGCGAAGCCCCCTCCGGCGAACAGAGCGGAAGCGTGGTCACTTACTTCGAAGCCAAGGGCTTCGGGTTCCTGCGCCCCGACGATGGGGGAAGGGATATTTTCTTCCACGTCTCCCGCCTCTCCGAAGGCCTCGCCACAGACCTTCGCCCCGGCACCCGCGTGCTCTACGAGCTCGGTATGGACCGCACCGGGAAGATGGCGGCGAGCAGCCTGCGCATCCCCCCGCCCGCGGCTCCCGCCGGCGGCGAATAACGGCTATAATAGAAAGACTCCACAAGGTCCCCCCCACGGATACCCTTGCGGGGATGGTCTATTCTCATGTTTGACAACCTATCGGACAAACTGCAGCGGGTCTTCAAAAACCTGCGCGGCGAAGGCAAACTCTCGGCCGAAAACATGGAGAGCGCCTTGCGCGAAATTCGCATGGCGCTGCTCGAAGCCGACGTCAACTTCAAAGTCGTCAAACAACTTATCGAGAACATCAAGCAAAAGGCCGTCGGCGAGGAAGTCCTCAACGCCCTGTCACCCTCGCAACAGGTCGTCAAGATCGTTCACGAAGAACTCATCAAGATCCTGGGCAGCCACGAATCCAAGCTGCGCTACGCCAACGAACCGCCCAGCGTCTTCCTCATCGTGGGTTTGCAGGGCTCCGGCAAAACCACCTCCACCGGTAAACTGGCCCGCTGGCTTTCCAAAAACGGCCACAGCCCGATGATGGTCTCCGTCGACGTCTACCGCCCGGCGGCGCGAGAGCAGTTGAAGGTGGTGGCCCGCGAAGTCGGTACTCCCATCTACGAGGGCGCGCCCGAAGAAATCGCGCCCCTCGACCTGGCACGCTCCGCCCGCCGCGAATGCGCCAACCGCGGCCGCGACGTCCTCCTCGTGGACACCGCCGGCCGCCTGCACATCGATGACGACCTCATGGTCGAACTGCAGCAATTGAAGGAACAGCTCCATCCCGTGGAGATTCTCTTCGTCGCCGACGCCATGACCGGTCAGGACGCCGTCAAATCTGCCGACGAGTTCCACAAGCGCCTCGGCATCACCGGCGTCATCCTCACCAAGATGGATGGCGACGCCCGCGGCGGCGGCGCCATTTCCATCCGCCACGTCACCGGACAGCCTCTGAAATTCGTCGGCGTGGGCGAAAAGCTCGACGCCCTCGAACCCTTCCACCCCGACCGTGCCGCCAACCGCATCCTTGGCATGGGCGATATCCTCAGCTTCATCGAGAAGGCCGAGGAGGCCATCGACAAGAAGCAGGCCGTGGCCATGCAGCGCAAGCTCATCGAGAACGATTTCACCCTCGAGGACTTCCGCAATCAGCTCAAACAGATCCGCAAATTGGGGCCGCTCGAATCCCTGCTCGGCATGATGCCCAAGGTGGGCATCCTCAAGGAGCTCAAAGACGTCAAGGTCGACGAAAACGAAATCAATCGCGTGGTCGCGATTATCGATTCCATGACCTTCCGCGAGCGCGACAATCATATGATTATCAACGGAAGCCGCCGCCGGCGCATCGCCAAGGGCAGCGGCACTTCCGTGCAAGAGGTCAACCAGTTGTTGAAGCAGTACGGGCAGGCTAAGAAGATGATGAAGACCTTCTCCGGTGGCTTCATGGGCAAAAAGCTCGGTAAGATGAAGTTGCCCGGTGGGTTTCCATTCGGCAATCTGCCTTCGTAAATTTGGGAAAGGTTCGGGCTGGTCTTCCTACCGGCCCCACATTGGAGTATTCATGCTGATGATTCGCCTGGCGCGGTTTGGCGCCAAGAAGAAGCCGTTCTATCGCGTCGTGGTAATCGACAAGGTGCGCGCCCGCGACGGCCGCCACCTGGAAGTGGTGGGACACTACAATTCGCTCACCTCGCCGAAGAAGGTCATGCTGAAGCATGATCGCATCGAGCACTGGATCAAAAACGGCGCCCAGCTTTCCGACACCGTCAGGCGCCTTGTGGAAAAGAACCCTCCCGTGCCCGCGGAACCGGCGGTCTAGACCGAATGTAGGACAGGCCTCTGGCCTGTTGGGATGGGGCGGGCAAGGTGGGGCAGGCGCTTTCGCCTGCCAACTCCCAATCGAGCCCCCGGGCTGGCAGGCGGGGTACCCTCTGGGTCCGCCTGCCAACTCTTCGGTGTGGTTTTTAGATCCGGTCCGCTACACATCGTCCGCTCGGGTTACCATGAAGGTTGTGGAGGCGGGATATAAATGAAACAGTTGGTCGAAGATATCGCGAAAGCTCTGGTCGACATCCCGGAAGAGGTGGTGGTCCGCGAGGTCGCGGGCGAACAGGTCACCGTGCTGGAATTGCGCGTGGCCCCTAGCGACCTTGGCAAAGTGATCGGTAAACAGGGTCGCACCGCCCGCTCCATCCGCACCATTCTCGGAGCGGCGGGAATGAAGCTGAATCGCCGCTTTACCCTGGAAATCCTTGAGTAACGGCGCCGAGACCGGATGGGTCGCGGTCGCCCAGCTCGGCAAGACGCGCGGCAACCGGGGCGAAGTGACGGCGGTGGCTCTCTCCGGCAAGCCGGAACGCTATCAGGCTCTCCAGGAAGTTTTCCTCTTCGCCCCCGGCAGCGCCTCCGGCGGCGAGAAATACCAAATCGAAACTACCTGGTTCCATGGCGGCACCTTGGTGTTCAAATTCCGCGGCGTCGACACCATCTCCGATGCCGAAGCCTTATACGGCCGTGAAGTCTGTATCCCCGCCAGCCAGCGGACGCCGCTCGACGAGGGCGAGTACTTCCAGAGCGACCTCATCGGCTGCCAGGTGGTGGACCGGCGCACCGGCGAATCCCTCGGACGCGTCACCGCCTGGGACGATGGCGGCGGCACGGGACTGCTCGTGGTCGACGGCAGCCTCCTGGTCCCCTTCGCCCGTTCCATCTGCGTCGAGATCGATCCCGCCGCCCAACGCATCGCGGTAGAATTACCCGAAGGCCTGAAGGACTTGAACCGCCCGTGATTTTCCATGTGTTAACGATCTTCCCCGAATTCTTCGCGGGACCGTTCTCTCATGGCGTCGTCAAGCGCGGCCAGGACGCCGGCCTGCTGGATATCCGCATACACAACCTGCGCGACTGGACTCACGATCGCCACCGCACGGTGGACGACCGCCCCTTCGGCGGCGAAGAAGGCATGGTGCTCAAGTGCGAACCCATCTTCTCCGCCGTGGAATCCATCTGGCCGGAACGTCAGGCCGGACAGAAGGTCGTGCTGCTCTCCGCCCAGGGCCGCCTGTTCGACCAGGCCCTCGCCAACCGCCTCAAAGAGAGCTCCGAGCTGCTGCTCATCTGCGGCCGCTATGAGGGCGTGGACGAGCGCGTCGCCGAGCACCTGGCGGACGAAGAGATCTCCATCGGCAACTACGTGCTCTCTGGCGGCGAGCTGGCGGCGGCCGTGGTCGTCGACACGGTGGCGCGCCTCTTGCCCGGAGTATTGGGCAACGAAGCCTCGTCCACCTTCGAATCGTTCCAGGATACGGGCCACGGCGAAGGCTTGCTCGATTGCCCGCACTGGACGCGCCCCGCCGACTTCCGCGGCTGGAAGGCTCCGGACGTGCTCCTGGGCGGCAATCACCAGGAAATCCGCAAATTCCGCCGCCAGATCGCGCGCGAAAAAACCGCCCGCCTGCGCCCGGACTTGCTTAAGCAGCCTTGAGAAAACTCGTTTCTCGCCAAGACGCCAGGACGCAAAGAAAAGAACCACTGTGGTTCTTGGCAATGCCCGGCTACGGACTCCCACACCGCATACTGACAAACCGCGCCGTCATCGCAGCCTGATTAATTGAGGTTTTCTTTGCGCCTTTGCGCCTCGGCGAGAAACTGTTTTCCCTAAAGCTACCGCACTACCCGCGCGCCCTTCCCCTTCATCGCCGCTTCCACCTCTTTGAGCGACGCCATGCTGGTATCGCCCGGCGTGGTCATCGCCAAAGCGCCGTGCGCCGCCCCGTACTGCACCGCCTCCCGCGGAGTCTTGCCCGCCAGGAACGCGTATGCCAGGCCGGAAGCGAAGCTGTCGCCGCCGCCCACGCGGTCGAAAATTTCCAGATTCTCCCTCAGCGGCGCTTCGTAAAACTCCCCACCGGTCCACAGTATCGCGCCCCAATCGTTCAGCGTCGCCGTCTTGGCGTTGCGCAAGGTCGTCGCCACCACCTGGAAATTGGGATACATCGTCACCACTTCGGCAATCATCTTGCGGAAGTTCGCCGGATCCAGCTTGGAGATGTGCTCGTCCATATCCGGCACCTGGAATCCCAGCGCCGCCGTGAAGTCCTCTTCGTTGCCGATCATCACATCCACCAGCGAGGCGATCCGCCGGTTCACCGCCACCGCCCGCTCGATCCCGCCCTGCGACTTCCACAGCGAGGCGCGGAAGTTGAGATCGTAGGAGATCACCGTGCCGGCGGCGCGCGCCGCTTCCATGGCCTCAATCACGAGCTCGGCGGTGGTGGCCGAGAGCGCCGCGAAAATGCCGCCGCAATGGAACCAGCGGACACCCTCCTCCTCGAACAGCCGCTTCCAATTCACGTCGCCGGGCGCCAGGAGCGACGCCGCCGACCAGCCGCGGTCGCTGCACCCCACCGCCCCGCGCAATCCGTACCCGCGCTCCGTGAAGTTCAAGCCCACTCGCGCCGTGCGCCCGATGCCGTCGAAGGGCGCCCATTTGATGTGCGAGAGATCCACCCCGCCTTGCAGCATCAGATCTTCCAATAGACGCCCCACTTCGTTCTCCACGATGGCGCTCACCACCGTGGTGCGCAATCCGAACGCGCGCCGCAACCCGCGCACCACGTTGTACTCGCCGCCGCCTTCCCACACCTGGAAGCTGCGCGCCGTGCGTATGCGGCCCTCACCCGGATCCAGCCGCAGCATGATCTCGCCCAGCGCCGCCGCGTCCCAACGGCAGCTCTCGCGCGGTTTGACCACCAGTGCCATGGCTTACTTCCCTCCCCGAATCTTCTCGATCAGCTCCACGGCGGCGCGCACCTTGGCGGCGATGCCCGCGTAGTCGCCGGCCTTGAGCAGATCGCTGCTCACCAGGTTGGAGCCCATGCCCACGCAGGAAACGCCCGCGTCGAACCAGCTCTTCAGCGACGCTTCCGTGGCCTCCACGCCTCCCGTGGGCATGATGGAAACCCACGGGCACGGCCCCTTCACCGACTTCACAAACGCCGGGCCGCCCACTTCCTTACCCGGGAATACCTTGACGATTTCGCACCCCAGTTCCTCCGCCTGCGAGATCTCCGACGCGCTGCCGCAGCCCGGAGAGTAGGGAATCTTGCGCCGGTTACACGTGCGCGCTACCTCCGCATTCAGCACCGGACCCACCACAAAACTGGCGCCACAATTGATGTACAGCGACGCCGTCCCGGGATCCACGATGGAACCCGCCCCGAGGATCATTTCGGGCAGTTCGCGGGCGCAGTACTTCTCCAACTCGCTGAATACCTCCCAGGCATGGTCGCCGCGGTTGGTAAACTCCAGCAAACGGCAGCCGCCCGCCAGGCAGGCCGCCGCCACTTCCCGCGCCACCTCCAGCTTCGCGTGGTAGAACACGGGCACAAGGCCCGTACCGATCATCGTGTTGAGGACTTTCAATCTGGAAAAACGTGCCATGGAATTCTCCTGAATTTGATCGCCGAAGTAAAAGACTAACATGTCTCGATTCCCCCCGCGTCTTCGTCGATGCACCGTAGAGTAGCCCTCCAGGGCTGCCATGCCCCCATTCGTGGGGGCATTCTTCTCGGGTTTCCCAGCCCATTCCACCACGACGCCGTCGTGGCATGAGCTCTGCGCTTATCTCTGCGTTCTCTGCGTCTCTGCGGTGAAGCGCACCCCTCCAGTTCTCCGCGAACCTCAAACATGTTGTACACTAGGAGATTACGGACATTGTCATGCAGAACGCGCTGTTGACCAAGTTTATTATCAAGAACAAACGGGAAAAAGAATTCCCCGAGTTTCGCCCCGGCGACACCATCAAGGTCCACGTCAAGATCAGGGAAGGCGAGAAAGAGCGCCTCCAGGCCTTCGAAGGCGTGTTGATTGCCCGCAACGGCACGGGCATGGGCGAGAGCATCACCGTCCGCAAGGTCAGTTTTGGCCAGGGCGTGGAGCGTATCTTCCCGGTACACGCCAAGGTCGTGGATCACATCGATGTCGTCCGCACCGGCCGCGTTCGCCGCGCCAAGCTCTACTACCTGCGCGCCTTGAAGGGCAAGGCCGCCCGTCTGAAAGAGCGCGAATAGTCTCGGTCTCGCCATGCAGCCGGCTCCGGCGGGTGGCAAATTCCGGTGTGCAGCTACTCTGGAACGGGAACTGCGCGCGCGCGGCTTCCACGCTGTCGCGGGAGTGGACGAGGTGGGCCGCGGCGCCTGGTTCGGCGCCGTTTTCGCCGGCGCTGTAATCCTCTCCGAAGACCGGCCCGTGCGCGGCCTCAACGATAGCAAACTGCTCGACCCCCAGCGCCGCGAGGTGCTGGCCGAACGCATTTGCCAGCGCGCCGTCGCCTGGGCCGTCGCCGCCGTCGACGCGGCTACCATCGACCGCGTCAACATCTACCAGGCTTCGCGTATGGCCATGCGCATGGCGGTCGCCCGCCTCAACCCCCCGCCCGATTTCCTCCTGGTGGACGCAGTTTCCCTGGAACTTCCCCTGCCCCAGCGCGCCCTCATCAAGGGCGACGCCCGCTGCCATGCCATCGCCGCCGCTTCGATTCTTGCCAAAGTGCGCCGCGACGACTGCATGCGCGCCTGGAACCGCGTCTTCCCCGAATACGGGCTCGCCGCCCACAAGGGCTACGGTACCCCGGAGCACTACCGCGCCCTCCAACAGTATGGACCTACTCCCCTGCACCGCCTGAGTTACCAACCCGTGCGCGCCCTCTCGCGCTTCCCACTCCACACCGCCGGCCAACTTGATCTCTTCGACACGGCGGGCGCCGCATGATGCCCCCCGACCCGCAGCCGCCCGGGATGGACGAAACCCGGCCTGCGCCCATCGCCGTTCCGCCACCCGCCTATCACTGGTATCACAAGATGTCCGCCGTCGTTTTCATCACCTTCTGCCTGGAGATCGGACTCTTCCTTTTGATCTTCCCGTGGACCGAATACTGGGACGGCAATTATTTCTCCGCCCTCATGCCGCGCATGAGAGACTTCTGGGACAACCTCTACGTCCGCGGCGCCGTCAGCGGCCTGGGAATGGTCAACCTCTATATTTCCTTCGTCGAGATCTTCCGCCTGCGGCGCTTCGCGAGACGCTGAGTGAAGCGCCTCCTGCTGGCCGTCGCCGCCTTCATCCTCTACGGCTCGCTCTATCCGTTCCAGTTCGATTTCGGCCGTCACCCGGGCGTCAGCCCGCCGCTCTTCCTCCTGCACGCCTGGCCGGCCGCCATCGACAAGTTTTTGTGGCGCGACGCCTGCGTCAACGTCCTGCTCTATTTCCCCCTGGGCGTGACCGCGGTACTGGTTCTCCTGCGCCGCTGGCCCCGCGCCGCCGCCGCCCTCGCCACCGTCGTGCTGGGCGTCGCTCTTTCGGCCTCCATCGAGATGCTGCAGATCTACGATGCCAGCCGCACCTGCAGCCTGCTCGACGTGGCCTGCAATTTCGCCGGCACGCTGGGCGGCGTCGCCGCCGCGCTGGTCTTCCGGCAGGAGATCTACGCGCTCACCGAGCGCCGCAAAGTGGATCGCGGCGCCGGCGGCGCGCTCATGCTCGCCGGTTGCTGGCTCGGCTACCAGTTGTACCCGTTCATTCCCCTCTTCAGCCGCGGCCGGCTGCGCGCCACCGTGGAACGATCCCTGGCCACTCCCTTTTCCCTGGTCGAGGTCGCTGCCGGCGCCGCCGAATGGTTCGCCTTCGCCCTCATCGTGCGGGCCGTCGCCGGCCGCCTGAAAGCCCCCTGGCTTTTGCTGGCCATGCTCTGCCTCCCCCTGCGCCTGCTGATTATCGACCGCACCCTGGCCCCCGCCGAACTCGCCGCCGCCGCCCTCGCCATGCTGGCGTGGACCTATCCCGCCGACGGTCCCCGCGTGCGCGCCGGGGCGGTCGCCCTGGCCGCCTGCATCGTGCTCCGCGAATTATCGCCCTTCCAATTCACCGCGCAGGTTCACCCCATGACGTGGATTCCTTTCGCCGCTACCCTCGACGGCGAGCGCCTGAACGCCGCCCTGGTCCTCTCCCGCAAGGCCTTCGAATACGGCGCCCTGGTGTGGCTGCTGCGCGCCTCGGGCCTGCGCTTTTCCGTCGCCGGCGCATGGGTCGCAGTGCCCCTGGTGCTGCTCGAAATGGCCCAGCGCTACTTGCCCAATCGCCAGCCCGAGATCACCGACGCCGTCCTCGCCGCGATTCTCGCCTGCGTCCTCTGGGCCGCCGAGCGCTAACGTCTTTCTCCGCTCCCTCCGCACGCTAACGGGCCACCCCGTGCATCCTGCTCCCTCCAACCCTCTTTCGTTTTCTCCGCGTCTTCCTCCGCGCCTCCGCGTCTCCGCGTCGAACCGACGCCTTCCGCCTCTCACCCCGCCTTTCGTCCCTTTGTGCCACCATGAAGACAAAGGAGCCACTATGCGCCTCACTGTCCTGGCCCTCCTGCTCGCCTCCCCGGCCTTTGCCACCGATATTCCCAGGGGCTCGCACGCCCTCCTGCGCCTCGTCAACTCGGTCAGCACCCGCACCGCCCGCGAAGGCGATTACGTTTACCTGCGCACCGCCACGCCCATCGTCGACGGCGGCGCCATCCTGGTGCCCGTCGATAGCTACGTCCAGGGCGTCGTCACTCACTCCAAACGCAGCGGACGCATCAAAGGAACAGCCGAGCTCGGCATCCGCATCGAGACCCTCACCTTTCCCTCTGGCAAGGTCATCCGCATGACGCCGACTCTCACTTCGGTCGATGCCGAAGGCTCGGACCAGAAGGTCGTGGGCAAGGAGAGCCAGGTGCAGCAGGGAACCTCGCACGGCGCCGACGCGGTCCGCATCGCCGAACCCGCCGGGGCGGGCGCCGCCATCGGCGGGATAGCCGACCGCAGTTGGAAAGGCGCGGGCATCGGCGGGGGCGCCGGATCGGCCGTCGGTCTCGCCACCGTCCTGCTCACCCGCGGCCGCGAAGTGGAATTGCGCCAGGGTTCCACCATCGATGTGGTCTTCGATCGCCCCGTGACCATCGATTGATCGCCCCAAAAAAAGCGGCCGTCCAAAGAAACCACTGAGGTGGGGAGGACGGCCGCTGTCATGTGTCGCGTTGCGCTTTAACGACCGGTCCCATGGTAGCCAAACGCCTTCGCCAGCGGGATGTATCTTTCGGCCACTGGCCGCGAACTGCATTATCATGGGGCGTGCGCCCCGTCATTTCCCCCCGTAGAGCAGCCTGTGGTGGGGCAGGCTTCAGCCTGCCAATCCGAGCCAAGCTCGGACTCTTGCTCGCCCGGCTTCCTATCGTCCGCCGCCCCGGTAAACGCTGATGCCGGCGCGTCCCGCCCAACCCGTCCCGCAGCCATCCGCACCGCCCCTTACCCCGCGGCTGCGCGCCCTGTTGCTCGCCCTCTGCGCCCTTCTGCTGCTCGGCCTCTTCTCCCGCGAAGTCTACGATTCCGATTTCTGGTGGCACCTGCGCACCGGCCAGTACATCGTCGGGAAGCGCGCCCTTCCCTTCCCCGACCCGTTTGCCTGGACCACCGCCCGCGCGCCCGACGCCTACCCCGGCGAAGCCCTCACGCGCCGCTTTAACCTCACGCACGAGTGGCTGGCCCAGGTCGTCTTCTACGCCGTGTGGCGGACCGGCGGCATTCCGGCCATCGTGGCCGCCCGGGCACTGACGCTCACCGCGTTTTGCGCCCTCGCCGGGCTCATTGCCTGGCGTCGCCGCGGCAATTTCTACGCCGCCCTGGCCGCCACTCTCGCCTCCGCCAGCCTGGCCCAAGAGTTCGCCCTCGACCGTCCTTACCTCTTCACCTGGCTGCTGCTCGCCGCCACCTTGGCCATCCTCGAATTCCGCCGCGGCCTGTGGCTGTTGCCCCCGCTCTTCGCCCTGTGGGCAAACTGTCACTCCGGCTTCTTCCTGGGATGGATCGTGTTGGGCGCCTGGTGCGCCCAATCGCTGGTCGACCGCCGCCGCGACCCCGCCTTGTGGATCTCTAGCGTCCTCAGCGTGCTGGCGTCCGGTCTGAATCCCAACGGGTACGCCGTGTTCCGCACCCTCCTGGATTACCAAAGCTCCTACCTGACGTCGCGCCTCCTCGAATGGGCGCGGCCTTCCCTGTGGCCGCCCAGCCCCTTCTCCGTCCTGCTCGTGGCCGCCGCCGCCACTCTCGTTTGGGCGCGCCGCCGCGTGCCCGTCGCCGACTGGCTGATCTTCGCGGCCTTCGCCGCGGCCGCCCTGGCCGCGCAACGCAATACCATCCTCGTGGCGTTGATCTCTCCCATCCTGATCGCCGCCTACCTCCCTTGGAAGTGGAGGTGGAACACACGATCGCTGTTCGTCGTCTGTCGCCCGTCCGTCCTGGCGGCTCTCCTTGCCGCCGCCCTCGCCACCGGCATGGCGCGCGGCAGTTTCTTCCAATTCCGCGCCGCCGAGTGGAAAATCCCCAACGGCGCGGCCGATTTTCTCGCCCTGCACCGCGTCACCCAGCCCATGTTCAACACCTACGAGTACGGCGGCTACCTGATCTGGCGCTTATGGCCCGGCCAACGCACCTTCATCGATGGAAGGGCCCTCAGCGAATCGGTATTTCGGGATTACACCCGCATCCTCTACAACCACGATTCGTCCGACGGCATGCCCGCCGCGGAGGATTTGCTGAACCGTTACGGCATTCAGGTGATCGTCATGAACACCTTCGAATACACCACCGGTCCCGTGTACCTGCTGGCCCCGGCGCTCGCCGATCCGGCGCAGACCGCCTGGAAACTGGTCTACAACGACCCGCGCGCCTTGGTCTTCATGCGAACGCCTCCCCCCGGAGTGCACCCGCTCAACTCGCTCGATGTCCTGACCCATATGGAGGACGAGTGCGGCCTGCACATCGCCCATGAGCCCGAAACCACGCGCTGCGCCCGCAGTCTCGGCCAGATCTTCACCCGGGCCGGCGATTTTTCCAGGGCGCGGAGGTGGGTGGGCATCTATCTCGATCACCCCCACCCCCCAGACCCCGAAGCCGACCAGGCCTACCAGCAGTTGTTGAACACCGGCCGCTGAAGTAATCCTCCCCTCTTTACGCCGCCGGCCGGGGTTCGTAGCGCTCGACGCGAATCTTCTTTTCGCGGCTTCGCGTTCGGGCTATGTCGTAGGAATTCTGCATCCGCATGAGGGTATCCATATCGACGCCGAAGGCCTTCTCGAAGCGCAGGGCCATATCGCCGGAGAGACCGGCCTTGGCATTTAAGAGACTGGAAAGGGTTGGGCGCGATACGCCGAGAATCTTCGCCGCCTCCGTCACGGAAAGGTCGTGAGCCTCGATAATCTCGGTCCGCAGAAAGCGGCCGGGATGAACGGGGTTTAGCATCCGCCTGGCTTTCTCCTCAGTGATAATCTTCATAATCGATATCCAATATCTCGCCGTCCCTGATCTGGAACGTCAGGCGCCAGTTGCGCGTGACGTGCAGGCTCCGATCACTGGTTATACCGTAGCCCGTTGCCTTACACTTGTCAACTGCGTCTTGGTACAACTGGCCTTGCTCCGCGCGATGGTCCCCCTGGACCCGCTTCTCCCTTATACTGAGTCTGGTTCCTCTCATGTCCACCGAACTCTCCCTCACCCGGCGCACTTTCCTGGCAACGCTCAGCGCGCCCCTGCTCTTGTCCCAGACCACTCCGGCCCCTTCCTCCAGCCTCTGGAACGGCTACGAAAAACGCGACTTCACCCTGGCCGGCTATCCTGCCTACGTCGTCCTTCCGCGCCTCGGCGCCCCCGGCAACCCATGGTTCTGGCGCGGCCGCTTCCCCGACTATCAGCCGCGCCCGGCGCTCGGCCTGCTCTCCAAGGGATTCCATCTTGCCTACCTCGACCTGCCCAATCTCTTCGGCAACCCGCAGTCCGTGGCCGCCTGGGATGAGTTCTACGCCCACGTCGTGAATACCTTCCATCTCGCGCCTAAGGTATCCCTGGAAGGCATCAGCCGCGGCGGACTCTTCGTCTACAACTGGACCACCCAACACCCCGACAAGGTCAACGCCATCTACTGCGAATCCCCGGTGTGCGACATGAAAAGCTGGCCCGGCGGCAAAGGTAAGGGCCTCGGCAGCGCCCAGGATTGGCAGGAGGCCCTGGCCGCTTATGAATTCACCGAAGCCCAAATGCTCGTCTTCCAGGGCAACCCCATCGATGAAGTTGCGCCCATCGCCGCCCGCAAGATCCCCATCCTGCACGTCGTCAGCGATCGCGACCAGGCAGTCCCCCCCGCCGAAAACACCGATGTCTTCGCCGCACGTTATCTCCGCGAGGGCGGCCCCATCGAGGTCTACCGCAACACCGGCATGCCGGACAGCCTCAACGGCCATCACTTCCCCCTGGACGACCCCAACCGCATCGTCGATTTCATCCTCGCGCACACCCCCGGAATGGAGCGCCTCGCTTCTACCGGCCTCACTCCGCACGGCCGCGAGTACTTTCAGTTGCGCGCCGGATTGCGCAACGCCTGGCGCCGCTTCCAGGCCGGCGGCAGCGCCCGCGTCGTCTTCCTGGGCGGCTCCATCACCCAGATGGCCGGATGGCGCGACCTCGTCTGCCAGCAGTTGGCGGCCCGCTTTCCGCAAACCAAATTCGATTTCGTCAACGCCGGCATCGCCTCCACCGGCTCCACCCCCGGCGCCTTCCGCCTGTTGCGCGATGTTTTCTCCCGCGGCCCTGTCGACCTCTTGTTCGAAGAGGCCGCGGTCAACGATTCCACCAACTTCTTCCCGCCGCTCGAGCAGGTGCGCGGCATGGAGGGCATCGTGCGCCATGCGCGCCTGCTCCAGCCCGAGCTCGATATCGTCATGCTGCATTTCGTCGACCCCGACAAGATGGCCGATCTGCGCGCCGGCCGTACGCCCGTGGTCGTCGCCTCGCACGAACGCGTCGCCGCCCACTACGCCGCGCCCTCCATCGACCTGGCGCGCGAAGTCACCGAGCGCATCGACTCGGGCGAGTTCACCTGGGATGGCGACTTCAAGAATCTCCACCCCTCACCCTTCGGCATGAGCGTCTACGCTCGTTCCATCGAGCGCCTCTTCGACGCCGCATGGAAGCAGCCTCCCATGATCGCAGGCGCCGTCGAGCCCCACCCGCTGCCGGCCCCGCTCGATGAACAAAGCTACTTTCGCGGCCGCCTGGTGGATATCGCCGAGGCCAAAGGCTGGCGCACCGATCCCGATTGGACCCCGCGCGACCAGGCCGGCACGCGCGCGGGCTTCGTGCACGTGCCCATGCTCATCGCCGAATCGCCCGGCGGGGAATGCCGCTTTGCCTTTGAGGGCACCGCGGTGGGCATTTTCGTGGCCGCCGGACCGGATGCCGCCACCGTGGAGTTCCAACTCGATGGCGGCGCCTGGCGGAAGCAAAACCTCTTCACCACCTGGAGCCCCACCCTGCACATCCCCTGGGCCTATGTGCTGGATGCCGACCTGGCTCCGGGCCAGCACGAACTGGTCATGCGCGTTTCCGCCGATGCCGACCTCAACAGCACCGGCCACGCCGTGCGCATCGCTCACCTTCTGGTCAACTGACGCGTGGGTCATAGCTCTCCTCCTGCCAGAATAGGCGGCCAGTGAGGCCCAGCATTCGGTTGCCCTCCCTGGCAGTGAAATCTCTTGAGAGATTGCATCACCTTGGAAAACCGCCTCCAGTGGAGTCATCAGGAGATGAACGTGGTTCGGCATAACGACAAACGCGTGGAGTTGATAGGTCCGTTGATCCCGATAGCGAATGGCATCCAGCACCATCTGGGCAACCTCGGGCATGCGCAGGTAGAGCGGGCCGTTGCATGCGCTATCCAGTATACGGTCCATGGCCAGGAATGCTTGTCCGGAGGCGATTGCTGGGGAAAAGCCGCGGCCCGGCGGTAGGCTGCCGTGCCGTCACTTCGTCGCCCGGCTTCTTCGCGCGCAGCGCGTAAGTGAAATTGTCGGTATCGCCGCCGTGCGGCGCAGGCGCGGCCCACCTCATCAAGCACGGCCCCAAAGTCTGCGAACTCAGTACCCATGGAACTCGTTATGCTTGACGTAACGCATAATAAGGGATATCCTAACGAATGATCGTCAGCTATCGAGACAAGCGCACGAGAGACTTCGCCGCTGGGAACCGGGTGAAAGCACTCTCGGGAATCGAACGTCCGGCCCGCTTGAAGCTCGACCGGCTGGAAGCGGCTACGGCGCTCAGGGACCTTGCCGGCTTGCCCGGCAACCGTTTCGAAGCGCTGTCCGGCGACCGGAAGGGACAGTACAGCATCCGTATCAACGAGCAATGGCGGATCTGTTTTGAGTGGCTGGACGGAGCGCCGGGACCGTCGAGCGTGGAGATTGTCGACTATCATTAGGAGAACGCTATGGCACTGACGGCGATACATCCGGGCGAACACCTGGCCGAAGAACTGCAAGAACTCGGCATGAGCGCCACCGCACTGGCCCGCAAGCTAGGCGTGCCGCCCAACCGCATTACCGGCATTCTGAACGGGCAGCGCGCCATCACCGGAGACACCGCCTTGCGTCTGGCCCATTTCTTCGGCACCAGCCCGGAGTTCTGGCTTAACCTGCAAAGCCTTTACGAACTGCGCCTTGCCCAGAAGAAAGTGGGGAAATCCATAGCAGCGCTTCCCCGCTTGGTTCAGCTCGACCAGCTATGGGCGTTAAAATAGGCTCTCGGCCGACCTCGCTGCTGAATTGCCGGTGCGATGGCTGTTCTCTCCAGGGAATCGGTAACTTCTTGGCGACAATCCAAGCGCGATTTTCTTCAAGGCCGTTTGGGGCCAACTCGAATCGGGCGACGGCGGAGCAGTCCGGCCTCCTGCCCGAGCACGCGTGAGAGCGGTGGGTTAAAATTGCGTGGCGTGACGTTTGAGTGGGACCCTCGAAAAGCGGGGCGAAGTTCAAGAAGCATGGTGTAGCCTTTGAGGATGCGTCATCAGTTTTCTTTGACCCGCTGGCGATGACGTACCCAGACCCTGACCATTCCTTGGACGAGCACCGGGAGGTCACCCTGGGCTATACAATGAAAAAGGACATGGTCTTCGTTTCCCACTGTGAACGTGGGGAACGGATTCGGATCGTTAGTGCGCGCCCTGCAACGCGGACTGAGCGCAGACAATATGAAGAAGGAATCGGCAGCTCAATGCGGTGACGACATGCGAAAGGAATATGATCTTTCCAAGTTGGAGGGCGGCGTTCGAGGCAAATACTATCGCCGGGCGACGGCTGGGACGAACTTGGTGCTGATTGAGTCTGACCTCACCAACATGTTTCCCGATAGCGAGGCGGTCAACCGCGCTCTCCGCGTGTTGGCCGAAGCTGCTCAAACGGCGAGTGCCTCGAAACGCCGGCGGTCGCGTTAATCTGACTAACGCCGTTACCCGACACCCGGAAGTCCAGCCCGTCAGCGGCTCCGGAGTGGCCCGACGGTACGGCCATAGCCGCCTCCCGCGCTTCCCACAAGGCCGTTTCGAGACCGCTTGTGGCGGTCAGTGATGCGAAGGGCTGTCATCGACTGTGGTCCAGCAGTCGGTGCGGCGGGATTCGCAAAGGGGGCGAGTAGGCACCGCCTAACTCGCCAATGCTCCAGACGCTTCGGCGGGCGCCGCCGACCCGGGCTTGATGCGCCGTTTGTAGTGCTTGTCAAACTCCTGGAGAATATTCGCGTTGAAGAAGCGCTGCCGGGAACTCTTGGGATTATTGGGGTTTAGGACCCGTTCTATAGAGTACTTGTTCTCTTGCTGAAGCTTCTTGCGAAGAACGTGGTACTCTTCATTTTCCAGGAACTTGTCGTAACGGCGTTTCAGGGTATCTGTGAGGTCGCGGTAGGTCAGCGGATAGTTCTTCAGAACGTCTTCTTCACGCACCGTTACGGCCGGGGCGTCAGGGTCGTCTGTCCAGCGAAAGGCTACGCAAGAAGCGTCTTTGCCGCGCACCAGTCTCGTTTCTAGGCGGAGAGCGACATGCTGAGAGCCATCCCTCTGGTTGTCCTGTTGTTCAAGCCCATCCAAGTACGCCAGTAGTTTCCTGATCTTTTCGGGGTAATGTGAGAGGGTGGTCGGTTCCACAGTCTCGAATCCGTGGTAGAAGGAGATCGGCATCAAGAAGAAATTGTATATAGACAGGTCGAGCTGGAACCATTCAGTCGCAAGCTGCAGGTAGTTTCGAAGGGATGCCGTTCCGACCTCTAGCACGCGGCGTCCGAGGTAGAGGTCCTTGTTTAGGAAGTGCGCAGCGTTGTCTCGTATCTCAATGAGGGCTAGGATGTTGTCGTGGCATCCGCACTGTAACCCGGAGTCTTCGTCTTCGACGAGTTTGCCCGCCAAATACGATAGACTATGCGAATGTGCATTGCCGCTGCGATTCAGCTTGAGAGTCTTATTGCCAGCACGGTCTTCGGTGAGCTCGTACAGGCAGTCAGCGGCCTCGTCGTGGTCAAGCACCCACTTGGCCTTCAATAGCAGTTCCCAGGCGTTGGTCATGAGTAGGGCAAACGCCTCTTCTCGGTAGGAGAAGTTCGGCTTGTTGTACACCTCGATGGCTGCGATGGCGGCTTGGATCGATTTCTGAGATAGATCGGCGCTGAGCGGCATGTACGGGGCCTCACACATATATTAGCGCTGCCTCTGTGTCCTGTCCGGCTCCTGACGTTTACACGGGGCGGCGGCAGCCGGCCGGTGCTCCACCTGCGAGTCATGCCACTCCTCCGTAACGACTTTGCCCCGGCGATATGCGCGGAATCCGGCGGGCCTGTCTGGCTTCAAGATATGGAGCGCAGGTATTGGAGCATTTTCTCGGAACTGCGGCCCTTTCTTAGGTCATCGTAGGAAACGCCGAGGAAGCGATCTACGTTCTCTGGCTGCAAATAATACAGCCTGCCAGAGAGGGTCAGCACCTGATCGCCCAGCAACCGATCCAGAATTGCCCAACCCATTTTGTTTCGAACGACGCGCTCGTGTTCGATCTTGTGCTTGTATTTCGCGAGGGCGCCTTTGCTGTGGGAACGGAAGTGGACCAATATACGCTTGAGCCGCATGTACTTTTCACGCAACAGGGGATCTTGGGGAAGAGCGTCAACCTGCCTGAAGTACGGAGCCGCAGGATACACCATGCTCGATCCATCAGAGGCGGACAACGTGAAAGCGACGCCGTTTGTGACGATCGTCCCGGCGGTGGATTCGATCCTCTCGGCCTCCAGCAGGACGTGGTCATCTGCGGCGGAGGTGGCGTGTCTGAGTATCAGTGTAGGTGTGGCAACCGTGATTCTGGCTGCCGTAACTTCAACCGGAGCGACGAGCTCAACGTCATATGTGCCCGCCAAGATCACCTCAACAGGCAGATCGACGTATGTAGTGGATAGGCGGCGACCCAGGGTCACGGAGGTCACATCGCCAAGACGCGACCTAAAAACGTAGGTTTTAGACTTCTCCCGGTCGCTACCGGAGATTATTTCGATCTCCGTCTCGATGGCACTGTTTGGAGACACCCTTGCCTCCAGGTCATCAGCCGGTGGGCCATCCACGTGGATTTCAATGGACGTCGTTGTCGACCGGAATTCCATTGCGGAACCGATGACTGCACTAAGGCATGTTATCGGGACATCGCTCTCGGAGGCGATTTGGTCGAGAAAGTAAATGAGATGGTAATTATGCTTGTTCAAGTCAACGTATTCGAGCGCAAGTTGGGCCAGTCCCGGATCTTTTGAGGCGATTAGCCGCGCCAGAGCAATCGATTCGAAGACGGCGTTTCGGAAATGACGACCGCTCAGGAACGGGTGCTCGGGAAGCCAGCTGACGAGCGCAGCCTCGTACCTCTCGTTAATAGGAGGCTCCAAAATACAGTGCAGGGTAAGTTGTCTGCCCAGTGTGTAGGCTACCAGGCGGTTACATTGCTCCAGATCG
>JBEKDV010000227.1:0-12406 GCA_050014175.1 Candidatus Solibacter sp. | reverse complement strand
GCGTGCGAGCTTTTCGATCTCGGCGGCGGCGGCGTCAAACTCGGCGAGGCGCGCCAGTCGCCCACCGACAATTTGCAGAACTACGAAAACACCATCGCCGATAATCACATTCACGATCTCGGCCTGGTGTACGCGCCGGCGGTGGGCGTGTGGGCGTTACAGAGCGGGCGCAACCAGATTGTGCACAACCACATTCACGACCTCTATTACACGGCGATTTCAGTGGGCTGGACGTGGGGCTACGCAGCCAACCAGTCCAAGGGGAACATCATCGAGTACAACCACCTGCACGATATCGGCAAGGAGATGCTGAGCGACATGGGCGGCATCTACACGCTGGGCGAGCAGCCGGGGACGCGGATTCGCAACAACCTGATCCACGATATCGCCTCGTTCACCTACGGCGGGTGGGGCATCTATCCCGACGAGGGGTCGAGTGAGATGCTGATCGAAAACAACATCGTGTACCACTGCAAGAGCGCGGGATTCCACCAGCACTACGGGCGGGAGAACGTGGTGCGCAACAACGTGTGGGCATTCAACCGGGAGAACCAGTTGATGCGCACGCGGGTAGAGCCGCACATCTCGTTTATCTTCGAGCGGAATATCGTGTACTTCGATCAGGGGCGGTTGTTGGGCTCGAACTGGACGGGCGACCAATTCACCATGAAGGGCAATCTTTATTTCGATACGCGCGGAAGCGGTATCCGCTTCGCTGGGAAGAGTTTTGCGGAGTGGCAGGCGGGCGGGCAGGACAAGGACTCGGTAATCGCCGACCCGCTATTCGTGAACGCGGGCAATTTCGATTTCCGGCTGCGGGCGGACTCGCCGGCGCTGAAGATGGGGTTTCAGCAGATCGACATGAGCACGGTGGGCCCGCGAGTGCCGGCGGGGCAGTAGGGGCGGCAGGCCTCCAGCCCATTGTTCCAACTCCGCTTCCGTCATGAACGAGATGAACCATTGCCGGTTGTCCAGATGTGGGGGGTAGAGTTGTGCCCTGCTGTCGGTTCTAAAGAGAAACGACACGACGTCCGTGTCGAGCACGATGGGCTTCATGCGGCGGGATCGGTCTTCGCATGCCCACGCCATTCGCGCATCGCGGCCAGAAAATCGTCAGTGGACTCTTCCTCGGGCCAGAAGTTGCCAAGCAGATCCTGGGGATCGCGCGGAAATGTCAACCCCCTGCGCGGCGATCAACTCCTCCGCGGAGGGGTGTCCCTGGCGGGAATATTTCCGAACGAGTTCATCCATCGCGTCCTTCATGGCATATTCCAGAATGGCGCCGGCTCCCCACTGTGGCCTCGCGTCCCTGGAAACATCACCATGAAACCCTCTCGCCGAGACGCAAGCTATTGAAACGAAACGGCGAAGCCGAGGGTGTTCAGTGCAACGTCCTGGCGTCGCTTCCGAGGTTTCCATCCACGCGCAAGATACGAATTCCGGTTATAGTGTGGCGCCACCAGACCACGGCAAATGGCTGGCGGTCCGGATCGATGAAGAGTTCCTGGCGATAGCGTCGCCACGCTGCTTTGGCCGCCGCACGCTCGGCCGCCCGCTTGGCCAGCGGCAGAGGACTTTCGTCGTAACCGAACACCTGCAAGTCGCTGCCGAGGCCGCTAACAAGTTTGACTGTCGTGGTAAAGGGGGGCCGCTCCGGTAACCCCGGGCTCTGGTCTACCACGGTGACCACTTCGCGGATAGATGCGGTTGGGGACTTGTGATCACGGGCTCGAGTCACCATAAACTTGACAGCCGCAAGCGCCCCGACAAAGTTCTCGATACAACCCGGAGCCCCGATCTCGACGGAAAGGCAATCCTCCATTCCAGGAGCGACAGATCGGTATACCGACAGCCGCTTCCCTTCGTAGGGAGGCGGGAAGCTGACATCCATCCGCACGGCGTATTTTGGGGTGGAGAATCCGTAGATAGCGTGGGGCAGCGCCTCTGCCGGACCCCCCTCGTCTTCTATAGCCCAATCCGGCTCGACAGCACTTCCAGTTGACATGCTCAAGAATCCCGCCGCCAAGAGTATGGCGGTTACGCATCCCATGAACCCCTCTCCTTGTTTCCGCCCGGGCATTTGTGACCATGTACCGGGGACCCTCGGAAACCTCTCTCTGACCGCGCCCCTTGCGCGATGGGAGAGAGTGTGGGGCTTCGGGCCAGCTACCTCAATCCACTCGAGGCTTAAACGTGCATCAAACGGATCTCACGGTATATGCCGATGAAACGGAAGAGGTTGTGGTACACTGCGGAACGCTGGCCCATGCTCCTGAGGGCGCCACTGGGGGTAAACATGGCAGGCGCGCCAATAGTTTCGCCACCCCGGATCATCCGGTTTCCGCCGTTCGAGCTGGATGTCCGCGCGGCCGAGTTGCGCAAACACGGCATCAAGGTCCGTCTGCATGACCAGCCCTTCAGGATCCTTCTCGCGCTGCTGAACCGCCCGGGTGACGTGGTGCTGCGCGAGGAAATCCGCAAAGTGCTGTGGCCGAACGACACCGTCGTGGAGTTCGATGGCAGCATCAACGCGGCCATTCAGAGGCTGCGCGAGGCGCTGGGCGACTCGGCGGACAACCCCCGCTATGTGGAGACATTGGCGCGCCGGGGCTACCGCTTCATAGGCGCCGTGAAGCCCCCCGAGGCGAGGCCGCCGGACGAGGCATTCGCGCAACAGGCACCCGCCCTAGTGGATCCTAACGATCTCAGCGGCCAAACCGTCTCCCGCTTCCGGGTGATCGGCAAGCTCGGCTCCGGCGGCATGGGCGTGGTATACCGCGCCGAAGATCTGAAACTGGGCCGCCAGGTGGCGCTCAAGTTTCTGCCTGTCCCCGCGTCGGAAGCGCCGCAAGAATTGCTCGATCGCTTCCGGCGGGAGGCACGGGCTGCCTCCGCCTTGAATCATCCCAATATCTGCACCATTCACGGGATCGAGGAATTTGCTGGCCAGCCGGCGATCGTGATGGAACTGGCAGAGGGCGAAACACTGGCGCAGAGACTCGCCAAGGCCCCCCTGGCGTGGAAGGAGGCACTGCCGCTGGCCATGCAGATCGCGGGCGCGCTGGATGCGGCGCATCGCAAAGGGATCGTGCATCGCGATCTGAAGCCCGCGAACATCATGCTCACGAAGTCGGGCGCGAAGGTGCTCGACTTCGGCCTGGCAAAGATGGAGCCACCCGGCCCAAAGGGCACCCCAGCAGGAGAGGCAGGCGTCGCGGAAGTCTCGCAACCGGGCATGGTGATGGGCACTTTTCAGTACATGTCGCCAGAGCAGGTCCAGGGGAAGGACGCGGATGCGCGCAGCGACATCTTCTCTTTCGGCCTGGTGCTGTACGAGTTGCTGGCCGGCGAGCGGGCATTCACTGGCGATTCACCGGCGAGCGTGATGGCGGCGATCCTGGACCAGCCGGCGCCCTCTCTCCCATCGGCAGCGCCGCCTGAGTTGGAATGGCTGCTGCATCGTTGCCTGGTGAAAGATCCAGACGATCGCTGGCAGACCGCGCGCGATTTGAGAGCGGAGCTGGAGCGGATCGCGGCTGCGCCCGCCGGGACGACGCTGCAGGCGCGAAGCCAGCGCAGTTATTGGCCGGCAGTGGCCGGGTTCTGCATTCTTCTCGCGGCGGCGTTGACGCTTGTCTGGCGTTCTCACCCGGCGCCGGAGGCGCGCGCCGTGGAGTTCGAGATCGTGGCGCCCCTGAACAGCGCATTCCGGAATTATCAAAGGGCCGTGGCAGTATCACCCGACGGCCGGTGGATCGTCTTTCGCGCCCAGAGCAGCGGTGCGCGCCGGGCCACCCTGTGGCTGCGCCCGCTGGATTCGCCCATCGCGCGGCCGCTGGCGGGAACCGAGAACGGCGACACTCCGTTCTGGTCGCCGGACAGCAAGTCGTTGGCCTTCTACGCAGGCGGGAAGTTGAAGAGGATCGAAATCGCCGGCGGACCCACAGTGACACTGTGCGATGTGCTGGGAGAGTACAGCGGTTCGTGGAGCAGCGAAGGTGTGATTCTTTTTGCCAGCGGCCGCAACTTGATCCGCATCCTGGCTTCGGGGGGGAAGCCGGCAATCGTGACCGAAACCGACCCGTCGCGGAACGAGAGCCGTCACTTGTTTCCGCAGTTTCTACCGGACGGAAAGCATTTTCTGTTCCTGATCAAGAGCGCTGACCCGAACACGCGGGGGGTCTACGTCGGCTCGCTCGACCATCCGCGGGAACGGCGGCGCCTGCTGGCGTCGAGTTACAAAGCGATCTATACCGCTCCCCGTAACGGCCACCCCGGCTCGTTGTTATTCCTGCGAGATTTGGCGCTCATGGCGCAGACCTTTGATGCCGGCAGCCTGCGGCTGATCGGCGAGCCAGTGGCGATCATGGAAGACGTGGGGGTCAACCGGTTCGACAACGCGGCGTTCTGGGCGTCGGATACCGGGGTCCTGGCGTACCGTGCCGGCAGCAACAATTCGCGGCTGGTCTGGATGAGCCGGGAAGGCAGACGATTGGAGGAGGTGGAACCCGGGGACCGGTACGACGCCCTGGCGCTTTCCCCGGATGACCAGCGAGTGGCGCTCTGCCGCGCCGACACCAACAACATCAGCGACATCTGGATCTACAGATTCGCCCGGAAAGCCATGACCCGGCTGACGTACGGTTCGGGTCCCGTGGATTCCCCCGTATGGTCCCCGGATGGCCGACAAATCGCTTTTTCCTCGGGTCGAACCGGGACCTTCCAGATCTACCGCATGAACGCAGACGGGAGTGGCCGCGAGGAAAAGCTTACCGATGGGCCGGACGAGAAATATCCCTCGGGCTGGAGCCGGGATGGCAAATACCTGCTCTACCTCGATGGGGCGCAAGTTCGAGAAATATCTAGCCCCCCAAAGGCGTATGATGTCTGGCTGTTGCCGTTGGAGGGCGACCGCAAGCCGGTCCCGCTGTTGCAGGCGCCGTTCGACGAGGAACTGGCGACATTTTCCCCCGATGGGAAGTGGATTGCGTACATGTCGACCGAATCGGCCCCCCCGTGGAACGTCTATGTGCGGGCGTTCTCCGGGCCGTCGCTGGGCCCCGGCGGCAAGGTCCAGATATCGACTGACGGGGGGTGGCCACATTGGCGGGGCGACGGCAAGGAAATCTTTTACCACCGTTTCACCGACCACCCCGAGTTAATGGCGGCACGGATACGGGTTGGGAATGGCGGAATCCAATCGGAGTCCCCCGTCGAGTTGTTCCCCTTCGGGGGTAACGCTTCCGTTACGGCTCACACGTGGGACGTGACCGCCGACGGCCAGCGTTTGCTGATCTCGGAGCTAGTCGGATTATCCTCCGTCGCCAACCGGCTCAACGTCGTGGTGAACTGGCAGGCGCGGTTGAGTCGATAGCCTGTCCGCGTCGTTGGGAAGGGACAGGAGTCCCCACTCCACCGTATTGGCGGACGTCGCTGGCGCAACGACGCGCTTCGCGTCCGCCGGAGGCGGTTCCGAGCACCACGGTTCTCGTGAATTACCGAGGCGGACTCGACGGACGCGGAAGGACGGTGGCTCCCCGCATCACGTGGTTTCGAACTACCTCTGACGTTCATTTCCTGCCCAAAAGCGGCATTACCGCTTCTGGCGTAAGGGAGCGGACCGGCGATCCGCGAAATCCTTTCGGGTCTCGCGTCACGATGCACTCACAACCCGCCAGTCGCGCCGCGGCCGCGGTCACCGCGCCCTCAAAGTCGGAAAAAGGCAATTGCAGCGCCTCTTGAACGACCGCGCCATCGACGGCGGCTACTGCAAAGACTCTCAGGATCGCCGCGACGATCCGCCGGGCTTTGCCGCTGCCCATCTCCTTGCGGACCAGGTAGTGGATTGTCGTCACCGCGTGAGCGGCCAGCATCCCTTCGGAGACACCTGTCTCGACGGCCGCCCATGCCGCCGCGCTGGCCTGCACGTAGGGTTGCCGATCGAGTAGAACGTCCAGGACTATATTGGTATCGAAGAGGATTCTCTTCATCGGTATTTCGCCGCCAGGTGCTTTCGGTACTGGTTGATGTCCGCATGCTTGAGAACGCCCCGGACGGAACGCAGAATCGGAGCAGCGCCCGTGACCGGAGAAGGCGGCCCGGCAACCGCCGCGAGGTAGGTTTCCACCATCTCCGATACGGAGACGCCTCGCAGTTTCGCGAATTGCTTCGCCCGTGCAACCACGCGGTCGTCCACACTCAAGGTGAGCTTTGCCATATACGTATAATATCAGAACTTCTGTACGTATGAGCTCCGAGAGGGTGCGCGACGCAGAAGTGAATGCCGTCGCGATTCATCGGCAAAACGGCTTTAATCTGAGCGTATGTGTACGCAAGGCAGGGGGATGCTGTTGTGGGGCAGCTTGGCAAGCTGCGGCCGATTGTCAATCGGCCAACTGCTGCGTTTGCTACGGGACAGCGGCGGTTACCAACCGCCGCGCAGGCTGCCAGCCTGCCCCACATCACGCCAGCGGTATCCCATCTACTTTCGGAGTCCAGTGAGATCGGAATCCACCGTGATCGATCCTTCACCGGGCACGACCACGGCGGAGAAGTCGTCCGATAACTCAATACTGCCCGCGGTCTTCAGCGAGATGAGCTTGTGGGGAACTTTATTGACCACCAACTCGAGTTTCCCGGGCAGGCCGAAGACGCAGCCGGTCATGTTGATGTGCGTCTTCCCATAGTCGGTCATCGCCTGGTTGCTTTGGAAAGAGATGCCATTGTTCCGCAGGCTGGAGTTGGCAATGCTCAGCACATCGACCGGCGTGCGGATCTGCAGGAAGTCGCTGGGGGCATCGTAAAGCACGCGCACATTATCGAAGAGCAGGTTTTCCTGATGGGGGATGGCGGCGCCGGGGTAATACGAGCGGCTGAACTTATCGTTATCGAAGTGGACGGAGAATGCGACGCGCGGCTTTTCGAGAAAGATGTCCCGGAAGACCACGTTGCGAACGCCCGCCGTGTAGGTGACGTCATTCTGGACGACGCCCCAATTGATGCTGTCCAGCACCTGGGCGCCGCTCTCGTGCGTGGGCCGTGTCACCGATTTGTACACCGTACCGTCCGGGCTGGCCTGGACGCGATAGAGCTTTCCGCCGGAGACGACGGTATCGGATTGCTGGACCTCCATGCCTGGACGCCAGTCGATCCAAGCGCCCGCCAGGATGCGGCAGAAGTAGCCGATCTGCTGCTTCGGATTGGGCAGGTCGTGCATGTTTTCGATTACGCCGTCCTCGATCCAACCCAACTCGGGGTTGCCCACCGAGTAGTCGTGGGCGTTGAGGGCGATGGCGTCGTCGCCGGTTTCGAAGGCGCCGTTAGAGATCGTGAAGCGCTTGCCGCGACCCAGGTGTACCCCGTCCTTCGCACCCTGTATGCGGACGTCGTCGATCGTGATGTCTTCGAAGGTGCACACGTGAATGATGTATTGCGCCCTGCCTCCGTCGAGACAGCGAAAGTGCTCAATCCGCAGATCCTTGACATAGAAGAACGCGATCTGGCCGTGCAAGCCGTAGACCTGCCACTTACGAACGTCGACGCCATTTACGATAAGTTGCAGGCCGGAGACCGCGATGTGCTCGTCGTAAGTCTTGGTCAATGCCCCCTTGTTGAGCAGCACGTGGGTAAACGGGCCCTGTTCCGCCACTTTCTTGAGGAACACGTTATTGCCGAACACGAGCGAGGTGTTGCTGCCGAGATAGACTGTGCCGGCAAGCTGGTAAGTGCCCGGCCGGGTCACCACGATGGTCCCGGTCCGATCCACGGCGCGCTGCAGCGCCTGGGTATTGTCGAGCCCGGTGGCATCGGGGGAGAAGCCGAAGTCGGCGGCGTCCGCCGATGCGCCGCGGGCGGCGGTCGCGAGCAGCGCCGCGGCCGCCGCGCTTTCAAGGAATAATCTCCGGTTCATGTGAGGACCCGCCCGTTGGGTTTGGTAGACCGGTGTTTGGGCCGGTGCCGCGCCCTGCACATCACGTATAACATGCAGCGGGCCGGGGGGAATGGCGCGACGCCAACACCACCGCGCTTCGCAGTCCGCCCTCGAGAGTCGAACCGAAGACTATCGGCAAACGCACAACCATTGCCTGCCCCTGAAACCTCGCATGCCCCTTGCCGGGGTATGCTGTAAAAATATGCCTGATCAAAACGCTCCTGTACGCGAACTCGGGTTCGCCACCAAGTCCCTGCATGCCGGCCACACGCCGGATGCGGTGAGCCACGCGCGCGCGGTGCCCATCTACCAGACCACCTCTTTCACCTTCGATAACTCGGACCACGCGGCGGCGCTGTTCGGCTTGCAGCAGTTCGGCAACATCTACACGCGCATCATGAACCCCACGACGGACGTCTTCGAGCAGCGCGTGGCGGCGCTAGAGGGCGGCATCGCGGGCCTGGCGACGGCCAGCGGACAGGCGGCGCAATTCCTGGCCATCACCAGTCTGCTGGGACCGGGCGACGAGCTGGTCGCGGCCAGCACGCTCTACGGCGGCACCTACACGCAATTCGATGTCAGCTTCCGGAGGTTGGGGATCGACGTCAAATTCGTCGAGCCCGACGACCCGGAGAACTTCCGCAAAGCGATCACCTCGAAAACGCGCGCGTTGTACGGCGAGACCATCGCCAATCCGCGGATGAACGTGCTGGATATCGAGGCGGTGAGCAAGATCGCGCACGAGGCCGGCGTGCCGCTGGTGATCGACAATACGATGGCGTCGCCCTACCTGTGCCGGCCGATCGAGCACGGCGCGGACATTGTGGTGCACTCGGCCACCAAGTTCCTGGGCGGGCACGGCACGTCCATCGGCGGCATCATCGTCGATAGCGGCAAGTTCGCCTGGACCGACAAGTACCCGGCGATCACCGAGCCGAGCCCGGGATACCACGGGATGAAGTTCGCCGAGGTGTTCGGACCGCTGGCGTACATCATCAAGGTGCGCGTGGAAGGGTTGCGCGATTTCGGACCGTGCATCAGCCCGTTCAATTCGTTCCTCTTCATTCAGGGGATCGAGACGCTGAAGTTCCGCATGGAGGCGCACAGCCGCAACGCGCTGGCGGTGGCCGAGTGGCTGGAGCGGCAACCGGCGATCTCGTGGGTGAAGTACCCGGGCCTAAAATCCAGCCCGTACCACGCCATCGCGCAGAAGTATCTGCCCAAGGGGCAGGGGGCTATCCTGACGTTCGGCATCAAGGGCGGCAGCGCGGCGGGGCGCAAGCTGATCGACAGCGTGAAGATCTTCTCGCACCTGGCGAACCTGGGCGACGCCAAGAGCCTGATCATTCACCCGGCATCGACCACCCACCAGCAACTGAGCGACGAGCAGCAGTTGGATGCGGGAGTGAGCAAGGACCTGGTGCGCCTCTCGGTAGGTATCGAAGACGTGGAGGATCTGCTCTGGGATCTGGAGCAGGCCATCGCGGCGTCGCAGACGGCGTGAGCGCGGAGTTCAATGGAGGAAGAAAGAGTCCGAGCTTCGCTCGGATCGGCAGGCTGAAGCCCGCCCCACCAAATGAAGGACAACTCCACAGGGGCGAGGTTTCCGGAGAAGCAAGGAGAGCGCTCCTTACGGCCGCGGCTCCGACTGGGGTTTCAGGTAGAGATCCGCAGCCTGCAGCGCCAGTGCGGCGGCGTCGAGATCGGTGCGATTCGAGAGCACGATTACGGTCAGCTTCTCGGCGGGGAAGCGTTGAATGGCCGTGCGGAACCCCTGCGTGGTGCCGGAGTGCCACATGCGCGAGCGGCCCTGGTAGGAATCGAGAAACCAGCCGAATCCGTAGGTCACCGGCTTGCCCGGATGCAGGTTGTCGTCACCCGGCGCCGAGGGCCACCGCGTGTCGGATCCATTGGCCAGTTTCACCGGCGTGAGCGCGGCACTCATTTCCTCCGCGGTGAGCAGCGTGTGATTTTGCAGGGCGGCGTCCCATTGGGCGAGGTCCGCGAGGTTGGAATAGACGCCGCCATCGCCCAGCGTGGCGGAGGTGGAACTCTGGTCGGTCTCCATGAACTTGCCGGCGTTAGGTGAGTGCCCGTAGGCGCGTTCCGGCACCGTATTTCCGCCCTTCCGGTAAGCCAGCGTGCCGGTCATGTGGAGCGGCTGGAAGATTCGATCTTCGAGAAACTGCCCGAATGGTTCGCCGGAGACCTTGGCGACGATCAGGCCCAGCAACACGTAGGCGGAATTGCTGTACGCCCAACTCGTTCCCGCGGCGAATTTGGGAGTGGTCTGCCGCGCGAGCAGGGCGAGCGTGTCTTCATCCTGTATCTGATGTTCGGGTGTCCAGAGGCGCGCGTCCATCGCGTCTTCGTAATCGGGCAGTCCCGAAGTGTGGGTCAAAAGATGGCGGAGCGTGATGGCGCGCGCGTATACCGGGAACTCCGGGAACATTTCGGCCAGCGTCTGGCCGTAGCGGAGTTTGCCCTCGTGCGCCAGCAGCATCGCCGCCATGGCGGTGAACTGCTTGGTGACCGACGCGAGGCGGAAATCGGTGACGGCGTCGATCTTCCGCAAGCTTCCGAGATCCCTGACGCCGTAGCCGCGCTGAAAGACCGTGCGCCCATCCTTACGGACGAGGACGGCAAGCCCCGGAGCCTTGCCGTCCGCCAGCGGCGCGAAGATGGAATCGAGTTGGGCGGACGCTGGAGGTTGCCCAAAGGCGGCCCCGGCCAGCAGGATAAGGGGCAAGCCGCACAACGGCAAAATGCCTCGCAATCCCATATGTCGTACCTGCTTACTGAGAAAACTCCACCACGGCCACCGCGTATCCGCCCAGGTGCACCACTTCCTGCTTCAGCGTGGTGGACGCCGGCGGCTGAAAGCCGGTGGTCTGATCGACAAACCGCACCGCCGCACCCGCGGCGCCGGACACCGTGACCTCCATATCGCGGTTGCGCCGGTTCACCAGCAACAAACGCCGCTTGTTGCCGGCGCTCACAAAAGCCTGGGCGTAGACGAAGGGCCCGGACTGCGGAGTCCGTATTAGTCGATCGCCCGGAGCAAAGTGATCCTTCAACAGCTTGAGCACCCAGAAGCGCGCGTTGGGCTGACCCGTATCCCAATCCACCAGCGAGACGCTCGGGTATTGCGTCGGATAGCCCACCATTTGCGACGCGTTGACGGTTTCGATACCCATGTTGGCCAGTTGGCCGAACAGGTAGGCATACATGGCGCCGCACAAATTCCAGTAGGATTGGGGAATCGGCTTAGTCACGTGCCCCGGCTGACTCTGTCCCCGGTCGTCGGCGGAAATCGCACCCACTTCGTTGATCATGGTGGCCGTTTTGGGCGAAAGCCGCTGGCGGATGGATTCCACGTAGCGCACGGTGTTCAGAAAGCCGGTGGTCTGGTCCCAGGCGGTGAACTGCTGCGCTTCCGGCGGCTCGTCCGTCGCCGGAGAGTAATAGTAGTGATACGAGATGGCATCCAGCGGCACACCCGGCTTATGATTTTGCGGATTCAGAAAGTACTCGAACATCTCCGCCGCCCCGGCCGGATATGCCACCGAAACGCCAAGGAACTTCATTTTCGGCGCCACCGACCGGATGCCCGTAACCATGGCGTCGTAAATCTCCGTGTACAACTTGGGACCGATGCGATGCTCCAGGTCGGGCTCGTTGAGGATTTCGCACCACTCTACCTGGTAATGGTGGCCCGACTCGTGGCGTTTGCCGTATTCATCGACGAAGCCGCCCTGCGTGTACCAACCGATCAGGCGCGCGTAATAGTCGCCCAGTTCTTTCCCGCTCGGGTCGCGCAGTTCGGCGCCTTGCGTGTAGTTCCAAACCGGTTCGTCCGGATTAGCCGGATAGGTTACCGGCTGCGGCGTGACCCACATCCATTGCGGCGTGGTGCTGAAATTCAGAACCGAGGGATGACCTTTCGTGGCTTCCAGAAAATCGATGGTGAGCGGGTCGATCAGGGAAAAGTCCCAGAAAGTCCGGCCCTCGTGCGGCGGCTCCAGTTCAGCCACGGCGAGCCTCGGATACGGCAGCCAGGGCACGAAGCGCGCGTAGTCCGGTTGCAAGTCGCGCAGCGCCTCGAATACGCGGTCGTGGATCGTGGAACCGCGGCGCAAGGGAGGGTTGACCACCACTTGTAACGATGCCGTGGTGTTGGAAACCCGCGCCACCGAATCCCAGGCGATCTTCACGGAGGGCGGCGCCTCCGCGGTCTGCGCGGCGGCGGGACGCGCACTCCACAACAGGAGCATCGAAAAAGAGGCGATTACGATGCGTGTCATTGCGGTAACTCGACGCGAATTTTAACACGGTGGGACAGGCTTCAGCCTGTCACTGGAGTTTCTACATTTTCCGCCCGGTTTGTTTTGATTCGATTTGCGCTCGGCGGTGATCTGACGGCCTAAATTGAGTCTGTCTATTGTTGATTTGTGTTGACAGACCGACCTAAGTATG
>JBEKDV010000226.1:0-12418 GCA_050014175.1 Candidatus Solibacter sp. | reverse complement strand
CCCGCCACGTAGGCGTTGCCCGCCGCATCGGCCGCGATGGCGGTCACTGTGTTAGCCGGGTTCGTATTGGGACTTACCGGGTTATAACCGGGCCCGAGGTAGGTCAGATACACCAGCGCCGTTCCGGCGGCATTCACCTTGGCCACGAACGCGCCCGTGCCTTGCCCGAGCAGCGCGCCCGAGGTGGTGGGCAGGTCGTAAGTGTCGGTGTTCCCCGCCAGGTAGGCATTGCCCGCGGCGTCCACCGCGATCGCGCTCCCCACCGTGCTGCGGCTGCTCAGAAAGCAACTGCTGCCCGCGCCGCAGTTCTTCTGGTAACCGGAAATGCGCGCCGAATACAGAATGCGGTCGCCCGCCGCGGCGATCTTGGTGACGAACGCGGCGGACGTGGCCTCGATCGTTCCGGGAGGAGTTACCGTCCCCGCCGGCAGGCCGGCCGTCGCCGGAAACGCCGCCGAGTAAGTCGTACCTGTAACATAAATGTTGCCCGCCCCATCCAACGCCAGTGCCTGGATGGCCTCGGGAAAGTAAGTCGAGTAGAGGATCTGCGTGCCATCCGGGCTGAACTTCACCACAAAGCCCGGTCCCGGAGTGGATTGCATCGCGTTGCGCAGCGGCAGCAGCGCCGAGTTGGTCGCCCCGGCGAGATAGATGTTGCCCGCCGCATCCACCGCCAGATCGTTCGGCTGGTCCGTGCCCTTTCCGCTGAGCGTGGCGAACAGCGTGATCGCGCCCGTGACGTCCAGTTTCATGACAAACATCCCACCGTCACGGCTGCCCGCCACGTAAGTGTTGCCCGAAGCATCGGCAATCACGCGGGCCACGCGATAGTCGCCGGCGTCTCCGATGTAAGTGGTGAAATCGGCGGCCGCCAGACCTGCCACAAAGCACAGCGTCGCGGCCAGGTGTTGCCAGCCGAAGAGGCCCATGCCCCGAGCGTACCACGCTGGTTGTTAAGGTGTGCAGGCTTCAGCCTGCCAAAAGGTGTGCAGGCTTCAGCCTGTCAAAAGGTGGGGCAGGCTTCAGCCTGCCAATCCGAGCGAAGCTCGGACTCTTCTTTCTCCCGCCGCGAGTTACCCGCCCAGTAACTGCGACACCTCGCGGTACAGCCGCGCCGTCAATTCCATGCGGTCGGAAGCGTCCATCCCAATCGTCGGGATCGGGTCTCCCACGCGCAGCACCACGTTGCCGCTGCGCAAATGGATCGAACCCATCGGCAGGAGTTCCCGCATGCCCACGATGGCTACCGGCACCGCCGGCACGCCGGCCTTGATGGCGATGTACGCCGGGCCTTCTTTGAATTCTTTCAGCCCCTCGGCGGAGCGCCCGCCTTCCGGAAAGTTCAACACGCTGACGCCGCGCCCCTTGATGATGCGCGCCGCTTCCAGCATGCTCTTCAACGAGGCGCGCGGACTGCTCCGGTCCACCGGCAGATGCCCGGCGCGCCGCAGATGCGTGCCCAGAAAGGGGATGCGGAACAGCCCCGTCTTGGCGAAAAACCGGAACTGTTGCGGCAGCGAGGCGAGCAGCGCCGGAATGTCCAGGAAGCTCGCGTGGTTGGCCACGAACACGTAGGCGCCGCGCGGATCCAGCTTCTCCACTCCTTCCACCCGCACCCGCACGAAGCAGACCGCCAGCAGCATTCTACCCCACGCGCGCGCCAGTTGGTGCTGCGAATTTCCCGTACGGTCGAAAAACGAAGCGAGCAGCGAAAGCGTGCCCATCACGATGGTGCAGAGCACGATCAGGGGCGTGGAGAAGAGCACCGAGCGGACCAGACTCAAGATTTCGCTCACCATGCCACCAGTATTTCCCGCGCCTCCGCCACCAGAAACAGAGAGCCCGTGATGAAGATGACGTCCTCCGCCGTCGCGTCCTTCACCATCCCGAGCGCATCGCGCAGATTTGCGGCGGTGCGAAGGTCGGGGTGCTCGGCCACTTGCCGGATGCTCTCGGGGGCCAGCGCCCGCGCCTGCCGCGGAGCGGTGACGATCACCTCTTGCGCGTGCGGGAAGAGGATTCCGCCGATTTCGTCGATAGCTTTGTCGCGCATCGCCCCATAGATCAGGCGCACCCGCCGGCCGCCATAAAAGCGCGCCATGTAGGCGGCGAGAGCGCGCGCTCCGGCCGGATTGTGCGCGCCATCGAGGATGATCTCGGGATGTTCGCTCACGTGCTCCAGGCGTCCGGGCCAGCGGGTCTGCGCAATCCCCGCGATGATTTCCGGCTCGGAAATCCCCAACCGCGTGAGCGCCACGCTGGCGGTGGCGGCGTTCTCCACCTGGTGCTCGCCGGCCAGCGGGCACACAATTCGCAAATCGAGCTCGCCGGAGAGCAGAAACCGGCTGCCGCGCGCGTCCAGTTCCAGATCCTCGATGCTCCACGAATCCGTGCGCGCCACCGATATGCAGAGTTGCTCGGCGCGCAGATTCAGCACCGCGGCCGCTTCGCTGCGCTGCCGGGCAAAGACCGCCGGCACCCCCGCCTTGAGAATCCCCGCCTTCTCCCCCGCGATGGCTTCCAGGCTGCGTCCCAGAAACGCCTCGTGGTCGAAATCGACAGGGGTAATCACGCACAGCTCCGGTGTCACCACGTTGGTGGCGTCCAGCCGCCCGCCGAGCCCCACCTCCAGCACCACCATGTCCGCCGCTTCTTCGGCGAAAACCAACAATGCCATGGCGGTCACGGTTTCAAAGTACGTGGTGTGCAGGTCGATCGCACCCTCTCTGAGCAGTTGCTCCACGCTCGTATGCACGCGTTCGAAAGCGTTTGCGAAGCGCCCGGCGGAAATCGGCCGGCCATCGATCCTTATGCGCTCGGTCGGCTCGGCCAGGTGAGGCGAGGTGAAGAGTCCCGTGCGCCGCCCCGCCGTTTGCAGGGCGGAAGCGATCATGGCGCAGGTGGAGCCTTTTCCATTGGTGCCGGCGACGTGCACGAAGCGCAGGCTGTCCTGCGGCCGGTCGAGAGCGTCCAGCACTCGCGCAATGCGCGCCAGGCCGAGCTTGGCGGTCTTGATCTCGTTGCCCAGCGCGTAGAGGAATTGAACCGAATCGGGGTAATTCACTTAATCCACAAAGAAGCGCAGCGCCGTGGCCACGTATTGTTTCAGCTCCAGGCGCGGCACCACGGCGTCCAGCATGCCGTGCTTGAGCAGAAATTCGCTGCGCTGGAAGCCTTCGGGCAGTTTCTGCCGGATGGTTTGCTCGATCACCCGCGGTCCCGCGAAACCGATCAGCGCGCCCGGTTCCGCCAGGTTCAGATCGCCCAGCATGGCGTAGCTCGCGGTGACTCCGCCGGTGGTCGGGTCGGTCAGAATGCTGATGAAGGGCAGGCGCGCTTCGTCGAGGCGCATCAGGCCGGAGGAGATCTTGGCCATCTGCATCAGGCTGACCGCGCCCTCCTGCATGCGCGCCCCGCCCGAGGCGGACACGATCAGCAAGGGCTGGCGCTTCGCAATCGCGCGCTCGATGGCGCGCATGATCATTTCTCCCACCACCGAGCCCATGCTGCCGCCGATAAAGCGCGGTTCCATGGCGCAGATCTGTACCGCCCGGCCGCACAACCGGCCTTCCGCGGCGATCATGGCGTCGCTCAGTTTGGTGGCCTGCTGCATGCTCTTCAGTCGCTCGCTGTAGGGCTTGCTGTCGACGAACCCCAGCGGGTCGCTGGAGCGCAGTTCGGTATCGTAGCGCGTGTACTGGCCGCCGTCGAGCAGCAATTTCAGGCGCATGACGGCATCGATGCGGCTGTGCGCCCCGCACTTGGGGCAGACGTTCCAGTTGGTCTCCAGGTCTTTTTTCCAGATGATCTGGCGGCAGCCTTCGCACTTCTGCCACAGACCTTCGGTCCGGACCTTGCGGTCCTTGTCATCCAGTTTGGGGAGCTTGTCGTCGTCCCCTTTGTCGCGTTTGAACCAGGACATCCAAGCCCTACGTTAACGCGAGTAGGGACGCCGGAGCAAATGTGAGATATGCCACTACCGTGGGGACAGACATGAATTTCCGGCGCACTTTGCCGGAAATTCGCTGTCTGTCCCCGGTTTGTCCAATGTGTGCGCGCCACTACCTGGGATACGGATGGCCGCGCAGGGTCGCGAAGGCGCGGTAAATCTGCTCGGCCAGCATGGCGCGCGCCAGTTCGTGGGGGAACGTCATGGCCGATAGCGACACCAGTTGGTCCGCGCGCGCCGCCCATCCGGCGGGCAACCCGTCGTGGCCGCCGATCAGGAAGACCAGGTCGCGGCCCTCCATTTCGGCCTTGGCGATCAGGCGCGCGAACCCCGCGGAATCCATCGGCTTGCCGGCCGGGTCGAGGAAGATCTTGCGCGCCGAGGGATGCTTGTCCCACAAATCGATGCGCTCGGGACGGATTTCGCGCATTTCACAAGGAGAATAGCGGGCGGCGCGCCCCAGGAAATCGGCCGCGATGGCGTTGGCGTGCGCGTCCTTCGGCTTGCCGATGAAGTAGAGGTAGATCTTCACTCGGGCGGAATTTCGACGTTCTTGCCGGTGCGCCAGAGGCGCTCCAGGCCGTAATACTCGCGCGCTTTGGGCGAGAAAATGTGCACCAGCAGGTCGCCGTAGTCGGCTAGTATCCATTCCGACTGGTTGTAGCCTTCCAGACAGTTGGGCAGTTCGCGCGCCTGCTTCTTCAACTGAATGCCCACCTCGTCGCTGATAGCCTGGATCTGCTTGGAGTTGGAGCCGGTGCAAATGACGAAGTAATCGGCGAACGAGGTGATGCCCGTCAGGTCCAAGACCTTGATGTCGGTGGCTTGTTTGGCTTCCGCCGCGCGCACCGCAATCAGCCATGTGGGGGTTTCGATTTGAGTTTCAGCGGCCGGGTTCAGTTCACTTTTGGTCAGACAATACTCCTGTCCGTATCGTACCAGACCTGTGGCATAAGGCTCCGCCTTGTGCATCCGAGCGCAGCTCGGACTTACCGTTCCTCCGTCCGCTCTTTCCCTCTGGCCATCTTCGGGTATGGCGTGTTCCAGCCTTTCGCATCCCACCACAGGATTTTGTTCAACGTTTCCGCCGGGGCGTCGTCGATGGCTTTGAAATTCATCGCCATGGATTGCTTCGCCCCCCACAACTGCCGGCCGGCCAGCGCGGTCACCGGCGGATTCATCTCGTCCAGCGCCACTTGGGGCACCAGTTTTTCGTATGGCGTGAGGTCCGCCTTCGCCGTGAAGATGCTCGTCATCGGGCGCGCCGATTCCAACGCGCGCGTGCGCTGCGGAATGCGGAAGAGTTCCTGGATGGTGCGGATCATGCTGGTGTGATTGTAGTGGTTGGAATCCACCGCGTCGCGCCGCACGTGCGGTCCGATGGCCAGGCCGATGGTGCGGTGGCCATCCACGTGATCCACGCCATCCTGGGCATCGTCCTCGGTCACCAGGATGAGAGTGCTGGCCCAGACCTTGCTCCTGGTGATGCGCTCCACGATGCGGCCCAGGGCGAGATCGTTGTCCGCGACCATGGCGCGCGGCCGCGGGACCTTGGGACTCGTGCCGTTGGTGTGGTCGCTGTTGAGCGCGATGATGCTGAGCTGCGGAATCTGACCGGCTGCTTCGCGCTCGTCGAATTCCCGCAGGAATTCCTCGGCGCGAATCTGGTCGTTGATGGCCAGCGTCGGGTACGGATAGCGTTTGCTGGCGTACGGGGCGAGCGCGGGCACGCCGCTGCGTGAGCCCACCAGCGTCTGCCAGCGGTTTTCCTTATACGCCTTCCAGTACTCGGTCCAGCTCAGGTTGTCGCTCTCGTTCATGTCCACCGCGTTCTGCTTCACCGGATCCCAGCGGGCGGCCAGTTGGAATTCGCCGTAGATGCGCAGGCTGAGCGGCTTGGCGGCGGCCTGCCAGAAGAAACCGGTGGGCGCCACCACCAGGGCGTCGGCCATGTTGTAGGCATAGCCGCGCGGCGAGGCGGCAAAAGCGCGCTCCACGTAGTCGCTGACGAAGCCCTGCATCAGCCACTGGTGCCCGTCGAAGCTGATAGCGCCGCCGGTGTAAAAGTTGTCCAGCACCACGAACTGTTCGGCCAGGGCGTGATGATTGGGCGTGACCTCGCGGCCGTACATCACCAGTTTGGGATCGCCGTTGGCCTTGGCGATATCGCCCAGCACCTGGTCGTACGTGCGGTTTTCCTTGACGATCAGAAACACGTGCTGGATGCCCAGGGAGGTGAGGTTGGCGATGCCTCCAGCGGGCTCGAACCGGGGGCTGTTGGCGGCGCGCACTTCCCTGGTGCCCGCGGCCAGTTGCGCCGCCGTGGGCGCCGGAATGCGCTCCAGCGATCCTTCATACACCCGCGAGTTGAATGCCCCCTTCTTGTTGTCGGTGTTGCCCACGCCCTTGATATTCAGCACGCGCAGCGAGCCATCGGCGGCGAGAGCGACGGCCGAGGGGAACCAGGCCGTGGGAATCGCGCCGGCCACCTGCCATTTTCCCGCGCTCTCGCGCAGCACCGCGATCGCATTATTTCCGCCGCAGGCCACGTAGAGCGTCTTGCCGTCTTCGGAGAAGACGAGGCTGATGGGCTGGCTGCCCAGCGCGGCTTCCGGGAAGGTGGGAATCTTGACGTCGGTGCGCGCCAGGGTGGCGCTATCCAGAATGGAAACCGAATCGCCATGCCCGTTGGCCACGGCGACCAGCTTGCCATCGCGCCCGGTGGCCAGTTGTGAAGGCGCCAGGCCCACCGTCGCCTCCCGCACGCCGCCGGACTGCATGTCCACCACGCTGACCGTGCCGGAGGTGGAGGCGCCGGTCACCGGGTCGGTGACCACTTTCGAACCCGACGAGGGCGCCACTGTGTCCGCCGGCCCGGCGCGCCGTCCCGCGCGATTGGTGACGAAGACCGATCCCTTGGCCACCGCCACGCCGAACGGCGCCATGCCGACATCGATTTCCTTGCGCAGTTCCAGCGTATCGGCGTCGATGATGGCCAGCGTATTGTCGCGGCTGAAGGCCACGTAGGCCAGCCGTCCGTCGGGCGAAAAGGCGATCCCGGTGGGCAGCGGATGGCCGTTGAGTCCGATGCGGCTGCTCTCCCCCGGCATGCCCACCGCGGAGATTTTGGCGATCAGGATACTGTCCGGCCCGTTGCGCGAGGTCTCGCTGGCCCACAGTTCGCGGTCTCCGGGGCGGAACGCGATGCCGGCGTAGGAGGTGCTGCGCGCCGCGATCTCGGCCACCTTGGTGCCCGTGGAGCCATCCAGCAGCAGGATGCTGCGCGTGTTGAGAACGGCCAGGATGCGGTGTTGGGAATCGTAGGTCATATCCACCGGACGGCCGGGTATGACGGTCTGCTCGCCCCACGGGCGCAGCAGTTGATTGGGCGGCAGCAGGAAAAATCCGCCGGGCTGCTTGCCCATGGCGACGCTGCTCTTGAGCACCGGAAAGATGCCGCTTTGCTGGGCCAGCAGCGCAGCGGCGGCCAGGGCGAAGGCGCAAAGAATAGGCTTACGCATAGAAGCCTACATCTTAATCCTTGGCTGTCACGACTGCATGAAGGCTGTGGCGCGCCCCTGTAACCCCGGCCGCAATATGTGCGCCAAAGCACTCTGCGGTATAATAGGATTACATGCGTTTTCTCCCAGGCCTGATTCTCGTTGTTTGCGCTACCTGTGTGTTTGCACAGGCCGGGGACCCTCCCGAAGTCTTGCGCGCCAAAGCCGGAATTGAGCGCCTGCGCTCCCTGGTCGAGGCCGGTGTGGCCCCGCGGGCGCAACTGGTGCAGGCGGAGGCAACCCTCGCCGATGCCGAGGATGAGGCGTTGCTCCACCGCACGGTTTACGGCAACGACGTGACCGACGATCAGGCCGACGAGATGCTCGCCGCCGCTTCACGGCGCGTGGAAAGGCGGAAGCAGGCGCTGGAGGACGCGAGGAAACTGGTGGATGACGGCGTGGCTTCGCTGCTTTCGCTGACGCCTCTATTAGAGGAACTCGATTGGGCGCGCAAGGAGCAGGATCTGGCCGAATCGCGCGCCCGGTTCACCCGCGAACTGACGCAGATGGCGCGCGCCGAGGAACTCCTGGAAAGCAAGTTGAACCACGCACCGGCGGACGCCCGCGAACTCGCCGACCGCTACGATGGCGATGGCGTTTTCAACATGGGCACGTTCACGCGCGTGGAACTGGATTTCGAAAAGCAATTCGGCAAGCCCATGCCGGTCAGCGCCATGGGCGAGACCGCCGTGCACCGCTCGCTGGGCTTCGACCACCGCGGGCGCGTCGACGTGGCCCTCCACCCGGATCAGCCGGAAGGCCACTGGTTGCTGGAGTACCTGGTGAACCGGCACATCCCCTACTTCGCCTTCCGCCAGGCGGTACCCGGAAAAGCCACCGGAGCGCATATTCATATCGGTCCCATGAGCACGCGCTTCAAACTCGGCGGATAATGTAAGTTCCATGACCGATCCAACTCTCCGGGTTCTGATCACCGCCGAGCAGATCCAGACCCGCATCAAGGAACTGGGCGAAAAGATCTCCGCCGATTACCCCACCGGCAACCTCCACATGATCTGCATCCTCAAGGGTGCGGTTTTCTTCATGACCGATCTGGCGCGCGCCATGAAACGCGATGTCCAGGTCGATTTCATGGGCATCTCCACATACGGCAAAGGCAAGACCAGTTCGGGCGAAGTCAAGGTCACCAAGGATCTCGACATCTCGCTCGAGGGCGCCGACGTATTGATTGTGGAAGACATCGTGGATAGCGGCGTCACGCTGAACTATCTGATGCACCTGCTGGATCAGCGCAAGCCGCACTCGATCCGCATCGCCGCCCTGATGGATAAGCCGGAGCGCCGTCTGCGGCCGGTGCACGTGAGCTATGTCGGCTTCGAAATCCCCGACGAGTTCGTGGTGGGATACGGGCTGGACTACGCCGAGAGATACCGCAATCTCGACGACATCTGCGTGCTGAACGATCCCGACGCGGCGTAGGCTCGTGTCGTTATCGAGTAAACTAGAGGCAGCAAGTATGAGTTCGCAACTCTTCAGTCCAAACCGCGAAGCGCACATTTGGGCTCGATTAATGCAGTCGCAGAGGGACGACCCATCTCAAGAGGTCGCCCGGTATCTGCTGTCGATCGGGTTCGGCCAAAGGGACCGCGACCGGATGCGGCAATTGGCGGAACGGTCCGAGTCCGGGGATTTGACGGATGAAGAACGGGCCGAGTTCGATAGCTATCTGCATATCGGGAATCTGCTCGCTGTCATGCAATCCAGGGCCAGAGTCGCTCTCCGGCAAGACTCGCCGAACGAGCCGCATTCGTGAACCAGGACCTGGTCCGCCAGGTCTGGCAACGGGCGCAAAGCCGTTGCGAGTACTGTCGTCTGCCCTCCGCCGTTTATCCTCTGCCGTGTCAGGTCGACCACATCATTGCACGGCTATTGGCCGGATCACGGGAAGCGCTCATGGAAGGTGATCGCTAACACGCAACACGCTCATGCTCACCGCTCTTTTCGTAGTGGCGAGAATCGTCGCCAACCCGGTTTCGAACGTTTTCCAGAAACAACTGACGCAGCGCTCCGCGAACCCGCTTTTCATTATCGGCGCCACGGACGTGGTACTGGCAGTGGCTGTTCTCCCCCTGTTCTTTCTGGGCGCGGTGCCGCTCGCTCTCGCCCCGGGGTTCTGGACGAACATGACGATCTGTGCCACGCTCGCCGTCGCCGGTAACGTGCTGCTGGTCTACGCGCTCGAATCCGCCGATCTCTCCGTCCTCGGCCCGATCAACGCCTACAAGTCGGTGGTCAGCCTGGTGCTGGGGGTGTTTCTGCTGGGCGAGATTCCGGGGGCGATGGGTGCGGCGGGAGTGCTGCTGATAGTGGCGGGGAGCTACTTCGTGGTCGACCGCGACCCCAACCAGCCGCGCAGCAATGCCTTTGCACGGTTCTTCCGCGAACGAGGCATCCAGTTCCGTTTTGCGGCATTGGTTGTTTCCGCCACGGAAGCCATCTTTCTGAAGAAGACGCTTTTGCTCTCTTCTCCCGTGACCACGTTCGTCTTCTGGTCGATTCTGGGCGTTCCCATCGCCGCGGCGGCGATGGCGCTGCTGCACCGGAAGCGGCTGGGGACGGAAATCGCGCTGTTCCGCCTGCACTGGCCCACCTATGCGTGGCTGGCCGTGACTACCGGCATCATGCAACTGACCTCGCTATTGACGTTCGCAAAGGTACAGGTGGGATATTCGCTGGCCCTGTTTCAGTTGTCCACCCTGATCAGCGTGTTTCTGGGATACCGCTACTTCCAGGAGGGGCAGATTCGGAAGCGGCTCCTGGGATCGGCGATCATGGCCGCCGGCGCGGTGTTGATCGTGCTGCAAGGGCACAACCGGTAAGTTCCCGCCGACAGGCGGCTAATGAGTCAGATCGTAAATGAAGTAGTTCATCGCGACCCGGTAAGCCAGCCCAGCCCATTTTTCCGGATAACGGGGGTCGTCGGACCACTCCCAGGCATCGCCCAGGTCCATGTTATGACAGATCGCGACCATGATCCGGCCTCTGTCGTCGTAGATCGCGCGCCAGTGTGGCGGCCTGCCGGTCTCGCCTTTTTCGTAGGTAATTCCACTGCGAGTCCATTGCCAGCCGGGCACCTGGAAGCGTTCGTCCAGATCGTAAATGGTGTGGAAGATGGGGTCGCTGTCCGGGATGTCCACGATGGGGCGGTCGGGGAACACCTTGCTCATGCCGGTGACAAAGACCTGCCACTCGTTCAGACCGCGATACATTTCCGAGCCGTGGAAATCGTCCACCATCAGGAAACCGCCGCGCAGGAGAAACTCGCGCAATTGCGCCGCCTGATTGTCCGGCAAGTTCCAATGCCCGACCTCGACGGCGTACATCATCGGCCAGTTGTAGACGTCGTCGGTTCCATCGAGGTCCACCACTTGCTCCACCGAGCGCGTATGGATGCGCGTCAGCCGCCGCACGCCCTGCAGAAGATGCCGGTCGGAGCGCGGGTAGTCGATGGTCCAGTTCCTTTCGGCCCGGTATCCCCAGCCGATGCCCGGATAGCGCAAGCGGGCGCGGGTCCATTCGGTCTTCTCCTGGTAGTCCGGCGGAAGAGGGAAGTTCTCGTATTCAAGGCCTGGATACTCCTTGAACGGCCGCTGCGCACGCAGTACGCCCCATGTGCCGAGGCCGGCCACGAACAGCAAGAGTGCCGAGCGGAGGGACATTTCGGTGAGTCGATTATACTGCAATTCGTGGTCGCTCCGCCGGGGCCCGAATTGGGGGAAAGTGGATGACATCATGGGCGATGTGATATCGTAGACGATGTGAGGCTGGTAATGGATACGGATGCCGTGATCGCGGCCATGCGGAGTCCGGCGGGCGCCTCCGCAGCCATTCTTAGGGCGGTGCGGCAGGGGCAGGCTACGTTGTTGCTGAGCGTACCTCTGGCGATGGAGTACGAAGCGGTCTGCCGGAGACCCGAGCACCGCGAGGAGGCCGGGCTTTCGGCGCGGCAGGTGGAGATCTTTCTGGACGCCATCATCGCCATGGGAGAACCCGTGCAAACACACTTTCTGTGGCGGCCGCAGTTGCGCGATGCAAACGATGAGATGGTCCTGGAAGCGGCGGTCAATGGCAGGGCGGATGCCCTGGTGACGTTCAACGTGCGGGACTACGGAACCGCCGCGGCCCAATTTGGGGTGGAGGTCCTACTCCCGCGAGAGGCGATAGCGAGGATCAAGCGATGAAAGAGACCCGGACATATCCCTTACGGCTGCCGCGGTCGCTCAAAGAGGCGGTGGAGCGGTTAAGCCGGGAGGACCGAACGAGTATCAACCAGTTCGTGGCCACGGCGGTGGCGGAGAAAGTCTCCGCCATGCAGACGGCGACGTACTTCACGGATCGGCAGGCGCGGGCGGATTTCAGAGCTTTCGATAAGATCATGAGGCGCAGGGGCGGAAAACCCCCTCGGGAAGGCGATGAAATGCCGTCATAGGCCGAGGCGTTGACGGTAGCGGCAAGGCTGCGCGATGGGTGCGATGCGGGCAACTGACGCCGCCTAGGAACTGGAGAGCGACAACTAAAACGCTGGGCGTAGTCGCGGTCGTTCCGCCGTTGGATGTCCACGTGCTCCGCAGTAGCCCGACTGGAGACACAGTGAAATCAGTGGAGTTTTTGCCCGCCCGTGGATCGGCTGGCCTCAAGCTTGAGACGATTAGACACGGTCGCGGGGCACTGCGAGTGTTGCTCGTGGTTTTAGCAGCGTGCGCCGGCGTAACAAATGTGGGCGCCCAACAGTCCCCTGGTGGCATAGTGAACCACCCCCTTCCGATTTTTGGACCGTCGGTGACCGACCCGGCGGGCAACGTATACAGTTTCTCGTCCCTGGGTCCGGGGCCGGTGACACCCGGCGCGGCGCAGATCCAACCTGGCGGCGGTACCTGTGGCTTCAGCG